>URNC01000117.1 GCA_900549065.1 uncultured Collinsella sp. | reverse complement strand
GGTGCATAAAATGCGTACTCACGTAGTGCATGTTGAGTTCGGACACGGCTGCCAGACGCATATAGGAATCGTTGACCATGCCGCCCGAAACAATACGTGGCTGCTCCACAATGCCATCGCTCGCCACGCCAAACTCCTGCACGTACGGCAGGTCGGTGCCATCCTCAAAATACGTACTGGCAATAGTCTTAATGCGCGGCACGTCGGTGCCGATAAGCTGGCGCGCGCGGGCCGAAAGGATATTCGACGGTGGCACGTAGACCGAGCCATGAGCGTTGGGCAGGACCTCGTCTTGAAACGCGATAAGTTCGTTAAGCGAAGCGACGAGCGTCTCTTTGTTCTTCCAGGTCTTGTAGACGTACAACGTACCATAGTCGGTGTCCCAGAGCGCAAGCGGCTGATGGTTGTAGCCGTGAAAGCCCAGCTCGCCGCCCATCTGCAGCAGCATGCCGCCAAAATATCGAAACTGCGTGGTATCGGGTTGGCGCGCGGGCTCGGTCTGGTTGACCGCGTCCTCGTAGTTTTCGATCATCACGCCGGTATAGCGAATGCCGTATTTTTGCGCGAGCTTTTGCAGATCGGGCCACCAGACCTTGGTGTAAAAATCGGCAATGGAAAGGCCGTAGTCACGCTTGATATAAGTACCATCGCCCGAGGGCACGGGGCTAGGAAAGTCGTCCAAATAGAACACGGCGCTGTTGATGACCGGATAGGCCGAGGCATCACCCAGCAAGCTTATGGCCGAAGCATAGAACCCACGCATGACCTTGTCGTAGATACCAATGTTGCACACCACGGTGTGACCACTGCCGCAATCGTTAGACCAAATGAGCGGCGTGCCCGCGTCACCGGTCTTTGCCCATACGTGCGCCGTTTCGCGCAATGAAACCGAAAGCGAAGAATCGAAGGGATCCGAGAACTCGTAGCGCTCTCCTCCGCCCAACATAAAGTCATCGCTCGGCACAATGCTTTCGGCTTTCGCATAGTCATATCCGGCCGATTCGATCCCAAGCTTGGAAGCAATAGCCTGCAGGCAGTTCGAGTTATCTGGCGTCATGCCCAGCATGAGTGAGCCGCCCACACTCACCCAACTCATCAGATCGGTCAGATGCGTACCCAGTCCGTCAAGCGAGGGCATAAGCACAATCACGCGATCAAACGACGTGAGCGATGGGATCGCGTCCGCACCGTCGGTGGCAATATCAACATCGCGATGGGCGATCTTCATGTCGAGCAGGATCTGGTCGAACTGTTCCTTTACGTCCTCGACGCCAGCTTGATCGGAATCGGTAATGACCAGGCACGTGGGCTTTTGGCCAAAGATTGCCGAGGAGGCCGGCACCGCATCGTTGGCGGCCAGCATCCCCAGCTTATGCTGGCCCGCACTGTACTGCACGCCGGCACGCTCCACCAGCAGAACAGCGGCCATGACAATAAAGACCGCCCACACCACGAGGAGTCCCATCCAACGAAAGCGCCCTGCACGGTCGCGGATATGTTGCGCCACGCTCATCTGGCCTCCTCCCCGTCGCGCCAAAACGCCAACTTTTCGCGGTTGTCGGCGCTCAAATACACATGTTGCTTGTCAATCGCATCGATCACACGGTGGACCTCGTCACCGTCGCGGCGCATCACGGCCAGCCGCAGGCAAAGCATCCAAACCTCCTGCTCCTCGGGCACGTCTATCACCAGCTGGACGGTCACGGCCTGCGCCTCGTCGATCTGTCCGACATCGGCCAGCGCCGTCGCGTATCGAATGCGCAGCTCAAGGGTATCCTCGCGCTCGCAGCGACGCGCAAGCAGGCGCGCGTACTGTTGGCGCTGAATCTGAGCCACGCGCCCCTCAGCCAAGCCCGAGCACAAGTATTCACCAAGAAAATCGCAGTATTCGTTGAGGTTTTGCGCGCTCGGGTCCGTCTTAAAGGCACGCTCCAGCTGTTGCAGTTTAAGGTCGGACTCCTTGGAGATCTGCGCCACCGCCGTCGCGGCATAATGCGCCACCTCAACGTCGTCGTTAAGCTTAGCCGCCTGCAGCTGTGCCAGGTACGCGTCGGGCTCCTCGGTGAGCATGGAGAGCATTAGGCGGCGCCGGTATGCCGGGTCGTTGACGATGAGCGCCTCCTCGAGCGGGACCACGCCCGCATCGGCGTCACGGTCGTACACCAGGATGCTGCGATGCAGGTCGTCGTTAAAGCGCAGCGACTCCAGCGCAGACTCTTTCAGCCCCTCGCCAAACACCGCGCTGCGGGCCGATAGCAGAACCACCAGCAACGGGCCCCACAGCGGCACCAGCACTATCACAGCCAGCATGTGCCCGCGCACCGGCAGCAGGCCCAGCTTCATGAGCGTCCACAGCATCAGGCAAACCAGCGCATGAATCAGCAGCAAGACGGCAGCAACGACAAGCGAGATCAAGCGGCACCCCCCTCACCGTCACCGGTGTAAGAGATGTGCTGCAGCAGCTCCACGATGTCCTCGCCGTCGACGGGCTCCACCGCAATCTGCTTTGCGCTCAGGCGCTCGCGGATAATGGGCAGATCGCACGCCTTTGCCTGGCGCATAAGCAGGTAGAGCACGTCGCCGTCGACCAAGCCCGCCGCGTCGCTCTCGCGGATTGCCGACCCGATTGCGCCCACCAGCTCGCCGACAGGCTCCATGCCCGGTACCACGCGCAGGAGCAAAAAACTCCCCATCTTGCTATCTGCCAGCGCCTGCTCCGCCGCGAGCTCTTGGCCAAAGGCAGCCTGCTTGAGCACGCAAGTACCGTCAACGCAGCGTTTATCCTGCGCCACCGCCTCATAGTCAAAGGCACGGCCCAGCGCGCTTTCGACCAGCCCGCACAAGATGCGGAACAGGTTTTGATAATAGAGGGTCATTTGGTTTTCGGCCGCACTACGCACAAAGATCAACACGGCGGGTGCCCCGTCGCGCTCGATCGCGTATCCAAACATGGGAAGCCCCGGCGTCAGCTCGCGGTTCACCCACAGGTTCGAACGACCCCCGTCGCCCAAAAGAGGTGCAAGCTGCTCAAGCGTGAGCGAGCGTGCGGCATCTTCGGCAATCGCGGGACTTGCTGCCACCAGGCGTGCAAATGCCCCGCCCGAAACATGGTAGATCGCCACCGAATCGTTCTCGAGAATCTCGCCCAGAAGCTCGCAGCACTTGCGATAGATGTCGCGTGGGTTGAGTACGTCGAGCTCCTGCGTCACGGCAAAGATCTTGCCAAAGCTGTCGTGGCGACCCACGATCTGGCGCCTGTACGCGCGCTTATCCTCGATCGCGTCGTGGTAGAGCTGCGTAAGGAACGTATTGCGGTTGCGCACGAGCTCGTTTTGATCGCGCTCCGCCCTAATGGCTTCGCTGTTGCGCAGCTGCACATAGCCGCACACGGCACCCACCACAAAGTACGCAATAAACGGCAGCCAGTTGGACGGCTCGTAGAACAGGCCCTGGAAGGTATAGCCGTACTGAGTAAAGTAGCTCGCGGCCAAACCCACCGACGCCAGCAGCGCCGCAACCAGGCCAAAGTCCAAGCCATACAGCGTGCCGATCAACACCACGTAGAGCAGGCGATAATCGAGCACGTTGAGCTGGGCCGATTGTGAGAACAGAAGCTCCAGCAGCTCAAAGAGCGCCCAGGCAGCGCCCGTTTCCAGGCATTTAATAGGCAGCGAGCATATCTGAATGCGTTCGATGGCGGCGCGCAAGGGGTTGACTTTCTTTGCGCGGCCAGCATCCCAACGCGCTTGAATGGTCGAAAGATCGCGCAGCAAGTCGTAGCGCTGAAACCAGCCATAGCGCACGCGAGCGACGTCGCTGGCGTGCATGGCGTAGCCGGCAGAATCGCCATAGGCAACGGCAAGGCCAGGGAACAGTGCCTTGAGGGCGTCGCCCACCTCACCCGCAGTGTGATGGAAGGTATCGGCTACGTCGAGCGTCTCAAAGTTACCATCCCAGCTATCGAAGATACGGCGTACCAGCACCGCAAGCTCCTCGGCACACAGCAGGGGAAACGCCGCATCCTGCGCGCCCTGCAGAGCGACCGATCCGGTTGAGCACGCGTCGAACAGCGGCACCAAAAACGGATCCTCCAGCGCGGCAGACGCGGTATACAGGAACGGCACGCGCAGGATCTTGGTTTGAACGCCCTCGCGAGCAGCGTAGTAGCGGCACAGGTCGTTGGCTGCGCGCGCGATAACGCCCTTGCCCGTTCGCCCCGCGGCGTCGGTGGCACCCTCGGCACCCGCGGGCCCCGCTACATACAGCAGTTGGACCCGGCGACCCGCGCACGCACGAAAGACCGAGCGCAGCAGCTCGATATCGCCCACGATATCGGTATGCGGGGTAAGGTAATTGGATAGGTAGACCACGCGGTCGAACTCGTAGGCCTGCTCCAGGTGTTGCAGAAGCTCTTTCCACGAGGCATGGGGCAATGACTCGTCGCGGCGCGCTTCCGCAGCAGCGACGACCTTAACGTGGTCCCCGGGGAACGCCTTGGCGCAAAAGTCATCGTCAACATATGCGGTGTTGCCAACAACCAGCACCTCCATGGCGCACTCCTCCCCTAAAATCCACTTTAGTCATAGTCAAACATGCGTATTTTACGCTGTCAACGCGAGCTGGAACGCCTTTAAGGCTGTTTTAAGAACTTTTTTAGAAGCCCTGAGGTCGAAAGCGAACGCGCAAAACGAAACAGATCCAATCAAATGCGGAATATACGTGTAACATAATCGGTTACATGATATGATGAACACGAACAATATGATGTAACGCGATTGGTTACAGGAATGAAAATACGCTACGCCAACAAAAGGCTCGAGGAAATATGTACCGACGAAAAGAAGTGCAAGAAAAATAGGTCCGACATCGCAAGGGGTGTAAAGCTCCGACACAACGCATTAGAGACAGCCAGTTCGATGGAGGATCTAAAGAATCTAGACCCATGCGGAAGATGGCATCAGCTTTGCGGTGATAGAAAGGGTCAATGGGCGGGAAAACTAAACAAGAATTATCGAATGATTGTCGAGCCAATTAACGGATGTATGAAAGTAACTAAGGTCGAAAAAACAACGGACGAAGAATCCTCAGTAAAAGTTCTATCAATTGAAGACTATCACTAGGCACATAAAGGAAGCAGAACAATGGGAACCAACTATGCGGTTGCACCTGGCATGTATTTACAAGAATGGCTAGATGACGAGCAGATGACGCAGCAGGCCCTTGCCGACCGACTTGGCATCTCCCGCAAAACGGTTAACGGGATACTAAAGGGTACGCAGCCCATCTCGCAGGACACCGCCATTAAGCTTGAAAGAGTCACCTCTATTCCCCGGGATAGCTGGATTCGCTTCGAGGCAAAGTACCGTGAAGATCTAGCTAGGCTCGAAGATGAGCTAAAAATGGCAGGCTCCGCCGACATCATCACCCCGCCGTTAGGAAAGTTTCTTCGCGACAAAGGGTTCACTACCGCCACCAAAAGAAACCCCGGCAAGCTCGTATCTGATTTTTTGAATGTTGTTGGTTACGGCAGCATAGATGCTTATGCGAAAGGCGTCGATTGCGTCTTCTCCTCCATTGCGACGTTAAAAGAGGCAGGTAAACCCGTTGACCCCGCAAGCATGATGGCTTGGATTTCGCTAGGTGAAAGCGCCGAAACGCCAACAACAAATGGGGCTAAAACATACAACGAGGTATCGCTCAGAGCCTCTTTGAGCTCATTAAGACAACGCGCGGCAACGACAGACGATATGACCTTAACGGACATTACGCACCAACTGGAGCGATGCGGCGTCACGCTCCAGTTCATTTCTGCGCCAGATCAATTTCCGCTACATGGAATAACGCGTTGGACCAAAGACGGAAACCCCGTAATACAGATGACAGGTAGGCGCAAAAAAGACGGCTTTATCATTTGGACACTGTTCCACGAAATCGGGCACATTCTAAATGATGGGAACGTAGGAATCACTCTTAGCTACATTGACGAAAAGCAAAGTTCAAAGAGCGAATCCGAGAAGCGCGCCAACGCCTTTGCAAGAGAGGTCCTTATGGGACCAGAGGGTCTCTCGCCTTATCATGGCTGCAAGACCTCGACAAAAATCCAGCGTATCGCTCAGGATAGAGGAGACTGCCCGGGAGTTGTGGTAAATCTGATGCACCGAAAGAGGATGCTCGACTACAGCTGGTGCAATGACCTCCTTAAAGACATGACAATTCCTTTTAAGATCTAAAACAACCGGCCGGCCAGACCCCTTTTTTGAGCATCTGCGACCTGCCGTTTTGTTGCAAGAAAAATGGGTTTTGCTCAGAGGTTTCCGATTTTCCCCGCACTTCCGAAATAAGGCTTATAGGACAAAATGTGTGTCCCGATAGAACATCCGTTTCTATCCATTAATC
>URNC01000116.1 GCA_900549065.1 uncultured Collinsella sp. | reverse complement strand
AGATGCAGCGTAGTCTCGTGGGCTCGGAGATGTGTATAAGAGACAGGTCCAATAGATAGGCGCTACTTGACCTCGATGAGCTCGTACTCGCTCGTGCCCAGGCCGATCTTCTCGGCGTGCGCGATGCAGGTGCGCCAGTCGGTGTCGGGATGCGTGATGCAGAAGGGGTCCTTGGCCTGCTCGCCCTCCAGATGCTCGTGGTTGTGCTCCATCTTGGCCACGCTGTCTGTGAGCTCGGTGTTGGGCAGCGGCTCGGATGCCATGACGGCATCGGCGCAGGCCTGGTCGATGGCGACCGGGTCGAAGCTCGCGAACATGCCGATATCGTTGACGATAGGCGTGTCGTTTTCGGGATGGCAATCGCAGTTGGGGCTGATGTCCATGGCGAGCGAAATGTGGAAGCTCGGGCGGCCGTCGACGACGGCCTTGGTGTACTCGGCGATCTTGCAGTTGAGCACGTCGGCCGCAGCGTCATGGCCGGGCTTGATGGCGTCCTGGTTGCACACGCCGATGCAGCGGCCGCAGCCCACACAGCGATCATGGTCGATAGCGGCAACGTGAACCGTACGGGTGTTGCCGTTGGCGAGCTCGCGCTCACGGGTGTCGTCAAACGAGATAGCGCTGTGCGCACAGACCTTTTCGCAGGCACGGCAACCAATACAGTGCTCGGTCGCGACGTTCGGCTTGCCGGCGGCATGCTGCTCCATCTTGCCGGCGCGGCTGCCGCCGCCCATGCCCAGGTTCTTCATGGCGCCGCCAAAGCCGGCCTGCTCATGGCCTTTAAAGTGCGTGAGGCTGATCACAATATCGGCATCCATGAGTGCCCGACCGATCTTGGCCTCGCGCACGTACTCGCCGCCCTCGACCGGGATGAGCGCCTCGTCGGTACCCTTGAGGCCGTCGGCGATGATGATCTGGCAACCCGTGGCATACGGGGTAAAGCCGTTCTGATAGGCGGTATCGATGTGCTCGAGCGCGTTTTTGCGGCTACCGACATAGAGCGTGTTGCAGTCGGTGAGGAAGGGCTTGCCACCCAATTCCTTCACGACGTCCGCGACGGCGCGGGCGTAGTTGGGGCGCAAAAAGCTCAAATTGCCCAGCTCGCCAAAGTGAATCTTAATGGCGACGAACTTGTTCTCAAAGTCGATCTGCTCGATACCGGCGTGACGTATGAGGCGCTTGAGCTTGTCGAGCTGGCTCTCGCGAGCATGCGTGCGCAGGTTGGTGAAGTACACCTTAGCGGGTGCTGCGGGTGCAGTTGCGGTCATAGTTATATCCCCTCGGTCTATATGGCGTTACAGACATAGAGGATGGTACCAGTTAAAGCAGAGTTAAAGTCAAGTACGGCACCTAGTCATTGGGGACGTTCTTAAATGACTACTCTTGGACTTTGAGGGCCTCGGCCAGGCCCACACGTTTGATGGAGCGCGTGTGCAGCAACGCCACGACCAGATAGGTTGCAAAGCCGATTCCTGCGCACGCCGCCATGGACCACCAGGGCACATAGATCTCGATATTGCCGTTGTAGGCGAGCAGCATCGAGCGGAAGATGGCCGTGAGCGAGCCAATAATGACCGGCAGGCTCAGAACGAGCGACGCTGCCACGCACAGCGTGATCGAGCGGATGTACAGATGCGAGATCTCGCTATCGCGATAGCCAAAGACCTTCATGTAGCTGATCGAACGGGCGCTATGGTCGATCACGGCCTTGGTCAGCAGGTACATAAACAGCAGGAAGATAAACACCGCGAGCCCGACCATCATGCCGATCATTTTGCTCATCATGCCGATGAACTGGTCGCCCACGGCGCGCATATCGTCGGGCGTGGTGTCGCCGGCAAAGTAACGAGCATCGAGGTCGAGCTTCTCATCGCTCGCATAGCCGTTAAAGTAGGCGGCGTCGTTGCCGAACAGCTCGTTAAAGTCGTCGATACTCATATAGATATTCATGTCCGACTTGGAGCCCCAGGTACAGTCCTTGCCCGCGTACTCAAGGGAATAATGCTCGCCCTCGTACTTGTCGTCGAGCGTGACCTTCTGGCCCTCGCTCCAGCCAAACTTATCGAGCAAACCGCCGCCAAAGACGACGCGCCCATCGCCGACGTTGAGGTCTTTCCAATAGTGCGAATCGGATGAGATGCCATAGACGGAAATCGTCTCCTCGCCATTTCCATCGCCGCGGTCGTATTGCAGCTGGTAAACGGCGTATTTCTCGGCCTGTGCGATTGTGCCCGTACCGTTGTCGGTCGTATTGACCGGGTGGATATCGTCGTTGTCAGCGTCAATCTTAGAGGCCTTGTCAATTAGGTCGACAGCCTCATCGCGGTTGCAGCCGAGGGCATCGGCAAGATCGTCAAGGCGCGCGTAGAGCGCATCCTTCTTGTCCTGGACCTTGGCAAGCGCGTCCTGCGCCGCGGCCAGGCTCTCGACAGACGGAGCGCTGGTCGCAGCATCGGCTGCCGCCTGCGCCGCATCGGCCGCGTCGTCAAGCTCGTCATCGGCATCCTGAGCGGCAGAAAGTAGCGCGCCGCCAACCGACTGCAAGCGCTCGAGTGCCGACCACTGCTCGCGCTCCTCGGCGTTGCCCTCGAGCTCCAGCGGAGCCTTGAGCGTGTACTGGTGCTCGGCGACCAGGCTCGTCTCGAGGTTGTCCGCATAGTGCGTCATCGTGGGCAGAATCGCCAGGCCAAAGAGCAGTAGCAGCGACGCAAACGCAATGCCCACGAAGAGCGTGGCGAAGTTGCCCAGATTGCGCAGGAAGACACGCAGACGGAAGCGGGAAACAAAACCCATGCGCTCCGGCAGTTGCATACCACGCTTGGTACCCGACTTGCCGCTCGCCTCGTGACGAAGGAACTGCAACGGCGTCTTGCCCATTTTGCGAAGCAGACCCACCAGCGTGATGAGGATGAGCGCGGCGGCGGGAACCACGGCGCACTTCACAAAGATCTCCCAGCTCCAGTACACCTGAAAGGGCGGCAGGCTGTACGAACCGTAATAGAGGCTGCGCATGGGCTCGGTAAAGAACACAACGCCGAGCGCAGTGCCCAAAAGCGCCGCGACCACGCCCACGATGGCTGGAAGCGCAAGGTAGTGCAGCACGATCTCGCGTCGACGATAGCCGCTGGCGAGCAGCGTGCCGATGATGGCGCTCTCCTCCTCGATGGTGGCGTCGGTAAGGACCAC
Organism: uncultured Collinsella sp.; assembly: GCA_900549065.1. Classification (GTDB taxonomy): domain Bacteria; phylum Actinomycetota; class Coriobacteriia; order Coriobacteriales; family Coriobacteriaceae; genus Collinsella. The sequence continues at coordinate 3,358 of URNC01000116.1, read as the reverse complement.
AAAGACGAACGCCATGATCACGATGATGATGTCGAGCAGCGTCATCCACATCATGGAGTCGCCGTCCACGTCGTCGCGCGCATAGCCAATGCCCTGGTTGGAATCGGCGTCGATGAGGTCATCCACGCGTGCATCGGCATCGGTCAGCGCCTTGACCATATCCTGCTCCGCATCGATGCGATCCGCGGTGGGGAGGTCGCGATCGGCAAAGGTAAAGGAATAGGTGTAGGCAGGCGCGCCACCGGCGTCCTCAAGCGCGGCAAAGCCGGCGTCGGTGACCTCGGCCACGCCGTACGTGATGGTGTTCACCGTAAAGTCCGAATTGTTGAGGAACAGCGCCTGGCTATCGGGCTGGGTCATGATGCCGCAAATGGTGTAGGTGCGGCCCTCAAGCTCGACCTTATCGCCCACGGCGAGGTCGTTGTTGGTGGCGAAGACACGGTCGATGGCCACCTCATCGTCCGCCTTGGGCTGCCTGCCTTCGCAGTAGGACGCGATATCGACCTTGGTGCGGTGCGCATAGGTGCGCAGCGTGCGCTTGGTGCCGTCGTCGCCGGCGGTCTTTTTGATGATGGCGTCGATGGAGAAATTCTTGTAGAACGTGACGCCGCCGACGTCGTCGGCTGCATCCTCGGCGGCCCTGAGTTGATCGTCGGTAGCCTCGAAGGAGGTGGTCACGCGGCCGTCCTCAATCGTGTACGCATCGCGCATGTCGTCGATAAGGCAGCCGATGGAATGCGCCGCGAGCAAAAAGCCCGAGGTAAGGGCGATGCTTCCACACATAAGCAAAAAGATGCCCAGGTACTTGCCGATATTGCGGCGCAGCTCGCGCGGGAGACGTTTTGCGAGAGGTGTCATGGCGCCACCTACCAATCGAGCTCGGCGGCGGACACGGGCGACTCGTTGAGCTCATCCTCGACGATGCGCCCGTCGCGCAGGCGCAGCACGCGATTGGCCATGCGCGCGATGGCGGCATTGTGCGTGACGATGATGATGGTGCAGCCGTACTCGTGATTGACATCCCCCATGAGCTGCAGGATTTCCTTGGACGTCTTATAGTCGAGCGCGCCCGTGGGCTCGTCGCACAGCAGCAGGCCCGGGTTTTTGACGAGTGCGCGGCCGATGGCGCAGCGCTGCTGCTGGCCACCCGAAACCTGGCGTGGGAACTTGTTGCGATGCTCGTAGAGGCCCAGCGAGCGTAGCAGGTCGTCAGTGTTGAGCGGCTTTTTGGACAGGTGTGCCGTGACCTCGATGTTTTCCTTGATGGTGAGATCGGGCACCAGGTTATAAAACTGGAAGACAAAGCCCAGCTCACGGCGGCGATACTCGCCCAGGTCGCCGGCGTTGAGCGTGGTGAGGTCGCAGCCGTCCACCAGAATAGAGCCGGCGTCGGCATCCTCCAGGCCGCCGATCAGGTTAAGAAAGGTCGACTTACCCGAGCCCGAGGGCCCCAACATGACGCAGATCTCTCCGCGGTTGATGGACGTGTCGATGCCGTCGAGCACCGTCAGGCATGCATCTCCATCGCCGTAGTGCTTTTTGAGATTCTTAACCTGGACGTAGGCTTCCTGCGTTGCCATGCTATCCCCCATTGTTAGCCTTGTACTACTTTATGAGCGTAATAGTAAACCTTGGCGAACTATTTTTGGGCGAGAGCGGGGATTTGTTTCAAGACTAGTCGTTGGGGACACTCTTAAATGACTAGGTGGCTAGGCGCGGGATTTGGCGCGTGCGAGGGCGAAGCCTGCGGCGGCGATGGCCACGGCAAAGAGCACCGTGACGCCTAGGTCGCAGGCGATGTCCCCCAGCACGGCAGACGTCAGGTCCGAGGCAAGCGCCTTGCCGATCGCGTCGTTCACCCAAAACGTCGGCACAAAATGCGCCACGGTCTGCACGGCCGAACCCATGAGCGACAGCGGCATCCAGGCGCCGCCCAAAAACGTCATGAGCATGCCAAGCAAGTTGCCCACACCGTTGAGCAGCTCCTCGCGCGCACCCAGGCTCGAAAGGGCAAAGCCAACGGCCAGCGGCGTGCACGCCAGGGCAAACGTCGCCGCCAGCGCCAGACATACACGGCCCACGCCGACCTCGGCGACCGCGCCGGCAAAGCCCACGACGCCCATCATGCTCGACACAACCCAGATGCAGACGGTGATCACGGCGGCGGCCGCAAACACGGCAAGCGAACGCTGGCGCCCGGGGATTGGACCGGCATCCATGCGACGTACGCGCTCGGGCTCGTTCATGCCCGAGAACACCAGCCCCACCGACACGATGACCGACGAGATAATCGCGTACGCGCCAAAGTTGAAGTACGACTCGAGCGTGGCGGCGGCTGTCGAGTCAACCTTGACCTGCTCGATCTGGACCTCGGCACGCTTCGCGGCCGCATGCTCGGCGGCCTTGGCAACGTCGCCGCTAGAGGCGGCGGGCTCAAGTGCGGCTGCAGCGCCCGCGAGCGAGATCCAGCGCGAGGCCTCGGCAGACGAAAGCGCCGCCGCCATGGTGCCGGCACCGTAGGTCACATCGAGCTTGGGCAGGGACTCCCCCGCGCGGGCGGCTGCAACGAGGTCGTCCTCAAACCCCTCCGGGATAAAGAACACGCAGTCGGCACTGCCCTTGGCGCTGTTGCTCTTGGAGAGCGCGTCCGCAAGATCGTACGTATCGTCGCCGACGCCCGTGACCAGCTCAAAGCGCGAACCCAGATGCTTGGTAAGCGCACGCGAAAGGTCGCTGTCGTCGCGGTCGACCACGATCACGTTGGCATCGTAGGGCTTGTACTCGGTGAGCTGCGACGAGTTCCAGCTCACCGATGCCGCGATAAACACACCCATGAGCGAGATGAACACCGTGTAGATAAGCAGGTAGAACGGGTGCGCGAGCGCCATGCGAAGTGCGGTCTTAAAGGTGCTCATAGCGGCTCCTTCCAAAGATCAGCGTGGCGGCGGCAACGAACAGCAGCGCCATAAGGACCAGTGCGCCGGCGCGAACGGCAAAGGGGCCCAGGTCCTCAAAGAAATACAGGCGGTTGAACATGTCGCAGATAAGCTTGACGGGGTTGAGCCAGCACTCGGCCGGGCAGGCGCGGGCGACGTCGTCGGCAAGCGCCATCGCCGGCTCGCCGTAGAGGCCGGCGAACAGGGCGCACGTGGTGGCAAAGCCCGTGAGGATGCCCGACTTGGACGCCTTGCCGCCCTTAACGGGAAGCGTGCCCACAAAGAGTCCCAGGCCCGTGGCGGCAAGCGCGGAAGCGGCGGCGCCCACGAGGCACAGCCCCTCGCGCCCGCCAAAGTCGATGCCCACGACTAGACCTGTCTCTTATACACATCTCCGAGCCCACGAGACTACGCTGCATCTC
>URNC01000115.1 GCA_900549065.1 uncultured Collinsella sp. | reverse complement strand
CAGCGTCAGATGTGTATAAGAGACAGAGCCACTTCTGCAGGATCGCCGGCTCGTTGGTCGACGGATCGTAGTTCTTGGGCATTTCTTCCATATATCTCTCCCTGTCCCGCCGGGGAGGAATGTAGGCCCGCCAGGGTCTGCATTCCTCCCCTTAGGTATCGATTACTTCAGTCTGATATGACTTCGCTGAGGCTTAAACAAACACACAGAATAACACAGGTAGTTGGGGTTATTGCGCATATATAAAATAGCCTCCGACCGCGGGTGGTCGGAGGCTATTTGCAAACACGTTTTAGGCTGGTTTAGCCGAAGATGCGCTGGGGCTGTTCTTCGCCCTTTACAGCGGCTTCGGTTACGACGACCTTGGCTACGCCCTCCTCGCTGGGGAGGTCGAACATCGTCTGCTGCAGCACGTCCTCGCAGATGGCGCGCAGGCCGCGGGCGCCGGTCTTGCGGGCAAGCGCCATGCGGGCGATCTCATGCAGGGCGGCGTCCTCAAACTCAAGCTCAACGTCCTCGAGCTGGAACATCTTACGGTATTGACGCACCACGGCGTTCTTGGGCTCGGTCAGGATCGACACCAGGTCGTCCTCGTCGAGCGCCTGCGTCTGGGTGACGACGGGCGTACGACCCACGAACTCGGGGATCATGCCAAAGGCGTTGAGGTCCTGCGGGAGCACCTGGCGCAGCAGGTCGTTCTCATCGACCGAAGTGGGGCCGGCGATCTCGGAGTTAAAGCCCACGCCCTTGTTACCCACGCGATCGGCGATGATCTTATCCAGACCCACAAAGGCACCGCCGCAGATGAACAGAATGTTGGTCGTGTCGATCTGCAACAGTTCCTGCTGGGGATGCTTACGGCCGCCGGTTGGCGGAACGCTGGCCACCGTGCCCTCAAGAATCTTAAGCAGTGCCTGCTGAACGCCCTCGCCCGAGACATCACGGGTGATGGAGAGGTTCTCGGCCTTGCGGGCGATCTTGTCGATCTCGTCCACGTAGATAATGCCCACCTGCGCGCGCTCAATATCGCCATCGGCGGCGTTGATGAGCTTGAGCAGGATGTTCTCCACGTCCTCGCCAACGTAGCCGGCCTCGGTGAGCGCGGTGGCATCGGCAATGGCAAACGGCACCTCGAGAATGCGCGCGAGCGTCTGGGCAAGCAGGGTCTTACCGGTACCGGTGGGGCCGAGCAGCAAGATGTTGGACTTGGCGAGCTCCACCTCGTCCATGTCATCGTCAAACTGGGCGCCCATGCCCGATGCCTCGTCAAAGGCGGACACCGCGGCACCGCCCTCGATCACGCGACGGTAGTGGTTGTACACGGCAACCGACATGGCGCGCTTGGCGTCCTCCTGGCCCATGACATAGGCCGAAAGCTCGTCATAGATCTCGTGCGGCGTAGGCACGTGCGTGATGACCTGACGGTCGTCCTCAAGCTCAAAGCCCTCCGTCTCGGGGTCAGCGGCGGGCTGGGACGCAGCCTGGCCGTGGTCGTTGAGGAAACCCGGGAGATTGCCGTTGCGGGCGGCGTCCATAAAGTCCGAAGCCAGCGACTCCTCCAGGATCTCGGAGCAGGCGGCGACGCACTCGTCGCAGATAAAGATGTTGGTCGGGCCCTTTACAAGGCGGCGAACCTGTCCCTGCTCTTTTCCGCAGAAGGAGCAGCGTATGGGGTTGCCGTTCTCGTCAAAGTTGTCCTGCATGTTACCTGCCATCCTAGGCGTCCTTCGCGGCGAGGTCGCGCGAGGTGACGATACGGTCGATCAGGCCGTAGTCGAGGGCCTCGGCAGCGGTCAAGTAGTTATCGCGCTCGGTATCGGCCTGGACCTTCTCGATGGGCTGGCCCGAGGCGTCGGACAGGATCTGGTTGAGCTCGCGGCGAGTCTTCTTGATCTCCTCGGCCACAATCTCGATCTCGGTCTGCTGGCCCTGGGCACCGCCGCTGGGCTGGTGAATCATGACCTTGGAATGCGGCAGGCAGAAGCGCTTGCCCTTGGCGCCGGCCGAAAGCAGCACGGCGGCCATGGACGCAGCCATGCCCACACAGATGGTGGAAACCTGCGGCTTAATGAAGTTCATGGTGTCCAAAATCGCCAGGCCGGAGTAGACCTCGCCGCCAGGCGAATTGATGTAGAGCGAGATATCCTTCTCGGCATCCTGGCTCTCAAGATGCAGCAGCTGGGCAACGACCAGGTTGGCGCTGACGGAGTTGATCTCCTCGCCCAAGAAGATGATGCGGTCGTTGAGCAGGCGCGAATAGATATCGTAGCTGCGCTCGCCGCGCGGCGTCTGCTCGATAACGTATGGCACGAGGGCGGAATCGAACTTAGCGATCATACGCATCTCCATTTCTCTTACGGACCAATAGTGGTTCTAGACAAACGTACGGTGCCCGCATGCTATGCATTGGCTGGCACCGTACGAAGCAACCGGATAACCGGCTTATAACTTTACCCCATCACGGGCGCGTCCATGCGCTCGCGGAAAAGGTGGCGAGAATTACTCGGCGTCCTTGGCGGTCTCGTCGACCTCGGTCACCTTGGCGTTCTCGACCAGGTGATCGACGGCCTTGGAGCGACGGATGGACTCGCGGACGGCAGGCATGCGGCCATCGGCGATGAACTCGGCCTTGGAAGCCTCGACGTCCTTGACGCCGGCCTTCTCGAACTCGGCGTTGACGTCGTCCTCGGTGACCTCAATCTTGAGCTCACGGGCAAGAGCGTCGAGCGCCAGGGACTCACGGGCAACGTCGTTGGCCTGCTTGTGCAGGTCGCCGATGAACTGCTCCATGGTCAGGCCGGAAGCGGGCAGCCAGGTGTCCAGCGTCATGCCGCGGGCAGCGAGGTTGGACAGGAAGTTCTGGCCAAGCTCCTCAAAGACGGACTGCTCGTAGTCGGCGTCCATCTCGTCAAGCTGCAGGCGCTCAGCGAGAGCGGAGACGCAACGGTTCTCCTTCTCGGCCGGCAGGCGGGAAGCCTTGTCCTGCTCGATCTCGAGCTTGATGGCGTCGCGCATAGCGTCGATGCTGTCGAAGCCAAAGTCGGACTTGACGAGCTCGTCGGTGAGCTCGGGGGTGTTGCGGACCTTGATACCCTTGACGGTGACCTCGACGGTGTGGGTCTCGGCCTCCTCGCCCTCCTCGACCTCGTCGGTCCAGGTGACGGTCTTGACGTCGTCAACGTTAGCGCCGATCAGGGCCTCGTTGAACTCCTTGGGGTTGCTATCGCTGCCGGCGATGAGCATGCGGCCCTCAGCGGCGAAGTTGTCGGCGTTCTCGACGGCCTTAAGGTCAACGGTCACATAGTCGTCAGCCTCGACGGCGCGACCCTCGACGTCCTCGAAGGTGGCACGGTAGTTGAGGAGCATCTCGACCTGGTTGTTGATCTCGGACTCGGTGACCTCCGCGGGAGGCATCTCGATCTCGACAGCGTCAAAGGAGGAGAGCTCGGCAGCAGGACGCAGGGAGAACTCGACGGTGTAGGTGTAGTCCTCGTGATCCTTGGCGAGGTCGAGCTCCTTGTAGTCACCGCTCTTGGTGGGGACGATGTCCAGCTCGTTGAGGACGGCAGGCTCGTTGGCGGCGATCAGGTCGTTGGTGGCCTGAGCGAGGGTAGCCTCGGCGCCAAGAGCAGAGTCGATGACCGGACGGGGAGCCTTACCGGCGCGGAAGCCCGGGAAGCGGTACTTCTTGGCGGTGTCCTTGTAGGCCTTCTTGATCGCGGCGTCGACGTCGGCGGCCGGGATGGTGACCGTAGCGGTGAGCTTGGCGTCCTTGACGTCAGAAGCGGTGATGTTCAACACGTTCCTCCTCATACTGCCCAGCTTATCTGAGGTGCTGGTACCTTTATGCAACAAAGAGTCGCGACGGCGGGAGCCGACGCAGGTGCGTTGGTGCGGGCGAAAGGACTCGAACCTTCACGGGAATCCCACCAGAACCTAAATCTGGCGCGTCTACCAATTCCGCCACGCCCGCATGAGCGCACAGACTAGGAATGATAGCAGATACGAACGGCAAGCGCACGCACACCTTTTACAGGCTCACGACCTCACCACGAGTGCAAAAGGCGGGACGAGTTGCCCCGCCCCGCCAATTACGACTTGTTCGCTGACCCGCTACTCCCCCAGCAGCGCTTTCTCCGGCGTGATCGGCAGCGAGCGAACCTGGTGACCGGTGGCGTGTGCGACGGCCGAGGCCACGGCGGCGAGCGGCGTGTTGATGACGACCTCGCCGATCGACTTGGCGCCAAACGGGCCCGTCGGCTCGTAGCTCGGCTCAAAGGCCACGCGAATGCTGCCGATATCCAGGCGCGTGGGCAGCTTGTAGCTCATAAAGTTGCCGGTGCGCAGGCGGCCGCGATCGTCATGCTCGACAATCTCGTAGAGCGCGTGACCGATGCCCTGGGCAATGCCGCCCTCGGCCTGGACGCGCGCGAGCGCCTCGTTGATCACGGTGCCGCAGTCAACGGCAGCGGCGTAATCCACCACGGTCACCTTGCCGGTGGCCTTGTCGACCTCGACCTCGGCAATGCCGGCCATAAACGGCGGAGGCGAAACGGGCAGGCAGGCAGAGGCGTGCGAGGTCAGCGCGTCGCCACCCTCGATGTTCTTGACACACAGGTTGGCAAAGTCGCGCAACGTAAGGTAGCGACCGCGCTCGCGAGCGGCGCGCTCGTCGGACAGGCGCACGTACTGGCCGTCGAAGACCACGTCGGCGGCGTCAACGTCCCACATCTGGGCGGCCTTGGCGCAAATCTTCTCGCGCAGCTCGGTCGCGGCGTTCTTGGCGGCAAGGCCCGTCACGTAGGTACCGGAGCTCGCGTACGAGCCGGCGTCGAACGGCGACACGTCGGTGTCTACGCCGCGCACCACGATCTGCGAGCTCTCCACGCCCAGCTCCTCGGCAGCAATCTGCGCCAGGATCGTGTCGACACCCATGCCGTTATCGGTTGCGCCGGTGCCGATGGTAATGAAGCCGTCCTCTTCCAGGCGCATGTCGATGCCGGCGATGTCCACGTTGGAGATGCCCGAGCCCTGCATGGTGAGCGCGCAGCCCAGGGCGCGCACGCGGTCGCCCAGGTCCACGGCCAACGGCTTGTCGCGCCAACCGATCATGTCCATCGCGCGCAGCAGGCAACGGTCGAGCGCGCAGGCGTTGAGCTTCTCGTTGTAGTACTGCGGCATGATCTCGCCCTCGTGCACCATGTTCTTAAGGCGCAGGTCGGCAGGGTCCATGTGCAGCATGTCGGCGAGCTCGTTGACGGCGCTCTCCACGGCAAACTGGCCCTGGGTGGCACCGTAGCCACGATACGCGCCGCCGCGGTTGGTGTTGGTGTAGACGGCGTCCCACCTAAAGCGGCTCGCCTTCACATGGTTGTAAATCGGAAGGCTCTTGTGGCCCGAGAGGCCGATCGTCGTGGTGGCGTGCTCGCCGTACGCGCCGGCGTTGGACAGCGTATGCAGGTCGATGGCCGTGATGGTGCCATCGTTCATGGCGCCCAGCTTAACGGTCATCTGCATCTGGTGGCGCGAATTGCCCGCAGTGATGGTCTCCTCGCGGGTGTAGCAGCAATAGCTCGGACGGCCGGTCTGCTGGGTTACGAACGCCACGAAAATCTCGCAGCAGCCCGTCTGTTTGGAGCCAAAGCCGCCGCCGATGCGCGGCTTAATGACCTGCACCTGCGACTGCGGAATGTCGAGCGACTGCGCGACCATGCGGCGCACGTGGAAGGGCACCTGCGTGGAGGTGGTCACCGAGATACGCCCAAACGCGTCGGTCGTCGCAAAGGCGCGGAAGGTCTCCATGGGCGCGGTCTGCGTGGCTTGGCTGGTGTAGGTGCGCTCAAAGACGATGTCGCTCTGGGCGAAGGCCTCGTCCAGGTCGCCATAATCGCTGGTACCGCTGCACACCAGGTTGCGGGGCACGTCGCCTCCCTGCGGGAACATAAAGGTCACGTCGCCCTCGGGGTGGACCACGATGTCGTTATCGAGTGCCTGGGTAAAGTCGAGCAGCGGCTCCAGCACCTCGTAGTCGACCTTAATGAGCTTGAGTGCCTTGTCGGCGGCCTCCTCGGTCTCGGCGGCGACGATTGCCACCTCTTCGTTTTGATAACGCACAAGGTTCTCGAGGATGAGGCGGTCGTAGGGACTCGGCTGCGGATAGCTCTGGCCGGCGATGGTAAAGCGGCGCTTGGGCACGTCCTCGTAGGTGTAAACGCCCACGACGCCGGGCACCTTCAGGGCGCGCGACGTATCGATGGAGCGGATCTTGGCGCGGGCATAGGGGCTGCGCTTGAGTTTGACGATGAGCGCGCCGGCGGGCACCATATCGCCCGTGTAGACGGGACGGCCCTCGAGCAGGGCCTTCGAGTCCTTCTTGGGCTGCTTGTGGGTGATCTGCTTGTAGGTGACACCGTCGGAGCTCGTATCGTTGACGGGCAGCTCGGGCATCTCAAAGCCCACCTGCACGCCGGACTCGTTAAGAAAGCGTACGATGGCGCGCAGCTGGCTCTCGTAGCCGCTGCAGCGGCAGAGGTTGCCGGCGAGCTGGCGCGAGAGCTCCTCGCGCGTGGCGACGAGACTCGGGTCCTCCTTGGCGGCACGGGCGAGCGCCAGCACGTTCATGATGAGGCCG
>URNC01000114.1 GCA_900549065.1 uncultured Collinsella sp. | reverse complement strand
TCTACACCTAAGCCTTCGTCGGCAGCGTCAGATGTGTATAAGAGACAGGATGTGGAGATGACGGTTCCGAACTCTACGGGCTTTAAGGCGAGCCTCACCTTGGGCAGCGGCGACTTCGAGAGCGATTTCCTTCCGCTTGACTACGACGGCGAGACCATTTTGAATCTTGAATTCGATAATGGCGATAAGTCCGCCACGTATCGTTTTGAGGTTGGTTCGGGCGACATGTCATTTGATTCAGAGTGACGGGCGGTTATCGAAGACTTATAAACCATAGCTGCGCTGTTTAATGGAGGCGCCGGAGCCGTGACGGGCTCCGGCGCCTTTGCCTTTACAATGGGGGCATGGAACAGATTATCTTGAACATACTTGAGGCCCTGCGTCGCGGCGAGACCGTGGACGACAAGGCGCTCGTCAAACTGATACATGCCGAGGCGCGCCGTGAGGGTGCCGACAAACGCGATTTGGCCAAGCGCCGTCTACTGCCGTTCTACCAGCGGGTTAAACGTGAGGAGCCGGCTCGTTGGGCTGCGTGGAATGTCGATACCGAGCTGGAACGTCGACTGCTGCAGGTGCTGCGTATGAAGCCTCGTCGCACGGCTTCGGGCGTGGCGACCATTACCGTCATTACCAAGCCCTGGCCATGCTCGGGCGATTGCCTGTTTTGCCCCAATGACCTGCGCATGCCTAAAAGCTATCTGCACGCCGAGCCGGCGTGCGCCCGTGCGGAGCAAAACTGCTTTGACCCGTATCTGCAGGTGAGCGCTCGTCTGACCGCGCTTTCGCAGATGGGGCATGCGACCGACAAGATAGAGCTCATCGTGCTCGGTGGCACCTGGAGCGACTATCCGCAAGGGTATCAAACGTGGTTTATGTCGGAGCTTTTCCGTGCGCTCAATGACGATGCCGTCGCCGGCGTGGCGGCAAACCCCATGTTGGCGCGTCCGGGCATCAGCCGTGCCGAGGCAGGGCGCCTGCTCGATGACGCTCCCGCCGATGCCCTGCCGCCGGTGGTAACAGAGCGCCGCGAGCGCTATCGGGCTGCCGGCATTGCGACAGACGAGGCTGAGCTTGCTGCCGGCGTTGCCGACGAGCAGGGGCGTGTGGATGCTGTCGTTGGTGGCTATAACCGCGCAGTGCGCCGTCTGTACGGCCCCGGTACGCCATGGGGCGAGGCTGCCGAGTGGCAGACGGCAACGATGGAGGAGCTTGAGCGTCAGCAGCGCATCAACGAGACGGCGAAGCATCGCGTGGTGGGGCTCGTTATCGAGACGCGCCCCGATGCCGTAACGCCGCAGGCCCTCACGCTCATCCGCCGCCTGGGTTGCACCAAGATTCAGATGGGTATTCAGAGTCTTGACCAGCATCTACTCGATATCAACGAGCGCCGCATTTCGGTGGCGCAGATCGAGCGGGCGTTTTCGCTCGCGCGCCTGTTTGGCTTTAAGATCCACGCGCACTTTATGCTCAACTTGCTGGGCGCCACGCCTGATGGGGACAAGTGCGACTACGAGCGCTTTATGACCGAGGGCGCCTTTATGCCCGACGAGGTCAAGGTCTACCCGTGCGCGCTCATCGAGGGCTCGCGTCTGGTGGGCTGTTACGAGCGTGGCGAGTGGCGCCCCTATACCGAGGACGAGCTGCTCGATGTGTTGGCCGACGACATCGTGGTGACGCCGGCGTTCTGCCGCATCAGCCGCATGATCCGCGACTTTAGCTCCGATGACATCATGGTGGGCAACAAGAAACCCAACCTGCGCCAGCTCGTTGAGAACCGCTTGGCTGCTTGGGGTGACGGTGCGACGGTGCGTGAGATTCGCTATCGCGAGATCAGCACGGCGGGCGCCGACCTGGACGAGTTGACCCTTGACGAGGAAGTGGCGTACGAGACGCCGGTGACGCACGAGCGCTTTTTGCAGTGGGTGACACCGCAGGGCAAAATCGCGGGCTTTTTGCGCCTGTCGCTGCCCGACCGCGCGTTTGTTGCCGCGCATGCGGACGAGTTGCCGACGGTGTCGGACGAGGCGATGATTCGCGAGGTTCACGTGTATGGCATGGCGGCGCGCGTGGGCGATCAAGGCCAGGCGGCGCAGCATCACGGGTTAGGGCGTTTGCTCGTAGAACGTGCGTGCGAGATTGCCCGGGATGCGGGTTATGCGCGTATCAACGTGATTAGCGCGATTGGCACACGTGAGTACTATCGTCATCTTGGATTTTATGACCATGGCCTTTATCTGCAAAAGGAGCTCTAGATGAACAAGCCGAGTGTTTCTGCCGGCGTCGTTGCCGGCGTTGCTCTGGGGGCCGCGGCGCTTGGCGCGGCCGCTGTCGCTGTCCGTGCTGCCTGTCTGCAGGTTGCGCGAACCCGCCATGGGTTGGCGCGTGTGAAACGCGTGCACGATGAGGGAGGCGACGAAGTCCGTGTATTGGTGCAAGGCGGCGTTTACCAAAGCGCAAGCTACGTTGGCGAGCGTTGGGCGGAGCCCGTCTTTGCGTACTATCGCGCGTTTGACGACGTGTTTGAGGCTGAGGACGCAATGCGTGATGCTTACGGGCATGGTATCGACCGTATGCTCATGCTGGGCGGCGGCGGGTTTGCCTATCCCAAGTTTGCACTGATGTCGCACGAGAGCTTGCGCATGGACGTCATTGAGTACGATGCCGAGATTACGCGCCTGGCGCGCCGTTGGTTCTACCTGGACGAGCTGGAGCGCACGGTGGGCGATCGCCTGCGAGTGATTACCGCTGAGGCTCGCTCGTATCTGGGCGTGACGAGCGTGGGTCATCGTCGCTACGACGTGGTCGTGAGCGATTGCTTTGGCGGTGCCGAGCCCGTACGCGAGCTGGCGACGGTTGAGGCATTGCGTTTGGTGCGAGGCAGCCTGAACCCCGGGGGCATCTATGTTGCCAATATCGTGAGTGCGAACAGGGGGAGCGGCGTGACGTTCCTGCGCGATTGCGTTGCCGCGGCACTCGAGGTATTCGCCCACGCCTGGGTGGTCCCATGCGGCGACGCGGAGTTCGGCGGCGAGGAAAACTACCTGCTCGTCGCCAGTGACGGCGATTATGCCTTTGCCGAAGCCGTGCCCTTCGACGCCGACTTCCTCGGCACCGTCCTTCACGACAAGTAAGTCTCTCCGTCCCAAAAAGACGGGTCTTAGGCGTGGTCGCTCCAGCTGCGGACACGCTGCTTCATGCCCTCTATGTCGAGCACGCCTTCGGCAAAGCCCTTGCGCACGAGCTCTTCGGGAACAAACTCGTCGTAGCGGTCAAAATAAGGCACCTCGTCGGGATAGACGAGCTCGATGGGATCGAAGTCCTTCTCGGCCTCGGCGGCGAGCACCTCAAAGAACGTCTCCTCGTCGGCCTTCATCTTAAACTGCATAAAGTACGGGCGTGATGGGTCGAGTCCGCGAAGGCCCAACTCCGCGGCACATTTAATCTTGAGCATGCGCTCGAGGGCTAAAAAGGCGTAGCTGCCCAGCCAGGGGAAGAGCACCCAGGTATCGCCGCCCAGGTTAATGAGCGGTTTAGTTCCCGCGCCCGAAATCTCGGCCGTATGACGAGCCTGCGCAAGGCGGGCCCGTGCGTTACCCATAAGGTACGGATACGCGGCGTGTTCGTTGAGCGCCTTGAGCATGCGCTCGAGTACGTGTGTATTGATGTCACCGGGACAGTCGCCAAAGTAGGCCGGCACCCGGCCCTTGACCTGCGTGGCAAAGACGGTATGACGCTTCCAGTCCACTTCCTCGACAATCCAGCAGTGTCCGGCGATGGCGATGCGCTCACCGGGCGGTGGCGGATTGACGATCGTGCCCAACTCGGCCGACTCGCTGCGAACGGTGAACTCCTCGTTTTCCTGGAACACGGCGTAAAACTTAAAGTTGTTAATGATGCGCTCGCCCGCGAGGCCCACAATGAGCCCACCGCCCTCGGTGACCTGGATGTGGTCGATCTTGATGAGGTGGCGCAGCAGTACGCGATAGTCATCGGCCGAGACGCGGTGGAAATAGCTGAGCGTGAGCACGCGCTGGGCAAGTTCGGCAGGCGTGAGTTCGCCGGTGCTGGCGAGGGTCGACATGGTCTGGTGATAGAGCAGGCTGTAGGGGAGTCGATCGAGCTCGGGCGGCTCGACCCACTTTTCCTCGCGATCGAGTTGTACGAGCGCGATGCCCTGGAGGAGCTTCCAAGGTATCGTTTCAGGCATCATCGTGCGCGGCTCGGGCTCTTCCTCGCGCATGACAAACCACATCTCGGGCGGAAGATCGCGGCGTCCCGTGCGCCCCATGCGCTGCAAAAAGGAGCTGACGGTAAACGGTGCATCGATCTGGAACGCGCGCTCCAGGCGACCGATATCAATGCCGAGCTCCAGCGTGGAGGTGGTGACGGTTGTCTGTGCCTGTTCCTCGTCGCGCATGAGCTCTTCTGCCGTCTCGCGTAGCGATGCCGAGAGGTTGCCGTGATGGATAAGGAAGCGGTCGGGCTCGTGCCGGCTCTCGCAGTAGCTACGCAGCATGGAGCATACGGCCTCTGCCTCCTCGCGCGAGTTGGCAAAGACCAAGCACTTTCGGCCGCGCGTGTGCTCAAAGATATATCCCATGCCGGGGTCGGCGTTGTCTGGTGCTGTATCGGTGGGGTTGAGTAATGCCTGTTCGGGTGCTTGGGGGATGTCGACTTCGCCCTCGGGGGCCGAGGAAACTTGGCGGTCCTTGGGAGCGGCCTTGCCCTGTGCCCGCTCACGACGTTGACGGCGCTCCTCTTGTGTGAGCTGTCCGCTGTGACGCATGTCTTGGGCGCCGGCGGGCAGTGCCGCGGATGCCGCCGCATCGATGCGCTCGCACGCAAGCACTTCGGCCTCTTGAGGACCTGTACCCATGAATCCCCGCTGCTGCGCCTGGGGGCCCGAGTTGTAGAAGTGCTCCATGGAGATGCGCCACACGCGGCGCGGTTCTTCAAAGCGGGGGATAACGCAGTCGCGCCCCGTTCCCTGTGAGAGAAAAGCGCCCGTGCGCTCGGGGTCGCCGATGGTAGCCGAAAGGCCAATGCGGCGAGGCTGCACACCGGCCATGCGCGAGAGTCGCTCGATAAGGCAGAGCGTTTGCCCGCCACGGTCGCCGCGCATGAGCGAGTGGACCTCATCGATGACCACGTAGCGCAGGTCGCAAAACATGCGCGGGATCGCCATGTGCTTATGGATTAAAAGCGCTTCGAGTGACTCGGGTGTAATCTGCAGGATGCCGCTCGGTTTTTTAATGAGCTTAGCCTTGTGCGACTGCGAGACATCGCCATGCCAGTGCCAGACAGGGATATCGGCCTCTTCGCAGAGGTCGTTGAGGCGGACGAACTGATCATTGATGAGCGCTTTGAGGGGGCCGATGTAGAGGGCGCCCACGCTCGCGGGCGGGTTCTCCCAAAACTCGGTCAGGATGGGAAAGAAGGCTGCCTCGGTTTTGCCGGAAGCTGTGGATGCCGTTAGGAGCACATTGTCTTGTGTGTTAAAGATGGCATCTGCCGCCGCAACCTGGATAGAGCGCAGACTCTCCCAATCGTGGGAGTAGATGAAGTCTTGGATAAACGGAGCATATCGGTCAAAGGCGTTCACGGGGCCTCCCCCCAAATACGAACCTCTCAATGCGGTTGGCAATGGTTTGCTGCATTGCTGTCTCAACGTTTGCGCAGATAAAAGCTGCCAAAATAGACCTGTCCCTTTTTGGCAGGTTAGATGGTGAATTCGGCGAAGTTGCGGTCGCCGTCTGCGGTGCCGGTGTCGCCTGTTGCGGCTGCCGGTGCCAGCGCGTCGCCGCCGACGCTTTGCAGTAACTCAGCCACGTTTGCATCGGGGTTCTGGCACAGGATATCGAGCAGCTCGATAAAGTCACGGATGACCTCACGCGGCGTCAGGTGCGTATCGGCTCCCACGCGGCCAAACTCAATCTTGAGAAAGTCTACCAAGTCGTTCTCGGCAAGCGTGGGCGTCCAGCCAAAGTATCCGGCATGGATCTGCATGAGTTTTTCGATCAGCACCAGCAACTCCTCGTAGGTGAGTGGCTGCAGGCGGATGATGGGCGCGAGCATGTCCTTAAGGTCCTCGCGTGCAAAGCGGCCCTGAGCGAGTCGACTTCGCAGGGCCTCGTAGGAGAACACGCCACGGCGGCGGTCTTCGATGGAGGTTGGCGTGCCGCCCATGATCATGCCCAGGTACTGCGCCTTGCCCTGGAGCGTGTCGTTGTACATGGTCAGGATCTTCTCGTAGTTGTATTGGCGTGTGATGGCGTTGGGAATCTTATACAGATTCACGAGCTCGTCGATGAGCACCAGCATGCCCTTGTAGCCGCTGCAGACCAAAAAGCGCGCAATGAGCTTAACGTAGTCGTACCAGTCGTCATCGCTGATGATGGTCGAGGAGCCCAGCTCGGCGCGTGCCTCACTCTTGGTGCGGTACTCGCCGCGAATCCATTTGGTCACGCGGCTCATAGCTTCTTCGTCGCCCTCGGATACGGCCGCGCGGTAGCGGCGGAGCATGCGGGCGAAGTCGAAGCCGTGGACCATTTCCTCGAGTGGGGCCAGTTGGGCATTGACGGCAGACTCGTCGGCATCGGCACACGAGGCGACCCAGCGATCCAGGATAAGGTTGAGCGCACCGCCCTCGGGGCGCGTCTTGGTCGATATGTTGCGGATGAGCTCACGGTAGGTGGCAAGGCCCTGTCCCTGTCTCTTAT
>URNC01000113.1 GCA_900549065.1 uncultured Collinsella sp. | reverse complement strand
GAGCCGCAGCATCGTTTTGCCACGACGGCCGATAACATTGCCGAGTTTGCGGTGGCGGGCAGCTTTATCTTTGGTCAGCCGCTCAAGAGCATCGAACATATCGATATCGATGAGCTGAAATAGATGTAAGGCAGCCGCCAAAGCCTTCGCCACATCTTTTGCCGAAAGGATATTTCTATGGAGTACATGCAGGTCAACCGCGCCAACGGCCGCGCCGCCAACGAGTTGCGCCCCGTTAAGCTCACCCGTGGCGTCATGAAGCACGCCCACGGCTCGTGTTTGACCGAGTTCGGTGACACGCGCGTGCTGTGCGCCGCTACTATCGAGGAGGGCGTGCCGGGCTGGCGAAAGGGAGCTAAGGCCGGCTGGGTGACCGCGGAATACGCCATGCTGCCGGCGTCGACCGGCAAGCGCTGCAAGCGTGAGCACGCCAACCGCAAGGGTCGCTCCATGGAGATCGAGCGTCTCATTGGCCGCAGCCTGCGTACCGTCGTCAACATGAAGGCGCTCGGCGAGTACACCGTCACCGTCGACTGCGATGTGATTCAGGCCGATGGCGGTACGCGTACGGCGAGCATTACCGGTGCCTGGGTGGCGCTGCACGACGCCCTCGCCATGTGGGTCGAGGCAGGCAAGATCGAGCGCATCCCGCTTACCGGCCAGGTGGCTGCCATCTCCATGGGCGTTGTCGACGGCAATACGCTGCTCGACCTCGATTATTCCGAGGACAGCCATGCCGAGGTCGACATGAACCTCGTCGCCACCGACACCGGCGAGATGATCGAGCTCCAGGGCACCGGCGAGCAGGCGCCCTTCGACCGCAAACGCCTCAACGCCCTGCTCGACCTGGGCGACAAGGGTATCGCCGAGCTCATCGAGCTTCAGCGCCAAGTCATCGCCTAACCTGCCAAAAAGGGATGTTAATTTTGGTAGGTTTTATCTGCGGAGACGTCTAGACACAAGACTGCCGTTGATTGAGAGGGGAGAGGCAGAGGCCCTCGTCGCCCTCGGCGCGGCATTGCTATAGAGACAAGGAGGCCAGTCATGGCACTTGAGAAGATCGACATCGACACCCTCGACCCGGCGGCGACCATCGTCGTGGCAACCGGAAACGCTCATAAGCTCACCGAGATCGAGGCCATTTTGGGCAAGGTCATGCCCGAGGTGCGCTTTGTGGCGCTCGGCCAGCTGGGTGATTTTGAGGATCCCGAGGAAAACGGCACGACGTTTTTGGAGAACGCCATCATCAAGGCCCAAGCCGCGGTTGAGGAGACGGGCCTTATGGCCATTGCCGACGATTCGGGCTTGGTCGTCGACGCGCTGGACGGTGAGCCCGGTGTGTATAGCGCGCGCTATGCGGGCGTGCACGGAGACGATGCCGCCAACAACGCCAAGCTGCTCGTAAATCTGGAGGGCGTGGCCGACGAGGACCGCACTGCGCGCTTTATGAGCGTCGTCGCGCTCATCGACACGGACGGTTTGGTCACCTATGGCGAGGGCGCCTGCGAGGGCGTTATCGCGCACGAGGGCCGCGGCGATCACGGCTTTGGCTACGACCCGCTGTTCCTGCCGGTCGACACGCCGGGCAAGACCATGGCCGAGCTGACGGCTGACGAGAAGAACGCCATCAGCCATCGTTTCCACGCGCTCGAGCATCTGTCCGCCAAGCTGACGGGCGAGGAGTAGACCGTGCGTGCGGTGGTGCAGCGCGTGCTCAACGCCGGCGTGACGGTCGACGGCGAGTGCGTGGGCCGCATTGGACGCGGCTACCTGGTGCTGCTGGGTGTGGGCCATGGCGATACGCATGCCGAGGCCGACAAGCTGTGGGGCAAGCTCCGCGGGCTGCGTATCAACGAGGACGAGAACGGCAAGACCAACTTGGCGCTTGCCGATGTCGACGGCGAGGTGCTCGTGGTGTCGCAGTTCACGCTGTTCGCCGACTGCCGCCACGGTCGCCGCCCATCGTTTACCGATGCCGGCGCCCCCGATGTCGCCAACGAGCTCTACGAGTACTTCCTGACGCTTGTGCACGAGGACGTTGAGCATGTAGCACATGGCATCTTCGGCACCGACATGAAGGTCGACCTCGTCAACGACGGCCCATTCACCATCGTCTTGGACACCGACAACCTTTAGGTTACGCGGTTTTACCAAACCGCGTAACAACTGGTCATGCGAGGTTGTCGTCTGGTACGTATTTGGGACGGGGCTTATTTAGCTACTTGCGTATGGCCACAACAGGGTGCTATAGTATTAGAGTTTTGTCTATCTTAGGGGTATTATCCCCTTTTTGAATTGCACCTTCTGGAGGCCCTGTTCATGGAAGAGATGGAAGTCAATCACGTCGACGACATCCACGAGAAGCTGACCGATATGGTGGGCGATCGCGTCAAGGTGAAGGCCAACATGGGCCGTACCCGCGTCGTCGAGCGCATGGGCACCATCAAGAGCGTCCACCCCGCCGTCTTTATCGTCGAGGTTGACGAGCGTCGCGGCCGCAAGTCGCGTCAGTCCTACCAGTACATCGATGTCCTCACCGGCCAGGTCGAGCTGTTCGACCCCGAGAGCGGCGAGCATATCTTTACCCCGCTCGGCAATCAGCTCGAGGAGCATTAACGGTGACCGATCGGTCCCTGACTCTTTCCGCGCCGGCAAAGATTAACCTCTACCTAGGGGTTCATACCGAGCGCGATGACCGCGGCTACCACAGGGTCGATTCCCTGATGGCAGCCGTCGGTCTTTCCGATACCGTGACGGTCACGCCGGCGCAGGCGCTGACCGTCCAGACGGTTCCAGCATCAGATTTTCCCATGCAAAAGAATACGGCGTATCGGGCTGCGGTTGCTATGGCCGAGCATTATGGTCGCGAGGCAAACATCTGCGTGACGATTGAGAAGCGCATTCCATTGTGCGCTGGCTTGGGCGGCCCCTCGACGGATTCGGCCGCGGTCATTGTCGCCTTGGCGGAGCTCTGGGGCATTGATCGCACCGACCCAGCGCTCGACGATATTGCGCGGGGCATTGGTGCCGACGTCCCGTTCTTTTTGCACGCGAGTCCTGCGTTCTACGTAGGTGGGGGAGACGTGCTGGCAACTGAGTACCCCGCGCTGCCCGCGACGCCCGTCGTGCTGGTCAAGCCGCGCGAGGCAAGCGTTTCGACAATTGAAGCCTATCGACGTTTTGACGAGGCCCCGGTGCCTGCGGACAAGCCCGGCGCGATAGCTTCTGCCTTGCGTGCTGGTGATGCCGAGACGGCATATGCACTCATCCATAACAACCTTGGTGTCATTTCCGCACAGATGGAGTCGCAGATTCAAACGGTCCTCGACTGGCTGCGTAAACAGGACGGAACCGTTGCTGTAGATGTGTGCGGATCGGGTGCCTGCTCGTTTGCCATTTGCGACACCGCTGCCACGGCCGAAAGGCTTGCCGATGCTGCCCAGCAAAATGGCTGGTGGGCCTGCGCGACTGAGCTTATTCCCAACACGGTTCAAATCGACGCGCCAAAGAAATAAAAATTTCTCTAGCACGCGGCGAAAATCTTTGTTACTATAGTCGAGCTAACGGGTTGTGGCTCAGTTTGGTAGAGCACTGCGTTCGGGACGCAGGGGTCGCTGGTTCAAATCCAGTCAACCCGACCAGAGCATGAGGAGGGACCGCTTCTTGCGGTCCCTTTTTTAGCTAGTGTTGTGATACCGCGATACCCGCGGTATACTCATTCGAGCTTGTCTCGCTGTATTGTGGAGGTCTACATGTTTGGACTGAGGGCTCCTGAGCTCATCATTATTCTCGTCGTTGTCCTGATTATCTTCGGGCCCAAGAACCTGCCGAAGCTCGGCAAGTCCCTCGGCTCTACCGTCAAGAATATCCGCGAGGGTATGGAGGGCGACGATAAGGCCGAGACCAAGCAGGCCGAGGATGTCGTGGTCGAGCAGTCCGAGGAGGACAAGGAGATCGCTGAGCTCGAGGCCAAGCTCGCTGCTGCCAAGAAGAAGCAGGCAGAGGACAGCGACGCGGACGCAGAGTAGTCCCATCCCTTTGGGGTGAGCACCTGACCGGCTTGCCCGCAGGCTAGCCGGTCTTTTTCGTTTTGTTGACAGTTGATTGTTTGATCAGAGTTGGGGAGATATCCGTATGGACGCAAGCCAGATCGTACTGACCGCTGAGGGCCGCCAGAAGCTCGTCGAGGAGCTCGCCTGGCGTGAGGGCGATTACGCCAAGGAGATCGTCGAGGACATCAAGGAAGCCCGCGCGTTCGGCGACCTTTCGGAGAACTCCGAGTACGATGCCGCCAAGGACAAGCAGGCCCAGAATGCTGCTCGTATCGCCGAGATCCAGGCCATTCTTGCCAACGCTCAGGTTGCTGCCACCACGGGCGATCTGACCGTCTCCATCGGTTCCACCGTTTCGCTGATTGATCCCAACGGCGAGGTCATGGAAGTCACGCTCGTTGGTACCACCGAGACCAACTCGCTCGAGCACAAGATCTCCAACGAGTCTCCGGTCGGTCACGCCATCATCGGTCACGGCGAGGGTGATTCCGTCGAGGTCGTTACGCCTTCCGGCAAGACTCGCGTCTACACCATCGCCAAGATCGCACGCTAGACCACGGTCCCGCGTAAAGGTATGTTTTCGCTCCCTGGGACCGAATCCTGGGGAGCGTTTTAGTTTGAGGAGCTAACTTATGGCAGAGAACCAGAACGCCGCCGATCAGGCATCGACGCTCAACGACGAGCGCGCCACCCGCCTGGCCAAGCGCGCCGCCCTGTTCGAGGCGGGCCAGAACCCCTATCCCGAGCACTCTGAGCTTGAGGACTACGTCGCCGATATCGAGGCTAAGTACGCCGAGCTTGCCGATGGCGAGGACACCGAGGACGTCGTGAAGATCGCCGGCCGCGTGGTCGCCAAGCGCGGTCAGGGCAAGATCATGTTCATCGTCGTGCGCGATGCGACTGCCGAGATTCAGCTGTTCTGCCGCATCAACGACATGGACGAGGCCGCCTGGAATACGCTCAAGGCCCTCGACCTGGGCGACATCCTGGGCGTGACCGGCGTGGTCGTGCGCACCCAGCGCGGCCAGCTTTCCGTTGCCCCTAAGAGCGCGACCCTGCTTTCCAAGGCCGTTCGTCCGCTGCCCGAGAAGTTCCACGGTCTTTCCGACAAGGAGACCCGCTATCGCCAGCGCTATGTCGATCTGATCGCCAACGACGACGTTCGCGAGACCTTCCGTAAGCGTTCGCAGATTCTCTCTACCTTCCGTCGCTTTATGGAGTCCGACGGTTACATGGAGGTCGAGACCCCCATCCTGCAGACCATCCAGGGCGGCGCTACCGCCAAGCCGTTCATTACCCACTTCAACGCGCTCGATCAGGAGTGCTACCTGCGTATTGCCACCGAGCTCCATCTCAAGCGCTGCATCGTCGGTGGTTTTGAGCGCGTGTTCGAGATCGGCCGCATCTTCCGTAACGAGGGCATGGACCTTACCCACAACCCCGAGTTCACCACGATGGAGGCCTACCGTGCCTTCTCAGACCTTGAGGGCATGAAGGCGCTCGCCCAGGGTGTCATTAAGGCGGCTAACAAGGCCATCGGCAACCCCGAGGTCATCGAGTACCAGGGCCAGACCATCGACCTTTCTGGTGAGTGGGCCAGCCGTCCCATGACCGACATCGTCTCCGACGTGCTCGGCAAGCAGGTCACCATCGACACGCCGGTCGAGGAGCTTGCTGCCGCCGCGCGCGAGAAGGGCCTGGAGATCAAGCCCGAGTGGACTGCCGGCAAGATCATCGCCGAGATTTACGATGAGCTGGGCGAGGACACCATCGTCAACCCGACCTTCGTGTGCGATTACCCCATCGAGGTCAGCCCGCTCGCTAAGCGTTTTGAGGACGACCCGCGTTTGACTCACCGCTTTGAGCTGGTCATCGCCGGCCACGAGTACGCCAACGCATTCTCCGAGCTCAACGACCCGGTCGACCAGGCTGAGCGCTTTGCTGCCCAGATGGCCGAGAAGGCCGGCGGCGACGATGAGGCTATGGAGTATGACGAGGACTACGTGCGCGCCCTCGAGTACGGTATGCCTCCCGCGGGCGGCATTGGCATTGGTATCGACCGCGTGGTCATGCTGCTTACTAACCAGGCTTCTATCCGCGACGTCCTGCTGTTCCCGCACATGAAGCCCGAGAAGGGTTTCCAGTCCGGTGCCGCTGCCGCCAAGGCTGCCGAGGCCGGCAACGCCGCGAGCCCATTCGTTAAGTCGCTTAAGCCCACGCTCGATTACTCCAAGATCGCCGTTGAGCCGCTGTTTGAGGAGTTCGTCGACTTTGATACCTTCTCCAAGAGCGATTTCCGCGCTGTGAAGGTCAAGGCATGCGAGGCCGTCAAGAAGTCCAAGAAGCTGCTGAACTTTACGCTCGACGACGGTACCGGTACCGACCGCACCATCCTCTCCGGTATTCACGCTTATTACGAGCCCGAGGACCTGGTCGGCAAGACCTTGCTCGCCATCACCAACCTGCCTCCGCGCAAGATGATGGGCATCCCCAGCTGCGGCATGCTCATCAGTGCCATCCACGAGGAGGATGGTGAGGAGCGCCTCAACCTGATCCAGCTCGACGCCTCCATCCCCGCCGGCGCAAAGATGTATTAATTGGTTCCGCCGTTCTGCCGAACGGCGGACCAGTCGACGCTGCGCGCCGCCCAGGGCGACAATTTGTCATTCAAAAGGC
>URNC01000112.1 GCA_900549065.1 uncultured Collinsella sp. | reverse complement strand
CGTGGGCTCGGAGATGTGTATAAGAGACAGCGTGTCCACGGGCGACTGTGTGGCCGGTTTTGTCTACAGCTCCGACATCTTCCGCTACGACGGTATCGAGGAGGCCTTCGTGTGCCCCGAGGATTCGCACAAGCCCATCGTGTACCCGGGCGCCGTTGCCGAGAGCTCCGAGCACGCCGACGATGCCAAGGCGTTCATCGACTTCTGCCTGACCAACAAGAAGGCCCAGAAGATTTGGGCCAAGTACGGCTTTGAGCTTTCCGCGTAGTACGGCTTGGCTCGATAATTCCATCGTTTTGTGTTTCACTCCGCCCTTGTATTCTCTTGGAGCTTTTCGTGCTTAATAGATTCCGCATGCTTGTCGCCTGTGCTTTGACCTTCGCGCTTTGCTGGGTGCCGGGATTTGCGTTTGCTGGGGACGCTGAGGACGGGGCCCAGAACGCTGCGACCGCTCATGGGCTTTCCTATGGGATTGAGGGTTTTGAGCGGTTGGCCAAGGGGACCGCTCGTGCCATGGAGGGCCAGCCTGAGGGCTACCGGTTTCCCGTTGACGAGGACGTGGACCTTGTAGTGGCGCCTGCTGCCGATCGCGTTGTGGTGTGGATATCGCCCAAGGCGGTCGAGAGGTATGGGTTGGATCCGCAGGACAACGAGTGCGTATCGGGTCTCAAGGCCCTCGTCTGTGAGCTTGACAGCTCAAACTGCATGGGAGGTGCGCAGCTAGGGGACGTGGATCTTCCTTGGTATGTCACGGCGGAAACAACGTTTGATGCCGGCGGGTATACCTATGGCTTTGACGAGCGCGGTGCGGATGGGGACCGCTATGTGGTGATCGCATCGGCCTCGGGTGATGCCAAGGGCGGCGCGCGTTGGCTTGATAGCGCTCAAATGGTAGAGGCATCGTCTGTCGTGTTGCGGGATGAGCAGGGGCCCTTGACCTCTCTGACTTCCTTTTTGGGCGGTATCGACTATCGCCCGTTTTGGGTGTCCATAAAAACGAGCGGCCTTGCCCTGCTGATCTCCTTTGCGCTGGGCCTGTTCGCCGCGTGGAAGACTATGGGTACCTCGAGTCGCATCAAGGGCCTGCTCGATTCGGTCTTTACGATTCCTATGGTGCTGCCGCCCACGGTCTGCGGCTTTCTGCTCCTCATGCTGTTTGGCCGCTCGACCGGGGTGGGCCAGTGGCTCATTGCGCACGGCGTCTCGATCGTCTTTACCTGGCCCGCGGCGGTGACCTCTGCCGTGGTGGTGTCGTTCCCGCTCGTCTATCGTACGGCACTCGGAGCCTTCGAGAGCCTTGACACGCAGATGCTCGATGCGGCGCGCACGCTGGGCTGGTCCGAGCGTCGCATCTTTACCAAGCTTATGATGCCGCTCGGCTGGCCCTCGATTGCCGCCGGCACGGTGCTCGCCTTTGCCCGCGCGATGGGCGAGTTTGGCTGCACCCTGTTCTTTGCGGGCAACTACGCCGGTATTACGCAGACCATCCCCATCGCCATCTACTTTGAGTGGATGGGAGGCAACACGTCGGTGGCCCTCTTTTGGGTCGTCGTCGTGATCGTGTTCAGCTTCCTGGTCATCCTGTTCATCAACATGTACACCGCTCATTCGCAAAAGTATCGCGAGCGGGGCCTTTCCCGTGCGGAGCGCAAACGGGCCAAAGATCTCGCCGGACAGGGCGATTCGCTTGACCCGGCGGGCGGCGATGCCTTGCGTATCGATCGCGAGGCGCTGACTGAGCTTATGCGCGATGATGCGGCGCCGCAGGGAGGTCGATAGGTCATGTCACTCGTTCTGGATATTAAAAAGCACTATCCCGGCTTTATCCTCGACATGCAGCTTGAGGCCGGCGAGGAGCGTGTGGCGCTGCTCGGTGCCTCCGGATGTGGCAAGAGCTGCACCTTGCGCTGCATTGCCGGTGTGGAGACGCCCGACGAGGGCAAGATCGTCGTCAACGGCGTGACCTTTTTTGACTCGGCGGCGGGCATCAACCTGTCGCCCCAGGAGCGAAAATGCGCCCTGCTGTTCCAAAACTATCAGCTGTTTCCCAACATGACGGTGGCCGATAACGTATGTGCCGGCGTAAAGGACGCGGGCGACGCCGCGGCGCGCAAAAAGCTTGCCGAACGCTACCTGGGCATTTTTGGCCTGGCCTATTTTGCCGACCGCTATCCCGCGCGACTCTCGGGCGGTCAGCAGCAACGTGTGGCGCTTGCGCGCATGGTGGCGGCGCATCCGGGCATTTTTATGTTCGACGAGCCCATGAGCGCACTCGATGCGTATCTTAAGAGTGCCCTCGAACAGAACATGCTCGACCTGTTCGATGTGTGCAACCGTACCGTGCTCTACGTGAGCCACGACATCGACGAAGCATGCCGCCTCTGCCAGCGCATCTGCGTGATGCACGACGGGCATGTTGAGGAGATCGGCTCCGTCGAGGACCTGGTCCGCCGCCCGCAGACGCTGGCGGCGCTGCGCTTGACGGGCTGCAAGAACACAAGCCGGGCGCGCAAGATTGGGCCCCAGGAGATCGAGGCCCTCGATTGGGGCATGACCTTTAACGTGGGTCGCGCGGTTCCCGATAATGTGGCGTACCTGGGTATTCGCGCAAGCTACTTCCATGTTGACAACCGCGCGGAGCGGGGCCGTAACAGCTACGATTTGCACGTGGCCCGTGTGAGTGATTCACGCTTTGAGCGGCTGGTGCTCCTGGACGTGCCGCGTGCTGATGCGCCCACGCGTCTGCAGTGGAAGGTCAATAAGGTGGGCGTGCCTGTCGACGGGCTGCCGCAGGCCGACGAGACCCTGCGCATGCACTTCGATGCGAGTAGGATCCACTTGGTTTGTCGATAGCGCCGGGTAATGCCGTCGGGGATATAAGCCTCGACGGCTTTGTCTTGCCGCTCGCCGAGTGAGAAATGACAAACTCTTATCAATTAAGATAATTATTTATTAAACGACGGCACACGACGCTGTCGTACGAATGTCAACGGCGTTCGCATGGTCGATGACCGCTGATATAGTTGACCTCAACTTGTAAAGGAGGGTGCGCACATGCCGCAGACGACATACATTCGCCGCGTTGCCGCGCGCGCCCTGTATATGGCTCGGAGCCGCATATGAGCAGGTATGTTCACGGCTCCGGGAGAGACGACGCACAACTAAATAATCAGCTGCAAAGCAGGTTCCCCAAAATTCCGGGTTTAGGTGCGGCTGGGTTTTCGCCATCCACCGTGCAGCAATACCGTAGCTATTCATTTTTGGTTCGAGAGGGGAACCGTCATGGCTGAAGAATTCGATTTCCATCCGATGTGGGAGAGCCTCGGCATGAATCTTGCCGACCACGACATGCTGCTGGGCGCCGTGGGCCAGATGTACGGGGACATGTTCCTGTCGCAGAACAACCGCCCCAAGTCAACGTCCTACCTGGATTTTGTCGCCACCAACATCCACAGCGGCCGTATTAAGGAGATGCTCGACAAGAAGGAGGCCGGCGAGGCCACCAAAATCGTGGGTTCGTTCTGCGTGTACGTGCCCGAGGAGATCGTACTTGCCTGTGACGGCATTCCCGTGGGCCTGTGCTCGGGTGCCGATTGGGCAACCGATAAGGTCGAGGAGCATCTGCCGCGCAACACCTGCCCGCTCATCAAGAGCTTTGCCGGCTTTAAGCTTGGCGAGGTCTGCCCCTATATCGAGTCGAGTGACTTGGTGATAGGCGAGAACACCTGCGATGGCAAGAAGAAGGCTTATGAGTTCTTTGCTACGCAAAAGAACATGTACGTCATGGATATCCCCAACGTACACGACGAGTCGACGCTTGTGACCTGGAAGGCCGAGGTCAAGAAGCTTGCCGCCAAGATCGAGGAAGAGTGCGGCGTCAAGATTACGCCCGAGCGCCTGAAGGCCGCCATTCACGCCGTCAATGAGAAGCGTCGCGCCCTGCAGCGCCTCGCTGCCACGCGCGCTGCCGACCCGGCGCCTATCAGCGGTCTCGATAGCCTGCTGACCGTTCAGGCTGCCTTTATGGACGACACGCCGCGTCTGACCGGAGCCATCAACGATATGGCGGCTGAGTGCGAGCAGCGTGTCGAGGCCGGCGAGGGCGTGGCGCCCAAGGGAACCAAGCGCATCCTGTACACCGGTACGCCCATGGCCGTGCCCAACTGGAAGCTGTTCAACCTCATCGAGAAGGCCGGCGGCGTTGTGGTAGGCGAGGAGTCCTGCACGGGCTCGCGCTACTACAAGGACCTGGTCGATGAGTCCGGTGAGACGGTTGACGAGATGCTCGACGCCATCGCCGAGCGCTACTTCAAGATCAACTGCGCTGTCTTTACGCCCAACGACCAGCGCATGAAGGACATTGTCCAGATGGCGCGCGACCTGCATGCAGACGGCATCGTCGACGTGGCCCTGCAGTTCTGCACGCTCTACGAGATGGAGTCGTTTGCCGTGGAGAAGGCCGCCGAGGAGGCGGGCATTCCGTTTATGCATATCACCACGGATTATGCCGGCGAGGATGCCGGCCAGCTCCAGACCCGCATCGAGGCCTTCCTCGAGACGATTTAGCCGCACCTGCGCCAAGCTGCGCCGCCGGGTGTTCCTATCCACGCAATAGGGATTTATCTGTTGTCATGCCGGTTGGTGTCCGGATGCACCGCAGGGCGCCGATTGGCTTCGCATAGCTGCCGGGGCGGGGATTTCTGCCGTCCCGGCAGATTCTATCCGTTTGTTCAGACGCGAAAGGAACTCAATGAACAACGATCTTTTCAAGGCGGGCGTCTCCCGTCGCGGTTTTCTGACCGGCTCCGCTGCCCTGTGCGCCATGGCGGGCCTCGGCCTCGCCGGCTGCGGCGGTTCGGGCGCCGAGAGCGGTAGCGCCGCTGCCTCCGGCCAGGATGTGGAATATCGCGACGAGCTGCAGATCGCGCTCCCGGCGAGCCCGGACGCTCTCGATCCGCACACCACGTCGTCGCTTGTGACCATGGACATCATCTGCAACGTCGTCGAGCCGCTCTTTGGCCTCGATAGCGACTACGAGCCCCAGCCCGTGCTGGCCAAGGGCTATGAGGTTTCCGACGACGGCCTGACCTACACCATCAAGCTGCGCGAGGGCGTCACCTTCCACAACGGCAAGGAATTTGGCTCCGAGGACGTCGTGGCCTCGATGAACCGCTGGCTCACCGTCAACGATCGCGCCGCGAGCCTGCTGCCCGGCGCCACCTTCGCCGCCTCGGGCGACCACGAGGTCACCTGCACGCTGACCGAGCCCGCCATCGACTTTCTGATCATCCTGGGCAACCACTCCCAGTATCCGGGTATCTTCCCCTCCGAGGTCATCGAGGCCGCGGGCGATACCGGCGTGACCGAGTACGTGGGTACCGGTGCCTACAAGTTTGTGGAGTGGAAGCAGGACCAGTACGTCCATCTCACCCGCTACGAGGACTATGTCGCCGCCCACGGCAAGGCTTCGGGCTACACCGGCAAGGTCTCCGCGCCCACCAAGGACATCTACTATCAGTTCGTGACCGAGGCCTCCACGCGCGTGAGCGGGTTTGAGACCGGCGAGTACGATATCGCTGGCGAAATCCCCACCGAGAACTACCACGACTTTGACGGCAACGACGACGTCAAGCTCTACACCCATAACGCCGGCGTTCTGACCGCCTTCCTCAACATGAACGAGGGCGTCTTCGCCGACGAGGAGATCCGCAAGTGCGCCCTCATGGCTATTGACTGCGAGGCGGCCGCTCTTGCCGCCTATGGCGAGAAGGAGCTCTTCAACATCGATCCCAACCTTGGCAACCCCGAGAACGCTCAGTGGGCGACCGACGCGGGCAAGAAGTACTTCAACCAGGCCGACGCCAAGGCCGCCAAGAAGGCTCTGGCCAAGACCTCCTATGCCGGTGAGACGGTCAAGCTGCTGACCACCCCCGACTACAAGGATATGTACAACGCCACCGTCGCGCTGCAGGAGCAGCTCGAGAAGGCCGGCTTCACCGCCGAGGTCGACAGCTACGAGTTCGCGACCTTCATGGACATCCGCTCCGGCAAGCCCGAGCAGTGGGACCTCTTTGTGGCCTCCACCAACTACAAGCCCATCCCGGCCCAGTCCCTCTCGGTCTCCAAGGCCTTCTATGGCCTGTCCGACGAGAAGGCGCTCAAGCTTGTGGCCGAGACCCGCACCGCCAAGGACACCGACGCCGCGGCCAAGAAGTGGGCCGAGGCTCAGGAGCGCCTCTATGAGATCGCCGTCATCGAGCCGCTTTGCCACTACGCTTCCATCACGGGCACCCAGGCAGACGTCGAGGACGTCGAGGTGCTCGACGGCGCCATCGTTTGGAATGCCAAGCGTCCGGAGTAATGCAATAGATGGCGTGGCGGTCGGAGGGGTCTGGTCCCCTGTGGCCGCCACGCCCTGTCCACGTTCAGAGGGGAAATAGACGCCTCGCATGTTGAAGTACACGCTCAAACGTATAGGCGCGATGGTTCCGGTGATGCTCATCATCTCGGTCGTCGTGTTTTTGATTATCTATCTCACACCGGGCGACCCGGCCTCTTCGATGCTCGGCATGGAGGCTACGGCCGACCAGATCGAGCGCGTCAACGATAGCCTGGGACTCAACGAGCCGCTGCCGCAGCGCTACGTTGAGTGGATGGGCGGCGTGCTTACCGGTGACCTGGGCGATTCGTATTTTATGCTGTCTCTTATACACATCTCCGAGCCCACGAGACTACGCTGCATCTCG
>URNC01000111.1 GCA_900549065.1 uncultured Collinsella sp. | reverse complement strand
GGCCCGTGGGTTATACCCTAAGAGCAAACCACCCTTTTTAAGGGTGGTTCTGATTTAAAGAAAAATCAAAAAAATCTGAAATAGTTCTTGCATAGTTAGTTATATAAAGTATTATAACGTCATGGGATGAATGAAGGGTTCATCCAAGTGAGTTAGGAGTAAGGGATGTTCAATTTCGATGAGCCTCGTTACGAGAAGGTTGTGAGCGATGCCCTCGCTCTCCGTCCTCAGATTGAGGCTGCCGTGGACAAGGTCTGCGAGCAGGGTTATTCCAACATCTTCTTCATCGGCTGCGGCGGCACCTGGGCCCACACGCTCCCGATGAAGTATTGGGTCGAGACCACCACGGCCGACGTCGACGTCCACTGCGAGATTGCCGCTGAGTTCCTCGCATGCCCGCCCAAGACCTTCAACAAGGACTCGGTCTGCGTCTTCTCCACCCGTACCGGCACCACCCCCGAGATCATCGAGGCCGCCAAGTTCTGCCAGGAGCAGGGTGCCCGCACGCTGATGTATGTCTCCAACGACAACACCCCGGCCACTGAGTACGCCGATTACAAGTTCTTCAGCTTCGCCGAGGACGACGTTCTGTGCGAGGCCATCTACACCTACCAGATCACGCTGGTCGCCCGCTTCCTCAAGAACGCCGGCGCCTTCCCCAAGTACGACACCTTCATGGA
This sequence comes from uncultured Collinsella sp., assembly GCA_900549065.1. Taxonomy (GTDB): domain Bacteria; phylum Actinomycetota; class Coriobacteriia; order Coriobacteriales; family Coriobacteriaceae; genus Collinsella. Next base: position 6,160 of record URNC01000111.1, on the reverse strand, counting down.
GGAGTTCGGCAACATCGCTCCGTACCTCATCAAGGCCAAGGACGCTCAGGACGATCGCTGCGCCGCCATGGCCGAGGACTTCAAGGACACCGATTACCACATGGTGATTGGCTCCGGCATGCTCTGGGGTGAGGCCTACGACTACGCTATGTGCATTCTCGAGGAGATGCAGTGGATCAAGACCAAGTCTATCCACGCCGCCGAGTTCTTCCACGGCACCATCGAACTCTGCGAGGAGGGCACGAGCCTCATCATGCTCTACGGCGAGGACGACACCCGTAAGCTCATGGACCGCGTGGACAACTTCACTCACATGCTCGCCGACGAGAAGGGCGTCCATGTCCGCGTGAACAAGTTCGACACCGCCGAGGTCGAGCTGCCGTTCAGCGACCCCGAGTTCCGCAAGATCGTCTCCCCGATGGTCACCTACACCATCACCGAGCGTCTGAGCTGCCATCTCGAGCACGTCCGTAACCACCCGCTCACCACGCGTCGTTACTATCACCAGATGAACTACTAATCCTCTCAAATTGCTGCGGTTGTCTGCAGGCGAGCTGCGCAGAACGCCTCGCCTGCAGACCTGTTTCTGGGGTTGATCGAAATGGTTGTCCAGTATCTTCTAGTTGCACTGGTCGCATTTATTGCGTCCATGGACGAGCAATTATTTGGCATTACGATGCTTGGTCGTCCGCTGTTTACGAGCCTGTTTGTCGGCTTGATCCTTGGCGATGTCCAGCAGGGCGTTATCGTCGGCGCTGCTTTGGAGTCCATGTTCATGGGCGCCATCATGGTCGGTGCGGCGGTTCCTCCCGAGGTCTATGCCTCCGGCGTGCTTGGCTGCGCGTTTGCCGTCATTACGGGTACGGGCACGGCAACTGCCGTCGCGCTCGCCCTTCCCGTCTCCGTCTTCCTTCAGGTGTGGCGCAACTTCTGCTACGCCGTTCCGGGTGCCTTTGCCTGCAAGAAGATTGAGACCGCTCTGGCAAATCGCGATCTTGCAAAGGCGAACCTGTACCATCTGACCGTCGTGCCGCTGTCGATTGGCATTCCGTCTGCACTGCTGGTGTTTTGCTCGCTGTTCTTTGGTGCCGACCTCATCAACAATGCGCTCAACGCGATTCCGCAGTTTGTGATGGACGGCCTCAACGTTGCATCCGGCGTCATGGTCTGCATCGGCTTCGCACTTCTTATTAGGACCATGGGCGATAACAAGCTGCTTCCTTGGCTGTTCTTGGGATTCATTATGGTCATCTACCTCAAGATGGACGTTATCGGCGTCGCTGCAGCTGCCATTTGCGTCGCACTGCTCCTGGCCTTCCGTGAGGGCTCGTCCGGTCCGCAGACGGTTGCTGCAGATGAAGAGGAGGACTTCTAATGGCTACCCAGAACACCGACCTCAAAGAGGCCAAGAAGGACGCGATTATGAGCCCCGATATGTATCGGAGCATGTTCCTTCGCCAGTTTACGAGCCAGTGCTCGCAGTCGTACGACAAGATGATGGCAATGGGCTTCATGTACACCATTCAGAAGCCCCTGCGAAAGATCTATCCCAACGACGACGATTACTATGCGGCGCTCGATCGCCATACCGAGTTCTTTAACATCACGCCTCATGTGCTTCCGTTTGTAGCCGGCCTAACGGTTTCGATGGAAGAGCAGGCGGCTGCCGATAAGAACTTCGACACGTCCTCGATTAACGCCATGAAGGTCGGCCTCATGGGACCGCTTTCCGGCATTGGCGATTCGTTCTACTGGGGTACGTTCCGCGTGGTCGCGGCCGGCATTGGTATTGGCATCGCTTCGACGGGCAACCCGCTCGGCCCCATCGTGTACGCGCTCATCTACTCCGTGATTAACTTTGCAACGCGTATCGTCGCAGCCCATCTGGGTTACGACCTGGGAACCAAGTTCCTGCAGCAGTCCGAAGAGAACAACCTTATGTCTCGCATGACGCATGCTGCCGGTGTCCTCGGAATGACCGTTATCGGCGCCATGATTGCGGCACAGGTCTCCCTGTCCACTGCTTTGACCTTTGACGTGGGTGGTTCGGAGATTGTCCTGCAGGATCTGTTCGATTCGATCTTCCCCGGCCTGCTGCCCTTGCTGGCAACCTTTGCCTGCGTCGCCCTGTACAAAAAGGGCGTCAAGACCATTTGGATCATCTTGGGCATCTTTGCAATCTGCATCATCGGAACGGGCTTGGGAGTGTTCGCGGCGGCGTAATGTTGACTGCTATGCTCGCGCGTTGGATAACTAACTGACCGTTTGAAAACGGGGCTCGGCGTAAGGCCGGCCCCGTTTTTTGTTTGAGGGATTTTCCGACCGTCCAAAAATCCACGCTCGTCCATCACTCACGTATCTCTCGTCTCTCATTCGTCACTAATACGAGAGATAGCAGAAAGACGAGAGATAAATTATGAGAGATAACTGATCAGCAAAGAGACAGGCAATCATGGTATTGTCTCGATGCCGATTGCTCTACCAGCAAAAACATGTATAAATGAAGCAAATGGTAGACATTCCATCTCCATCTATCTCTCTATCTCTAAGCCGAGAGATAGAGAGATAGATGAGAGATAATTACGAGAGATAACTGAGAGACGAGGGAAATCTATCCGCGGATTTCCTTGATTCCCAGGGCAATGTCACCAAGGCTGGACTCCAAGTTGCGGGCACCTGCCCTCAGCAGTTTTATCCCAAGCTCTTTATCGACATGGTTGTCTATGCGGGGACCCGGAAAGGCACGGCGGAGTCGCTGAGGTTCATGGACCGCACAATCTGTGAGGGATAGTTGGACGAGATGATTTCGGATACTGTCGCGGCTGTCGCCAAAAACCTGCGCCGTACCTCGACCGTCCAAGGCATCTTGCGTTAGTGGACGAGGCGACCCAATAATCGACCCTCGATTGGCGTCCATTAAGGTAAAGCGGTTGTTGTCCAGTCGACGGTGATGCTAAAGGCTCGGCTTACGCCGGCATGGCCCCGAACCCGTCTATCAGGAACAGCCTAAGAACCAGCTTGATGACATTTCCCGGTTTGACTTCTGCCGCGTCAAAGACGTGGCGCTCGGCGAGCTCGCTGCAGTATGCATAGATGTCGCGGATAAGGTCCGCGCCCGAGAGCGTAAACATGTAGCCTGCGTCCGAAAGCGCATTGGGCGCGGCAGGCAACTTGGCCATGTGACAGAACGTTTGCAGGTCGGGCGCCATAACGTTCTGGTAGTCGAGGTGGCCGTTGGCATCCTGCGCGGCAAGCTCCAATTGGCGCACAAAATCCAGCGCCGCCGCTAACACAAAGCTCGGCGTAGGCGCATTGACGTCCTGAGTGGTCGCCACAAGCCTGCCCGCCGCCTGCGTGACAAGCCAAGCGACCTCGCGCTGGCAACGCACGGCCTTGCGCGTAACCGGCTTGATGGACGAAGAAGAAACGCTTCCCTTAGGCGGATTCGAAACAGCCATAAGACCCTCCCATGAACGACCCGGCCCAACAAGCCTGGATGAAACACGTGCTACATCAGTATACAGGGAAGTGGGGTAGCGGGGTACAAGCGCGCCAGCGGCAAACCGAGAGCATCAACGATGTGCCGATCGCGGAATGAGATCTCGTAATAATTGACTCTCGGCCATATTATTGAGGGGCATGACTCGCGTTCGTATGGTTGTAGGTGCTGGCGATGAACGACATTGACCTTGCTGTTCCGTTGATGGATGGACCAAGCTATGACCGCGCCTGCAGTCTCGTGCCTTCCGAATACGTTGAGGCATGGGAGTGGTTTCTGGGTGAGAAACAGCGCGGCGGCGTTTGGACCAGCCTTCCGCACCACACCAAGGAAGATAGCCCTCAGTATCAGTATCGTTTGAGAATTGGCTCGGACTTCTTTCCCGTAACGCGGGGTTCAGGGATCTTCTGGCCGGGCCAGGATCGGGTGAAGCAAGATCCCAATAAGATCTTTGCGCTTTCGGTCCATAACTCTAAAAAAGAGCTTCTACACCGATGTACCTCCGCTCTATTTGGACGATGGTACGTGGGTCATTAAGTATTCGGTCCAAGCGCCAGGCGCCGTTGGTTCTCGAGACCAGAATTACAACCGTAAAATGCTCAACTGCATGGAATGTGGCGTTCCAGTCGGAGTCATATTTGCAACCGAGGTGGGCTACAAGGTGCTCGGCCTTGCGTTTGTTGAACGGTTCGAGCCCGAAAACGGATGGTTTGTTCTGCACGGTCCTGTTCATAAAGGCGGACCGGACCCCCGTTTTGCGCCCGACATGAGCTATCTGAAGCACATGCCCGTCGATATTGAGTTTGCCGGACAGGGTACGACCGACGACGAAAAGGTCCGCTATGCGTTAAGGCGCGAGCGATTGGGGCAGCAATGGTTCCGCAAGCAGCTCGTTGCCGCCTATGATGGCCGTTGCGCGGTGTCGGACTGCGGCGTCAGCGAAGCTCTGGAGGCTGCACATATCGAGAATTACTCGGGACCCAAATCGCAGGTTGCCAGCAACGGCATTCTGCTTCGGCGCGACTTACATGCTTTATTCGATGCTCATCTGATTTCGTTTGAGCCTGTTTGCGGCGAATATCGGCTGTGCGGATCGTACCTGCTGGATAAGACCGACTATGCTTCCTTTGCGGGCGCGACGCTAAGGCAGCCGAATGAGCATCAGTGGCGACCCAATACGGTGTTTCTTGAGGCCCATCGCATTGAGTTCGATCGCTCGGAAAAGAAGCGTGAAAAGGCGGGGCTTCTGCCGTATTAGCGTATTTGGCTTTGGCGGTCTTTTACGATCGTGTTGTTTGATCGGATCGCGTGGCGATGCAATCTCGCGCACGCCTGCCGGTGCATGCTCTTCCTGATTTGTATAGCGAGAGGGGAGCGATCGTGAGCTGGCGAGGCGATATTGCGATGGGGAAGTACGGAAAACTGCCGTGTGCCCTTATAGACAACAAAATGTTTCCGAGCGTAGAAGTTGATTGCGGGTCGTTTGTCATCGCCTGTCCTTGCTGCGGCTCGCAAATACCGTGCCTCGACATTCGGTTCATCGATGCGCGCGACAGACTTAGCGACGAAGCGAGAAAACGGACAGGCGTTCATATGCCGGTGTATTCGGAGAAATGCTCTGTTTGTGGCCTCGATATCGTGTACGACGCCGGCGACGAGGGATAGGTGATGCAGAGGAGTTGGCTGCGAGTGTCTTTTGCCTCTACAAATAAATCCCCTCACCGAGTTGCTTGTGGAACTCGGCGTGATGGTCGCGTGCCCAGGTAAAGAGCGCCTGGTCAAAGTCGGTACGCGTGGCCGGGACGCCAAAGACGCCGGCAACTTCGACGCGTATAAACTCCAGTGCCGGCAGCTTGTTGATGGCAGTGAGGGCAAACGGGGACGAGGGCTCCTCGAACAGATAGCGGCTGCCTTGCAGCGCGTCGCAACTGGTGCACGTGTTGCCGAGCGACGGGGCTTTGGAGGCTCGCGCGCCTACGGGCTTGTAGCCGCAGCGCTTATGAAGGTAGTCGCGGATCTCGCCCGGCACGCAGCCAAGAGCGGGCACGATGGCGAGTGCGTTGGCGTTGGCCGTGTCGATGGCAATGTGCCCGGCTTCGTTGGGCGCGTGCGCGATGGCGGTGCTCTCGTCGTTATCGGCTCGATAGGGAATGCCGAAGGCCGCGACCGAGGTCTCTTTGTGACACTTCCAGCACTCGCGCTTGCCCAGTACTAGATATATATACGGCGCTGAGGGGTCGGATCGGTCAACACCGGGCAGCCACTCGGCAAAGGGCTCGGGGTTGACGCCGCTGGGCACATACCAGATCTTCTTGGTCCGGTCCCATTTGGCGCCCAGCGCCTTGGCTTCTTCTTTGTGCGAAAAGGGGACATCGAGCTCGGTGCGCATGGTGGCTCCTTGGTGCTGCAGGTGTAAGTGGCTCAAGGATACCGCAGGGCGCAGACATCGCGGCGTTTTGCTGAGGAGTTGCGGCTTGGATGGGTTCGAGACGCGTTGGCCTCGGCCTCGGTGGCTATTGACGCGGTTTTGTGCATGGGCAGGGTGGTTGCTTGGGCGGTTGGAGCAGCCAGCGGATTTGGCGACATAAAACAAAACAGCCCAGAGGACATAGCCTCTGAGCTGCGAACATTTGGTGGGCGTTAGAAGATTTGAACTTCTGA
>URNC01000110.1 GCA_900549065.1 uncultured Collinsella sp. | reverse complement strand
CGAGATGCAGCGTAGTCTCGTGGGCTCGGAGATGTGTATAAGAGACAGATATCATGGCGTGTCCTGAGTCGATGACGGGCGCTTATCTGACCGGCAAACGAATGATTCGGGTGCCTGATGAACGGCGCAAGCCCGGTCGCGGCTGCCTTAAAATTACGGGCGCTCGAGCCAACAACCTCAAAAACGTTACCGCCAAGATCGAGTTTGGTACGCTTACGGTTGTTACCGGCGTGTCGGGATCGGGCAAGAGCTCCCTGGTTACCGACACCATTGCGCCTGCCCTTACGAATGCTATTCACCGTTCGACGCGCCCTGTGGGTCCGTATAAAAAAATCGAGGGCATCGAGTGTATCGATAAGGTTATCGATATCGACCAGTCGCCGATTGGCCGCACGCCGCGTTCCAACCCTGCTACCTATATCGGCCTGTGGGATGATCTTCGCGCGCTGTTTGCGAGTACGCCGGAGTCGAAGGCGCGCGGCTACTCGCCGGGTCGTTTCTCCTTTAATGTGAGTGGCGGGCGCTGCGAGGCGTGCAAGGGCGACGGGCAGATCAAGATCGAGATGCACTTCCTTCCCGATATCTACGTTCCCTGCGAAGTTTGCGGCGGTAAACGCTACAACCGCGAGACACTCGAGGTCACCTACCGTGGCAAGACCATCTCGGACGTGCTCGACATGAGCGTCACCGAGGCGCTGGCCTTCTTTGGGAATATCCCGCAGATTAAGCGCAAGCTCCAGACGCTGTACGATGTAGGCTTAGGCTACGTGAGCCTGGGCCAGCCCGCCACGACGCTCTCGGGCGGCGAGGCGCAGCGTGTGAAGCTCGCCAAGGAGCTTCATCGACGCCAGACGGGCAAGACGTTCTATATTTTGGACGAGCCGACGACCGGTCTTCATTTTGAGGACGTCCGCCAGCTGCTCGATGTGCTGCAGCGCTTGGTCGATGCGGGCAACACGGTGCTGGTGATTGAGCACAACCTTGATGTCATCAAGGTTGCCGACCGCCTGATCGATATGGGTCCCGAGGGCGGTAACGGCGGCGGAACCGTCGTGGTTTCGGGCACTCCGGAGCAGGTTGCGGACTGTCCGCAGAGTTATACGGGCAAGTTTTTGGCGCCGTTGCTCAGGCGTGACCGGGAGCGTCAGGCTCAACTTGATGCTCAATAAATAGGCGATTCAGTTTATGGGCGCCATCGACTCCTTGTGATTCGATGGCGCTTGCTGTGCCGAAGTGACGTATGCAGCCGAATTGGACATATACTTAATCCTTGCGTCCGAATGCGAGAGAAAGGATATGTCATGGCAAAGGCTGTAAAGACGCCAAAAACCAATGCGATGCGCGAGCTGGAAAGTGCCGGCATTTCCTATGTTCTACATACGTACGAAGACGATGGTGATGAGTCGGTGGGCCTGGGGGTCGCGATTTCGGAGCAGCTTGGCGAGGAGCCCGGTCAAGGATTTAAGACTTTGGTCTGCGTGACACCGTCCAACGACTATGTCGTGTGCTGTATCCCTGTTGCCGACGAGCTCGATCTAAAGTCCGCCGCGCGTGCCGCGGGGGAGAAGTCCTTGGCCATGATGCATGTGAAGGATTTGCTTGCGGCGACTGGCTACGTTCGCGGCGGCTGCAGCCCGGTCGGTATGAAAAAACGCTACCGGACGCTCATTGATGAGACATGTGTCCTTTGGGATACCATTTTTATTTCGGGAGGCAAGCGTGGTTATCAGCTCGAGCTTGCACCCGATGATTTAATTGCATTTTGCGGGGCGACGGTTGCCGCGATTACGAGAGAGGACTGAGCGATGCCGCAGGAAGAATTGAAGCGCGGAGCTCATTTTGCAAAAGAATCTGCGCCTCAGACACCCTCATCCGAAGCTTCTTCGTCGCGAGATGACACTGACGACATGGGCTCGTCGGACTACTCCACGGTTGGTCGTTCCGCCGGGCTTATGACCATCCTGACCATCGTGTCTCGCGTCACCGGTTTTATCCGCACGTGGGCAATGGCGGCCGCTATCGGCATGTCGCTACTCTCGTCCTCCTATCAGGTCGCCAACAACCTGCCCAATATGCTCTACGAACTCGTGATGGGTGGCATGCTCGTGACGGCGTTTTTGCCCGTGTACATGGGCGTGAGGCGTGAGCAGGGTCGCGAGGCCTCGAACGAGTACGTGGGCAACCTGCTTGGCATTCTGCTTTTGGTGCTGGGTGGCATTTCGTTGCTGGGGACCGTGTTCGCCCCGGGCTTTATCTGGACGCAATCGTTCCTTTCGGGTGACGGCGGCAGCATGGATACCGCTGCGTTCATGTTCCGTTTCTTTGCCATCCAGATTCTCTTTTATGGTTTGGGCTCGGTGTTCTCGGGCGTTCTCAACGCACACCGCGACTACTTCTGGTCGACGTTTGCCCCGGTCCTCAACAATGTGATCGTCATTGCGAGCTTTATGGGTTTTGCGCCCGTGTCCGCACAGTTTGGCGAACGTGCCGGCATCATCTTGATTGCGGCCGGTACGACCCTCGGTGTCTTTGTTCAGATGGCATGTCAGATTCCCGCGCTTGGCAAGCACGGCGTGCATCCCCATATCCATATCGACTTTAAGGACCCCGCGCTGCGCCAGACGATTGCGCTCGGTATCCCGACGCTGCTCGCCACGGTGTGCATGTTTGTCTCGACTTCTATCACCAACGCTGCCGCGCTGGTGGTCCAGCCCGAGACGGGTCCTTCCGTCATCGCCTATGCGCGCCTGTGGTACACGCTGCCCTACGCGCTGATTGCCGCCTCGCTTTCGACGGCGCTCTATACCGAGCTCTCTCATGACGCACAGGAGAAGGATTACGACAGCGTTCGCACGGGCATTTCGCGTGGCGTCGCCCAGATGCTGTTCTTCCTGATTCCGTTCGCACTGTACCTGATTGTCTTCGCACGTCCGCTCAACATGATTTACTGTGCCGGCAAGTTCGATGAATCCGGCGTGGCGCTGGTGTCCGAGTACCTTGTCTACCTGGCGCTCTCGCTGCCGCTCTACGGCGTGGTCGTGTTGATGCAGAAGAGCTTCTCTGCCTTGCTCGACATGAAGCCCTATAGTCGCTATTGCCTGTATTCCGCCATCGGCCAGGCTGGCTCGGTTCTGCTGTTTGGCGTTGTGCTGGGCTTCGGTATGCCGGCAATCGCGCTTTCGTATGTTGTCGACTACGTGATCTTGGTCGGCTGTTCGCTGTGGTGGCTGCGTCGTCGCCTGCGTGGCCTTCAGGTCAAATCTATCCTGCATGGCGGTTTCTTTGGCCTTTTGCTCGGCGGCCTAGGGGCTGCCGCAGGCGCCGGCGTCATGTGGGCGCTTGAACACTTTGTCGGGGTACTTGGCGGCTCGATTCTGATTACTCTTGGCTATGTTTGCGTTGCGGGTGTCGTCTCGCTTGCTGTTACCTTTGGCCTTGCCGTCGTTCTTAAGATGCCCGAGGTCTCGGCGCTGCTTCGTCGCAAGTAGGTGCGTGTGGCCGGTCACGACAACATTCCAACACTCGCCGAGCAGGTTTCGCGCGTTCCCACGCAGCCCGGATGTTACCTTTGGAAAGATGCCAAGGGCGATGTCATCTACGTTGGCAAGGCGAAAAACCTGCGTTCCCGTATGCGCCAGTACGTGACGCTGCAGGATGAGCGCCAAAAAATACCGCTCATGATGCAATTGGTTGCGAGCTTTGACTACATCGTTGTCGAAACCGAGCATGAGGCGCTTGTACTCGAGCGCAACCTGATCGGCCAGTACCATCCGTACTTTAACGTCGACCTCAAGGATGACAAGAGCTACCCCTTTATCGCCATTACAAAGGGCGACCTGTATCCCGCTATCAAATACACGCGCGAGCGTCATAAGCCGGGAACGCGTTATTTTGGTCCCTATACCGATAGCCGCGCGGCGCGTGAGACCATTGACACGCTGCGCAAGGTGATCCCGATCTGCTCGGCTTCTTGTGCGGAGTGGCGTCGTTGTCGTCGTATCGTCGAGTCCCACAAGGGCGAGGAAGACATCGTCAATATGATTTGCGCGCAAAACGGGCGTCCCTGCTTCGACTACCATGTCGGGCGCGGCCCAGGTGCGTGTGTCGGCGCGATTTCTCCTACGGACTATGCCAAGAACGTCAAGCGTGTCGAGCGCTTTTTGTCGGGCCATCGCAAGGATGTCGTCGATGAGCTGACCTCCGAGATGACGGATGCCGCCGAGGCGCTCGACTTTGAGCGCGCGGCACGCGTCAAACGTCGTTTGGAGGTCATCAGGGGTCTGGACGACCGTCAGCAAGTCGTTTTTCCCTCCAGTGTCGATATCGATGTCATCGGTTTCTATCGCGAGGAGACCATCTCCGCCGCTTGCGTCTTTGTCGTGCGTGAGGGTCGAACGGTTCGAACCTGCGAGTTTATTCTCGATAAGGGTTTGGATGTCGACGAAGAGGAACTTCAATCGGGCTTTCTTAAGCGCTATTACGACGAGACGGCTGATATTCCAGCTGAGATAAACCTCTCTGTCGAGCTTGAGGATGCGGAGGCGCTGGGGGAGTGGCTTGCAGGCAAGCGCGAGCGTTCCTGCCATCTCCATAGGCCGCAGCGTGGCGAAAAGCACCGTTTGCTCGATATGGCATCCAAAAATGCGCGCCATGCCCTCATGCGCTACATGATGCGAACGGGGTACGCTGACGACCGCACCAATCAAGCGCTCCTGGAGCTCGAAAGCGCGCTGGCGCTGCCGGCGCCGCCGATGCGTATCGAGTGCTTCGATATCTCGACGCTGCATGGAACCTTTACGGTTGCCTCGATGGTGGTGTTTACCAACGGACGCGCCGACAAGAGCCAGTACCGTCGTTTTAAAATTCAGGCCGAATTGGACGAGGCAAACGACTTCGTGTCGATGTCCGAGGTTTTGGGACGACGCTATGCTCCCGAGCGCATGGTCGACGAGCGCTTTGGCTCGCGCCCCGATTTGCTCGTTGTCGATGGCGGTAAGCCGCAATTGACCGCTGCGATCAAGCAACTTGAGGCTCTTGGGCTCGATATACCGGTTTGTGGCTTGGCGAAGGCCGATGAGGAAGTTTTCGTGCCTTGGGACGAGACTCCCGTCGTGCTGCCGACCGGGTCTGCTTCGCTCTATCTAATTAAACAGGTTCGCGATGAATCGCACCGTTTTGCCATCACGTTCCATCGCGAGTTGCGCGATAAAGCCATGACGGTTTCGGTACTCGATGACGTTCCAGGCGTGGGACCCACCAGAAAACGTGCCCTTATGCGCCATTTTGGCTCGATGAAGCGTTTGCGCGCGGCGAGCGAGCAAGAGATCGCGGAAGTTCGCGGCATACCTGCCGATGTTGCCAAGGCGGTCCACGAGGCGCTCGTTGCATGGAATGCCGAGCGCGCCGAGGCGGCGGCTGGCCATTCCGATAGCTAAACACGAGCCAAACAACTGATATACATGATTGCGCGATTTTCAACCATTTATTTCGCCATGATTGCCTGCTGGTTTCGGGTTTTATTAACGCTAAAACGTTTGACTAACCCAAGCGAAAACCCTGCTATCCTGCGGGTTGACGAAGACTGATATCTCACCTCGCCGATACATACTGTCTGGCGAATCGTTTGTCAACGAATTCGGTGAACGGTAGTAAATACCGTTCAAGCGTATGTATGTATCGGTCGCCGAGTGCGGCACCTCAGTTGGGTTCGTCGGTAGGTAAGGTATATATCGTCCGCAAGTTGCGCGGGGGCAAGTCTAGGTGCTCCCGAGTAAGATTCTCTATTGATAGGAGAAGACATGGCCATCATCAACAAGGGTATGTCCAGGCGTTCGTTCCTCGGCCTCACCGGCAGCGTCGCTGCTGTCGCAGGGCTTGGTCTCACCGGCTGCGGTGGCAGCTCTAGCGACGAGGGTTCCGCTTCCGGTTCCACCGATTCCGCCAACCGTGGCGGCGGCGTGATCACCGCTGGTTCCGCTTACGCTCCGTCCAGCTTCGATCCCGCCAGCACCGGCTCCGCTGTGGGCCTGGGTGCTAACTGGCACGTCGTCGAGGGCCTCTACGGCATCGATTACCACGACTACAGCACCTTCAACGAGCTCGCCACCGACGATCCTAAGTCCGTGGACGACACCACTTTCGAGGTCACCATCCGCAAGGGCGCCAAGTTCTCCGATGGCACCGAGGTCACCGCTGACGATGTCGTTGCCTCCTACACCGCTTGCGCCGCTTCCGCTACCTATGCTCCGTTCTTCCAGCCCTTCGAGTCCATCGAGGCCAAGGACGCCAGCACCGTGACGGTCAAGACCAAGGTCCCCAACTTCTCCCTGCTCAAGGATCGTCTGGCCATCGTCCGCGTTACCCCGGCCACCCAGACCGAGGAGGATCGCGCCAAGCAGCCGATCGGCTCCGGCCCCTGGATGTACGACTCTATCTCCGATACCGAGATTACCCTGGTTCCCAATCCTGAGTACAACGGTGAGTATGCTGCCGAGGATAAGAAGATCCAGTACAGCATCCTGACCGACCCCACCGCTCGCGTTACCGCTCAGCAGGAGGGCTCCACGCTCGTTATGGAGCTCGTTACCGCTGACGCCGTCGACCAGCTTGAGAGCGCCGGCTGCAAGATCGATAACGTTCAGGGTTTCGGCACCCGCTTCATCATGTTCAACGTCGCCAAGGAGCCTTGGAACAACGTCAAGGTCCGTCAGGCTGTCATGTATGCGCTCGACACCGAGAAGATGGTCAGCAACACCTTCGCCGGCCTTGCCACCGCTGCCAGCTGCTACCTGCCCAAGAGCTTCACCAACTATCATGAGGCTTCCACGGTGTACAAGACCGACGCCAAGAAGGCTAAGAAGCT
>URNC01000109.1 GCA_900549065.1 uncultured Collinsella sp. | reverse complement strand
CCCGACCTTGACCTTCAAGCCGTCGCTCGCGTACCAAAGTACGCGTCGCTCCTCTTTCGGGTCAATCTCGGGCGTCTGGAAAACCCGTTCTAGATGGACTTAATGGTGAGCCTATTTTGCCACTTTTGGCTTAAAGGATTTCAGGCGCAGCGCGTTGCTTACGACGCATACGCTCGACAGGCTCATGGCCGCGGCGCCAAACATCGGCGAGAGCTGCCAACCGGTGAGGGGGAAGAACGCACCCGCGGCGAGCGGAATGCCGATGCCGTTGTAGAACAGCGCCCAGAACAGGTCCTGCTTGATGTTGCGGATCGTGGCGCGCGAAAGCTCGATGGCGCGGGCGACGTCCATGAGGTCGCTGCGCATGAGTACCACGTCGGCGCCCTCCTTGGCGATGTCGGCGCCGGTGCCGATCGCAAGGCCCACGTCGGCGCGCGCCAAGGCGGGGGAGTCGTTGATGCCGTCGCCCACCATGGCGACCTTGCCGCCCGCGTCTTGCAGCTCGCGCACATGGCGCTCCTTGTCGGCGGGGAGGACGTCGGCGATGACTTGCTCGCTACTCAGTCTCACGCGGCGGGCGATCGCTTCGGCGGTGACGCGGTTGTCGCCGGTGAGCATGCGCACGTCGACGCCAAGCTTGCGGAGCGCGGCGATGGCCTCGGCGCTCGTCTCTTTGACCTCGTCAGCCACGGCGATGGTGCCGACAAGCTCGCCGTTCTTGGCAAAGAACAGCGGCGTCTTGCCCTCGGCTGCGAACTGTTTGGCAAGGCCGGCAGGAACCTTCGCGCCTAGCTCGTCCATCAGACGCACGTTGCCGGCGGCGATGACATTCTGCCCCTCGCGTGCCGTAACGCCACGACCGGGCACGGCGGCAAAGTCCTCGACCATGCGCGCGACAATTCCGCGTGCCTCGCACTCGGCCATAATCGCCTCGGCCAGCGGGTGCTCGCTTGAGCGCTCCAACGCGGCGGCCAGCTTGAGCAGCGCCTTTTCTCTCATGGCGGGCGAGCCGTCAGTGCGCGTGGCTACCACGATATCGGTCACGGCAGGCTTGCCGCGGGTGACCGTGCCCGTCTTATCGAGCACCACAGTGCCCACGCTGCGCAGGTTCTCCAGTGCCTCGGCGCTCTTAAACAGAATGCCCATCTCGACGCCCTTGCCGGTGCCCACCATAATGGCGACGGGCGTGGCCAGGCCCAGCGCGCACGGGCAGCTGATCACCAGCACGGCCACGGCGGAGGTGAGCGCCTCGTTTATGCTGCCGGTCAGTGCCATCCACGCCGCAAAGGTCACGGCCGAGATCACGAACACCACGGGCACGAACACACCGGCGACCTTGTCGGCCATGCGGGCGATGGGCGCCTTGGTGGCGTTGGCGTCCTCGACGAGCTGGATAATCTTGGCGAGCGACGTGTCGGCACCCACACGCGTGGCGCGGAAGGTAAACGAGCCCGTGCGGTTGACCGTGGCCGCATTGACAGTGTCGCCGGCGGTCTTCTCCACGGGAATGGATTCGCCGGTGAGCGCGCTTTCGTCCACGGCCGAGCTGCCCTCGAGCACCACGCCGTCAACGGGGATGGACTCGCCGGGGCGCACACGCAGCACCTGGCCGGGCAGAATGGCATCGACGTCGACGGTGGCTTCGCTGCCGTCCTCTGCCACGACGGTCGCGGTCTTGGGTGCTAAGTCGATGAGCGCCTCGATAGCGCCGCCGGTCTTGGACTTGCTGCGCGTCTCGAGGTATTTGCCCACGGTGACGAGCGACAGGATGGTGCCAGCGCTCTCAAAATACAGGTTGTCCATGCTCGTCATCATGGCCTCGTGCACCTGACCTGCGGCTAGCTGGTCGGCCATGATGAACATGGCGTAGAGCGACCAGGCGATGGAGGCGGTGGCGCCCACGGCAATAAGGGCGTCCATGGTGGGCGCGCCGTGCGCGAGCGATTTAAACCCGTTGATAAAGTACGCGTCGTTGACGTAGACGATGGGGATGAGCAGGACGAGCTCGGTGAGCGCGAGTGTCATGCTGTGGGTATGGTCGGTGAAAATACCGGGCAGCGGCCAGCCGAGCATGTGCCCCATGCCTATGTAGAACAGTGGGATGAGGAATACGATCGAGATGATGAGGCGGGTGCGCATGGCGGAGGCGGCGGCCTCCAGCTTTTTGGTGGGCGACTCCATATGGGCGGCGCCGGACCTGGCTTGCGTACTGCCGTTTTGGGAGGCGTCGATGCCCGTGCTGACGGGCGAGGCCGAGTAGCCCGCGCGGTCGACAGCGGTGCAGATGTCGTCGGGGGAGACCTGCGCAGGGTCGTAGTCCACCAGCATAGAGCCGGCGAGCAGATTGACCGCGACACTTTGGACGCCGTCGAGTTTGCTGACGGCACGGTCCACGTGCGCTTGGCACGCGGCGCACGTCATGCCGCCCACGTCAAACTTATCTTGAGCCATGGCTTCTCCTTTCTGTGGTTCGGTGTTGGAATTGTTAACCTGCTGATACTATACACCCATACCCCCTGGGGGTGTCCAGTACAGAAAGAAATGTATGACATTTCGTTACAGATGAGGGCGGTTGGTTGGCCGATGGACCGTCCCAACCAATCATCTCAATCTGTAACATCTAGCAGGGAAAATGACCTCTAACTGTTACAGATCAAGACAATTGCCGGGGAGGGGTCCCGTCACGGCAAGACGCCCGCTCTCTAGATACAGAATCCGGGGATCACGCAGGTTCGTTTGTTTGGCTTGTCCGCAGGCGTTGCGTACGTAAAGGCGTCGCCGTCGTGGCCCACACGGTTTATGTAGAGCGTGCCTTCGGTCTCCGATGAGTCGGGGCTCACCGTGCGCTCCCACCAGCAGGTGTCCTTGCCCTTCCACTGACGGACCATCGTCTCGTTCGTGGAATACGGGCTCACCTTGAGCTCGCGGAAGAGTTGGTACTCCTTGCCCTCGCTGTTGTAGATGTCTGCCAGGTAGTGATAGTCCTTGGCAAACGAATCGGGCGGTTGCGTACCGCACAGCTCGACCATGGCGGGCAGCCAAAGGGTTGCGGGCAACTCGCTCAGACACGATGCACTGTTGGCGGCGCCCACATTGTTCGAGACCTTCTTGACCCCTTTAATGAGCGCGCGCAACTCGTTGGGTAGCAGCTTAAGGCCGTCGCCGTTGAGCCATTCCCGCAGCTCGCAATCTGCCCAGCCGGCGCTCGGCGGTTCAGCTGCAGCGTTGCGCTCGGCAATACCCGCGTCGAACATAAACGTCAGCCCGGCCTTGCCCGTACCGTCTAGAAGCTCGTCGTGGCGGATACCCACAAGCTGCGCGCCAACCTGCAGCCCGTTGGTGAGCGTGACGCGCTTGGTGCATGGATAGGGGATATGCCCGTTGTCATCGAGCAGGTGATAGCGCTTGGCAATCTCGCGTGCCTCGCTACGGGTCTCGGCGGCCTTAATCTTGAGCGAAATCTCCTGCAGCTGATCCCAGGTGTAGTCGTCAAGTGAACCGCGGATGCCGTCAAGGTAGTCGGGGATGCCAAAGCCATGGGTTGCCGCCCCGATAACGCTGAGCCCCGCAACGGCTGCGATAGCGCCGCCGATAATAAAGCGGCGGCGGGTCATGGCATCGTGGCGGGCCTGATTCAGGATCTCTCGTGCGCGCTCGCCGGCGACGTCGACCTTAAGGTGCGTGCCAGAATCGATATCAATTGCGGCCTCGTCTCCTGCACCTTCGCGGCCTTCGGATTCGGCGTCGGTGAGGTATGCCGAGAGCACCTCGAGCATCTGCTGCTCGGTGGGACGATCGCACTGCTCGACTGAGAGACCCTTCATGATGATCTGGACGAGCGCCTCATCGCCCTCGCAGCGCGGCTCGAGCGGTGCCGGCTTGGTCTTGGTCTTTACGAGATAGAACGAGCCGGTTGCAGCGGCGTCCGTCGACTCAAAGTCAAACGGTTTGCGACCGCTGTAGAGCTGGTACAGAATGCTCGAAAGCGCATAGACGTCGATTGCCGGCGAACGGCGAAGGGCCGCGATGCCTTCGATATCCTGCGTGAGCATCTCGGGCGCGGCGTATGCGGGCGTGGCAAAGCGCCAGATGTCGGCGCGCCGGGTGATCGTGTCGAAGCCGAGAGCCATGGTCGCGGAGCCCATGTCGATGAGGCAGGGGTCAAAGGAGCAATCGGCAATCTGCTGCTCGAGCGTTCGGCTGGTGGTGCGGAACATGATATTGGCAGGCGACAGGTCGCGATGGACGACCGGATTCACGAGGCCTTGGGTCATCAAGAGCGCACGAAGCACGGCGTTTCCGACGGCGGCGACCATCTGGGTGGTCAGCCCGCCCGAGGTGTCGTGCGGAAGCAGGGGCAGCGCCTGCTTGAGCGAGGTGCCCTCGACCCACTCCATGAGGATGAGCGGGTCATCCTTGCACGATCCGTAGCCATAGACGCGCGGAAATCCGCGCAGGTGCGAGACGGTACACAGATGACGGTACTCCTCGAACAGCGCAGCGGTGTTGGCCAGGTGCGCGGCCGATTGCTCGGCGGAGCGGTCGGGGACTTGGCCGGAAAGGATGGCGTTGTCCTTGAGTAGCTTGACGGCAAAGACCTCGCCGCTCGTGTTGGTCGCGCGCAGCACGTGTCCGATGTTGCCGTTGTTGCGGTGGGCCGTCTGGAGAATAAGCGTCATAAACCGACGTTTGGCGTCGTCCTCGGCGCTGGGGTCGACCGCCACGGCGGTATCGAACGTATCGAGACGGATGAGTTTGTCGCCATAGGCGCTATCGGTAGTATCCATGGCGTTCCTTTGTCTGGCATGGGTTGCCGCACGTATACGCGAACAGTGCGGATATCGGTAAAGTACCATGATAGCCGCACTGCCCACGTATACCGCTGAGCATTGTCGTTTACAACGCAGAAGGTAGAAGACGAAAGACGGACGGCGACCGTCTTTCGATCGCCGTCCGCGCTAGTCCACAATGACAAGGAATGTCGTGTAGAGACCCAGATGGAGCCTGTCGCTGTTTTCGATTTCCACTGGGGGATAAATCTTGCCGGGCTCGCGTTGGTCGCGCGGCGGCTCAATCACAATATCGCCGTCGCCTGCACCCGATTCGAGCACCGTGCCGTTGGTCGATCCAAGGCCCTGGGCGTACCAGTGCTCACCCTCAAGCCAAATGCGAAGATGCTCGCGCGATGCGTCGGCGCCCACATCGGTGATGCTGGGCGAGGTTTTGGGCAAAGAACCAATCACGGTGCCGTGCGGATCGCGTGTGAGGGGATGGATTTGCATGTCGGCGCAGTTGTCGGCATGGGTTCTGAGCAGACCGAGGTTGGGGGCGACGGTGCGCGGCTGCTCCAGGCTGCTCATAAAGCCACGTCCGACGGTAGTTTCGGTGGTGCCAAAGTGCTCGCCCGTCTTGCTGTCGCAAAAGCGCTCGACGGTGGCCACGCCCTGAACGGGATCGGCGAGCGCCCCCGTTGCCACAAAGAGCATAAGGTAAAGCGTGCTTTTCTCGCGCACGGCATTGCCGTCAAAGTTGTCGATGCGATTGAGGGCATTTGCATATAGGCGGCTGTCCAGCTTGTAGCTGGCGAGAGCCGACATCATTTCGCTGGCGGCCGGACCGCGATAGTGCTCGGCGATTGCCCGATAGGCGGACTCGCCGCCGCCGAGCTTGCTGCAGATTGCCGAGGAAAGGTTGAGCGTAGTGACGGTAAAGTCGCTGTAGATGGAGGGCGCGCACTGGTCAGGCTTGCGATGGACGATGTAACGGGTGAGATACGAGCGGTTGGAAGAGCATTTCTCGAGCAGGGTACTGCCGAGATAAGAGTTTCCATTGATGAGCATTCGGGCGATCTCGAGATGTTTAAGACCGCCGAACGAGCGAATATCGTTATAGAGGACCGAGCAAGGCGTCTCTGCTGCCACGGATACCTCCTTTGATTGCTTCCTAGCCAATATGGCGATAGGAATTAATGGCCCCCGGTGGGCGACGTATTAAATGGCTGCGCAATATATAGCGTAACCAAAGCAACATTATAGGCCACATGTTCGAAATTGCAGGAAGACTGAGAGATTTGGTTTGGACTGGACGGAAATCCCCCTCTGTCTTGATCTATAACAATTAGGGCCGATTTTACTCGGTAACTGTTACAGATTGAGACGTTTGTGAACCGTGTCGACCGTTTGTCTCGATCTGTAACACGTAGAGGAAGATTTGCCCTGTAGATGTTACAGATTGAGACAATCAGCCGGGCCCACCTCGTCCACCCCGTCATCTGTGGTTTACGTGGGGGCATACGGAGTACGGGTATACTAACCGGCGGCGAATCTGCTCCATCGCTTAGAGCTGCTGCGTCTGGACGGCGCGTGATAGGGCTGCCAAAGCGATCGCCAGCGTGCTGAGCAACGTCCTCTCTGTGCGCACCTGTTTTTGTATGTATTAGCGCACTACCAAGCACGCTCGCGCGGCCGCATGCCGTGCCCATAACGCGTGCAGATAAGGAACAACAACATATGCGTAATTCTGTATCCGACGTCACGGACGCCGAGATTCTGGACGAGGCCCGCGAGGCCATGACCCAGGCTGCCTTCGATGCTGCCGACGAGGCCAGCGCCGCCGAGACCGTCGAGTCCGCGACCGAGAACCTGCCCGCCTTTGACGAGCTGGGACTTTCGGACGAGATGCTTCGTGCCATCGAGAACCTGGGCTACACGGCGCCCACGCCTGTCCAGGCCGGCTCCATCCCCGTGGTGCTCGAGGGCCGCGACCTGCTTGCCGCCGCTCAGACCGGCACCGGCAAGACGGCCGCCTTCTTGCTGCCGACCATGAACAATCTGGAGCACATTGCTCCGCCCAAGCCCTGTCTCTTATACACATCTGACGCTGCCGACGAAGGCATAGG
>URNC01000108.1 GCA_900549065.1 uncultured Collinsella sp. | reverse complement strand
CCCTAAGCCTTCGTCGGCAGCGTCAGATGTGTATAAGAGACAGACCGTGCTCGACGAGGTCGCCTTTGGCCTGGAGCTTGCCGGCATCGACCGTGCCGAGGCGCTGCGTCGCGCCCAGCTCGTCATCGACCGCTTTGGCTTGCCGGCCGACGAGGCGCCCTTCTCGCTCTCGCGCGGTCAGCGACAAATGGTGGCGCTTGCCTCCGTCGTAGTGGTTGAGCCCAAGATCGTCGTGCTCGACGAGCCCACGAGCGGCCTTGATTACCGCGAGTGCATGACCGTCATGGAAACGGTGCGTACCATGGCCGAGCGCGGTTGCGCCGTTATCATGGTCTGCCACGATATGGAAGTCGTCTCCGACTTTGCCGAGCGCATTGTGGTAATGGCCGACGGTCGCATCCTCGACCGCGGCCGCACGCACGAGCTATTCTCGAACATCGATCTCATGCGGCGTGCCTACGTGGAGCCTCCCCAGGTTATTGAACTCTCGCGCCGTCTGGCATCTTCCGTCTCGCCCGCTTTTGCGCAGGTGAGCGAGGTCACCGATGTCGTTCGAATTGCCAAGGAGATGGTCCACCGTGGTTAACGTCATCGACTACATGCCGGGCGATACGCTGCTGCATCGCCTGAATCCCGTCGTCAAACTGGGCCTCGCCGCCGCCATCATCGTCGGCTTCTTCTTGTCCGACACCTACGTGGCGCTGCTGGGCTTTTTGGCACTCACCCTTGCGCTGGGTGCGTATGCCGGCGTCGTCGACCGTCTGTTCTCGCTGCTCAAGTTGCTGATTCCGCTCGCGCTTATCATGCTGGTGCTCCAGCTGGCCTTTATGCGCGATGGCAACGTGGTGTGGGGCTTTATCACCGACACGGGTCTCATCACAGGATCGAAGGCCTGTCTGCGCCTGCTGGGTGTGGCGTTACCACTCATCCTCATGCTCATGGTGACCAAGCTCAACGACCTTGCCAACGCCTGCGTCGAGGTGCTGCACGTGCCGTATCGCTATGCCTTCACCTTTACCACGGCGCTGCGCTTCGTGCCGGTGTTTGGTCAAGAGATGAACGCCATCATGGAGGCGCAGACCGCACGCGGCGTCGAGTACGACACCAAGAACCCCATCAAGAAGCTTAAGCTCATGCTGCCACTGTGCGTGCCGCTGCTCATCTCGAGCGTGGGCAAGACCGATGCCACAGCCTTGGCGGCAGAACAGCGCGGCTTCTATCTGCGTACGCGCGCCAGCTCGTACAAGCGCTACCCCATCAAGGGCCTAGACATCGCCGTGCTCATCGTCAGCATCGCCCTCATCGCCATCGGCTTCCTGTTCTAGTTCACCACTGACAGCAACCGCCCAACGCAAAAGGCCTCGGCTCGCACCAAACGAGCCGAGGCCTTACTGTTTCACCAGATAAAACCTACCAAAATTAACCTGTCCCTTTTTGACAGGTCGGAAGCTAGAGGCGGTAGGGAGCGCCGCTACGGATGATGGATTCGCGCACCAGGACATCCATGGCGTCGAGGGTGATCTCGGGCATCTCTCGGTACTTTTGCAACACCGAGAGCTCGGTGCAGGCCAGAATGACGCGGTCGCAGCCGCTACGGGCGAACTCCCACATCACGCGGTCGAACTTATCCATATCGGGCTCACGTCCGGCCTTCACATCATCGTAGATAAGCGACATCACATCGTTCTGACGTTTCTCGCTGGGATAGACAACCTCAACACCCGCAGCCTTACATTCGCGACCGTAGACACCCGCGCCCACGGTTCCGTCGGTGCCCATGATGCCAATCTTGTGCACCGGCTCGGCCGGCATACTCAGGTTGGGGTCGAACTCGCACTCCCCCATCACCGCACCGGCCAGAGCATAGCGCACCGACTCACGCGGCATGTGGATAATCGGCACCTTCGTAAACGACTGGATCTGGTCGTAGAAGTAGTGCGACGTGTTGCAGGGAATGGCAATGTGCGCACAGCCCAGCGACTCGAGTGCCTGGGCACACTCTTTCATGGTCGCCAGCAGCTTGGCATGCTCGCCGGTCTTAATGGCCAACGTGCGGTCGGGCATGGTCGACTTGGAGAGCACCACCATGTCGATATGTTCCTGATCGCAGGCAGCAGCCGTATGACGCACCACTTGGTCGTAGTAATACGACGTGGCCTCGGCGCCCATGCCGCCGATAACTCCCAGCTTTTCCATCGCCGCCTCCTTGGTGACGCTTGCGCAATTGCGCGTATCATACCCGCGCCCGCCCGATGCAAACCGGACGGGCGCCGCGCTCATCTACTTGTAATACGTCTTGAACAGCTTAAAGTGGCGCAGCTTGGTGTGCCACATGCGCAGCCAGCGGTTAAAGACAAAGTCGCCCTTCATAAACGAAGGGTCGGCGCCCTTGCCTTCCTTGTCCAGGCGATGCACCTTAGCGCGCAGCTCGGGATCCTTGACGTACTTGTCGACGACGCCCATGGGGACGACCATCCACAGGGCCTCGTCCTGAGCCGTCACAAACTCCGGCTCAAACGGACGGTTGAACACATACTCGTCCACCACATACTTGGCAACGTTAAAGCCGCTGTTGGTAACGTAGTAGTTGCTGCGGCCCTGGCGCGTGTTGAAATCGAAGAACTTAAACGAGCCGTCGCGCTCGTCGTACTTTACGTCAAAGTTGGAATAGCCCACAAAGTGAAGGTCCTCGAGCAACTTGCGCACGCCGCCCATGAGCTCGTCGTTGGGCTCGGTAATGATACAGGCATGGTTGCCGACACCGTGGGGCTGATGCTCCTCGAGCAGCACATGGCCCAGGCACATCATGCGGACCTTACCGTTGCGGTCGGAATAGCTGGTGAGCACGCGCATGTACTCGTCGTTGCCGGGCACGCGATCCTGCAAGATCAGGTCGTCGGTGTAGCCGCTGGCATACGAATCGCGAATGACCTGTTCCAGCTCGGCGCGGTCGGCAATCTCATAGGCCTTCTTCTGGCCCTCGAACTCATGCTGCCACCACATGATGCCATCAGAAGGCTTCAGAATCATCGGGTAGGGAAAATCGATCTGGTCGAGCACTTCGGCAGGCGCCTCACCCTGGGCATTGAGCATCGCCTTGGTAAAGGTAAACGTGTGCGGATAGGGCACGCCATGCTTCTCGCACAGCTCGTAGAAGATCTCCTTCTTCTGGCACTGCTCGAGCATGCTGTAGGGCGCGTAGGGAGCGACGATGTTATCCGCCAGCTCATGGGCATCCTTGGCCTGAGCCACGAGGGCAACATAGTTATCGCCACAGCCCACAAGGACAATCGTCTTATCGGCATGCGCTTGGGCAATGCCGTTGACGGTTTTGAGCATCACGGGCATGGTGTCGATATCCACGTTGGGCGTGTAGTCGATAATCTGGCTGCGGTACGCGGGACCCGTCTGATACTTGCCAAAAACCAGACTCTTGACCTGGTACTCCTCGTAGAAGGCGCGCGCCACCGAATAGGCGTTGATGTCGCCACCGAGCAGCACGGGAATGAACTCGCGCTCTGTAAACTGCAATGCCATGGAAACTTCCTATCATGAACTGCCCACACAACGGGCGGTCTTTGCGCAACTGATTCATTCTAGCGTGCCAAGCCGCCGGCGCCCAAAGCTCCACCGTATCTATGGCAATCGACGTAATCGTCCAGCACGAAGACGGCGCCCACCGTTGTATGACAATGGGCAATGAACCTACCGTTGTTGTAGGATTCAGCGTATTGACATCCTCGAGCGAAAGGCGCACACGTGCCCCAAGACCATCCGACCGATAATCCCATCCTCAATGCCGCGAGGCGCGAGCTGGCGGAACGCGCAAAAACGGCAGCTCCCCTACGCACCGCAAACGATGCTTACAACGGGCCCGCCCGCATCGTCTCAATCAACACGTCGAAGCACAAAGGCACGCGTAAGTCACCCGTCGCCGACGGGCACGACACCGTTATAGAGCAATTTGGCCTCGCCTCCGACGCACACGCCGGGCATTGGCACCGTCAGGTTTCCTTTTTGGCCGCAGAGTCCATCCAGACGGCGCAGGCCCGCGGACTCGATGTGCGCAAGGGCGACTTTGGCGAGAACTTCACAACCCGGGGCATCAACCTGCTCTCGCTCCCCTTGGGCACACAGCTCAAGCTTGGCAGCGAGGTGCTTGTCGAAATCAGCCAAATCGGCAAGGTCTGCCACACACGCTGTGCCATCTACTATCTCGCCGGCGACTGCATCTTTCCCCACGAGGGCGTTTTTGGCGTGGCACTAAAGGGCGGAGAGGTCTACGCCGGCGACGATATCCAGGTAATCAAACTCGGCGACGGCACCTGTTCGTTCACCCCCGCCGAGGCCCTCGAAGAGATTGAGCAGGCTCGCCAGAAGGGCACGCTGTAGTTATAAAACCCCACGTTGAGATGGCTTTTACAGCCCAAAACCCCTCTCAAACAGGGCTCTGTAACGTTAAAGTTGAACTCTATGGTTTCTCAACAATTCATCATAACTGCAGGTCAAAGCCAAAGCCTCAAGTTCAACTTGACCCTTTGGGACCTTTAAGGTTCAAGTTGAGGTCGAAAGCAGTAGTAGAATACCGTTCGAACCATAACCTACGATTGATTGCAGAGGGACTGGATGCAGCATTCGAATCATCGCACCGCAGCGCTCATTGCGTCGAAGCCGGCTCGTATCATCACGAGCGCCGCGCTCGCCGTTGCGCTGACGGCCACGCCGATGCTCTCCCCCGTTGCGGCGTATGCCGCCTCGCAGGCAACGCAGGACCAGCTTTCCGCAGCCCAGCAGAAGATCGAAGCCGCCACGAGCGCCTACAACGACGCCCGCACCAAACTCGATGATCTGCAAAAGCAGATTGACTCCAATGAGGCAAGCATCGAGGAAATCGAGGCCAAGCTTCCCGAGCAGCAGGCCAAGGCAAGCTCCGCCATGCGCGATCTGTACAAGTATCAGAAGGGCACCAATCCCATCGTGAGCTTCCTGGTCAATGCGCAGAGCCTGGGTGAGTTCATCACGACCTGCAAATACACCAACCAGATCACGAGCTCGAGCGTCGACGAGATCGAAGAGCTCAATAACATGCAAACCGAACTCGAGCAGAACAAGGCCGAGCTCCAGCAGGCCAAGTCACAGCTTGAGACAGAGCAGAAAAACGCCGAGGACGCGCTGGCGCAGGCCCAGCAGCTCCGCAGCGAGGCACAGGCAAAAGCCGAGCAGGAAAATGCCGCCGAGCTTGCCAAGCTTGAGGCCGATAAGGCCGCTGCCGCCGAGAAGCTCTCGGGCGAGGGCGTAAGCGGCAGCAATTCCAGCAGCCAGGCCACCAACACCAACACCACCATCGACACCACGGTGAACAACGCCAATACCGGTAGTTCCGATTACGATTCGTTCATTAATGAGTGGACGAGTCGCATCGACAACTACCTTGCCGGCTCCCCCATGGCAGGCCAGGGCTATAACTTTGCCGTCGCCGCTTGGAATACCGGTGTCGATCCCCGTTGGTCCCCCGCCATCGCCTGCATCGAGAGCACCAAGGGTGCTTATTGCGCCAATTCTTACAACGCCTGGGGCTGGAGTGCCCGTGGCGGCGGTTGGCGCAGCTTTGGCAGCTGGAGCGAGGGCATCTCCGCCCACGTTGCCTATCTGGGCGCCAACTACGGCTCCACCCTTACCCCGGCAGCGGCCAAAAAGTACTGCCCGCCCACGTGGCAGGACTGGTACAACAAAGTCGCCGCTCAGATGAACCGCATCTAAGTGCAACTGCAAAGGGCCCCAATGGGGTCCTTTTCTTTTAGGTAGCGGAGGTATCGACGACGCCGGTCGCATTGGCAACCGCGACTATGACAATCATGCATAGGAGCAGCACACCCAATGCCTTGAGCCAGAGTTTCGCGAGTTTCTTGCCGCGATAGCTGTCGAGCAGTGCGAATCGCCGACGAAGACGGCGCTTATCGAGCAGTGCGAAATGCATAAGCACCATAAGGCCATCGACAAAGAAAAAATACTCGATTATGAGAAGCCACGTCGGGTAGCTTTGGTTTGCTCCGGTGGGGTGAAAGACGGCAAAGTGACTTCCGGCAAAGAACACAAGCAGCGAGAAGCAGACGAGCGTATTCCAAATGCGGCCCAGAGACTCCGAAACGCGAGAGAGCAGGCCGCATGCAGCGGAGGCGGCAGGGCCAGGAGGCCCTGCGGGGTTCTGGAGCCCTTGGGGCGTCAACACCGTCTCCGAGGCCGGAGTTCGGACAGGCGGCGCAGGAGGCCGCACGGGGCGACTCAGATCGTATGCCGCGCGCGTCGCCCGTCCCAACGCTTCCGCACTCGCAAAACGCTTGGCCGGGTCGAGCGCCATCGACATGCAGACGGCATCGGCAAGTGGAGTGGGAATGCCGCGCGCCTCGCATTGCTCGCGCATGTCGAGCCCTGGCTTAGGGTCGACTCCCGTCAAGCAGAAGAACAACAGGGCGCCAAGTGCGTAGACGTCGCTTCGCACGCTCGTCTGCCCAAACCCATACTGCTCGGGCGGCGCATAGGGTCGCGTGCCAAACTTGACGGTGTCGGCATCGGCGCCATCGTGCCATACGCGCGCGATCCCCAGGTCGATAATCACCAGCGATGAAAACGTCAGGCCGTCATCAGGCGTATAGTTGGCACCCGTCACGATGATATTCGACGGCTTGAGGTCACGATGGATCACCGGCGCCGACGTCTCCCCCGCCATTGCAAAACCGGCATGGAGCTCGTCCACGGCATCGCAAAGGACAGGATACAATTCACGCGCATAATCGGGGGTGGCTCCCAGACGGTCCACCAGCGCCCCGAGCGTCTCCCCTTCGATGTATTCCATAACCACGTTGAGCTCGTCGCCCACACGACGACAATCGACGATTCTGGGCAGGTGCTCAAAACCTGTCTCTTATACACATCTCCGAGCCCACG
>URNC01000107.1 GCA_900549065.1 uncultured Collinsella sp. | reverse complement strand
CGAGATGCAGCGTAGTCTCGTGGGCTCGGAGATGTGTATAAGAGACAGGTCATGGCGCACGTCGCGCAGATCGGCGGCATCTCCGACCTGCCCATGGACGACATGGTCTATCGCGAGACCGACCGCAAGGCAATTCTTACGAACGACCTGCCCTGCATTGACGCCGCCGCTGCCGGTCGCATGCGCGAGGAGATTCTGGCCGCGCGCGATGAACTCGACAGCATCGGTGGCATCGTGGAGTGCGGCATCTACGGACTGCCTACGGGCATCGGAGACCCCATGTTCGACGGCATCGAGAACCGCATCGCGCAAATCGCGTTTGGCATTCCCGCCGTAAAGGGCGTGGAGTTTGGCATGGGCTTTGCCGTGGCCGCCATGCGCGGCAGCGAGAACAACGATCCGTATCGCATCGATGCCGAGACCGGCGAGATCAAGGTCGAGTCCAATAACGCCGGCGGCATCCTGGGCGGTATTTCGACCGGCGCGCCCGTCATGTGGCGCATGGCCGTAAAGCCGACGCCCTCAATTGGCCGCGAGCAGCAGACCGTAGACATGGACGCCATGGAAAATGCCGAGCTCTCGGTCCACGGCCGTCACGATCCCTGCATCGTCCCGCGCGCCGTACCCGTAGCCGAGGCAGCCGCCGCCCTCGCCATCTGGGACGCTCTCCTCGAGGACGCCGCCCAGCTCTAAAAATCTCTGGGGGCCAACTCCGGCCCCCACGCCCACCCAGTGATTTTTCTGGGACGGGGATTAAAAAATCATTAGGTACACAATGATTTTTTAATCCCCGTCCCAGAAAAATCACCGACACGTGAAAGGGGTCCCTATGGACCTTGCTGACATCCGCCAGACCATCGATGGCATCGACACCACGCTCCTCAACAGCTTTGTCGAGCGTATGGACATTGCCACCGAGGTCGCCAAATCAAAGATCGAGATGGGCAAGGCTGTCTTTGACCCCGCCCGCGAGCGCTCCAAACTCAACAACCTCGCCAGCCGCGCGCCCGAGCGCTACGAGGCGCAGACCATCACCCTGTTCCGTCTCCTCATGAGCATGAGCAAGGCCGAGCAGCAGCGCTACATCAACGAGCTCAAGGGCATCACGGTGTCGCAAAAGGCCCATGCCACGGCCGCAGCCTTTGACACGCCCTTCCCCCAGACGGCCACCGTCGCCTGCCAGGGCGTTGAGGGCGCCTACAGCCAGATTGCCGCGTGCAAGCTCTTCGACGTGCCCGATATCGCCTTCTTTGAGACCTTCGAGGGCGTTATGCGCGCCGTACGCGACGACTTTTGCGAGTTTGGCGTACTGCCCATCGAAAACTCCACCGCAGGCTCGGTCAACGCCGTCTACGACTTGCTCGCCCAGTTCGATTTCCATATCGTGCGCTCGCTGCGCCTCAAGATCGATCACAACCTGCTCGTCAAACCCGGCACCAAACTCGCCGACGTGCGCGAGGTCTACAGCCATGGCCAGGCCATCGCCCAGTGCGCCGGCTTTATCGAGGCCCACGGCCTGCACGCCACCAAGTACCCCAATACCGCCATGTCGGCCGAGATGGTCGCCAACTCCGAACGCACCGACGTCGCCGCCATCGCCTCGCGCAGCTGTGCGGCGCTCTACGGCTTGGAGGTGCTGGAGCCCAACATCCAGGACTCGGACAACAACTACACGCGCTTTGCCGTCATCAGCCGCGAGCCGCGCGTCTATCCCGGCGCCAACCGCACCTCGCTCATGATCACCACGGCCAACGAGCCGGGCGCCCTCTACCGTGTACTCGAGCGCTTCTACGCACTCAACATCAACCTCATCAAGCTCGAGAGCCGCCCTATCCCCGGGCGCGATTTTGAGTTTATGTTCTACTTTGACCTGGACTGCCCCTTTGGCAGCAAGGCCCTCGACGACCTGCTCGACTCGATCGACGACGTGTGCGAGAGCTTCACCTACTTTGGCAGCTACACGGAGGTGATCTAGATGACCGATACCGCCGCAACCCGTCCCTACGGCGTGCTGGGCCGCGTGCTGGGCCACAGCTACACCCCGACCATCTACAAAAAGCTCGCTGGACTCGAATACGTGCGTTTTGAACGCGAACCCGAAGACCTCGCGGCCTTTATGACGGGCAACGAGTGGGAGGGCACCAACGTGACCATCCCCTACAAGCGCGCCGTCATGGAATACCTGGACGAGCTGAGCCCACTGGCCGAGCGCATGGGCAACGTCAACACCATCACACGCCTGCCCGATGGCCGCCTGCGTGGCGACAACACCGACTACTTTGGTTTTCAGTGTCTGGTCGAGGAGTTGGGCGTTGAGGTTGCCGGCAAGAAGGTCCTCGTGCTTGGCGCTACCGGTGGTGCCGGCACCACGGCAAGCATGGTGCTCGGCGACCTTGGCGCCACCGTGGTGCCCGTGGGCCGCACGAGCGAGGTCAACTACGGCAACATCGCGCAGCAGTCCGACGCGGCGCTGCTCGTCAACTGCACGCCAGCCGGCATGTTCCCCCATTGCCCCGACGCGCCTTGCACGCTCGAAGGGCTCGATGCGCTCGAAGGCGTTATCGACATTGTCTACAACCCCGCCCGCACGGGTCTGATGCTCGAGGCCGAGCGCCGCGGCATCACCTGCATCGGCGGCCTGCTCATGCTTGTTGCCCAGGCGGCACAAGCTGTCGAGCGCTACACCGGCCAGATTACTCCGCGTGAGCGCATCCTGGATGTGACGGAGCGCCTGTCCCGACGCGAGCAGAACATCGCGTTGATTGGCATGCCGGGTTCGGGCAAGACCCGTGTGGGTGAGCAGATCGCCCTGCTCACCGGTCGCGAGCACATTGACTTGGACCGCGCGCTTGAGGAACGCCTGGGCATGCCCTGCGCCGACTTTATCGTCGAGCGCGGCGAGGCGGCCTTCCGCGAGCAGGAGACGGCGGCCCTGGCCGACATCTCCAAGCGCAGCGGCCTGGTGCTCTCCACCGGCGGCGGCGTGGTCACGCGGGACGAGAACTATCCGCTGCTGCACCAGAACAGCCAGATCGTGATGCTCAACCGCAAGCTCGACGAGCTCGCCCACAAAGGCCGCCCCATCACCGCGCGCGACGGCATCGACAAGCTGGCCAAGCAGCGTATGCCGCGCTACCGCGCCTGGGCCGACTACATCATCGACTCACGCGACTGCGCCGCCAACACCGCCCATGCGCTCCTCGACACCCTCCCACCCGCTCTCTAACCAAAACCACCACAAAGGGGACAGGCACCTTTGTGGTGGTTTTTCAACCGCAAAGGAAGCAACCATGAAAGCACTCGTCATTAACGGCCCCAACCTCAACATGCTCGGCATTCGCGAGCCAGGCATCTACGGCAGCGACAACTACGATCGCTTAGTGCAGATCTGCCAGGAAGCGGGTGCCGCACAGGGCTTCGACGAGGTCGAGGTCTTCCAGTCTAACCACGAGGGCAGCATCGTCGACAAGATCCAGGAGGCCTACGGCAAGGTCGACGGCATCGTCATAAACCCGGCAGCCTACACGCACACCAGCGTGGCAATCCTTGACGCCCTCAAGGCCGTCGCCATCCCTGCCGTCGAGGTGCACATCAGCGCCGTAGAGACGCGCGAGGACTTCCGCCAGGTGAGCTACGCACGCCTAGTCTGCTTCGCCACCATCACCGGCGAAGGCCTGCAGGGCTACGCCCACGCGCTGGAGCTGCTGAGGGAGCATCTCGAAAAGTAAAATGCCAACCCCAACAAACAGCAGCGGCTTGCTCGCGCTCGGCTCCAGCAGCACACAAGATGAAAAAAGCCCAGACCACCAAGCGGTCTGGGCTTAATAAACGATGGTGCTCCATGGCGGATTCGAACCGTCGACCTTGGGATTAGAAGTCCCCTGCTCTATCCAACTGAGCTAATGGAGCAAATAACCGCACGCCCAGCCAAACAATTCGGCCAAGCGCAAGTAATTATAACCTAGTTGAACTGCTCGCGATACGCCTTGCAGACCTCACTGACCGGGCCGTCCATGCGAAGGTCACCCTTCTCAATCCAAACGGCACGCTGGCAGATGCGCTCAACCTGCTCCATGGAGTGCGAAACGAACAGAACCGTCACGTCGCCGCTCTGGATAAAGTGCTGGATGCGGGCCTCGCACTTCTGCTGGAAGAACACATCACCGACGGACAGCGTCTCGTCAACGATCAGAATATCGGGCTCGGTAATCGTCGCGATTGCAAAGGCGATACGCGCCACCATGCCCGAGGAGAAGTTCTTAAGCGGCATATCGACAAAGTTCTGAAGCTCAGCGAACTCGATAATGCCGTCAAAGTTGGCGTCGATGAACTCCTTGGTATAGCCGAGCAGGGCGCCGTTCAGATAGATGTTCTCGCGGGCGGTCAGCTCGGGGTCAAAGCCGGCACCAAGCTCAATCAGCGGCGCAATGTTACCGTGCACCTTAACGCTGCCCTCGCTAGGCTCAAGCACACCGGCGATAATCTTGAGCATCGTAGACTTACCGGAACCATTGGTGCCAACCAGACCCACGACCTCGCCACGATGAATATCAAACGAGATATGCTTGAGCGCCCTAAACTCCTCAAAGAACAACTCGTGCTTGGCAAGCTTGATGAAGTACTCCTTGAGGTTGGTCAGCGACTCGGACGCCATGTTAAAGATCATGGTGACGTCGTCGACCTCGACAGCCAGAGGCTGCTCGCTGTAATCAACAACAGATTCAGTCATCACAGCACTCCTTAGATGTAGAGGATGAACTTGCGCTCGGACTTATGGAACACGGTATAGCCAATAACAAGCGCAAGAACCGCCCAAGCAACGCACATACCAAACGTCATAAGCGAGGGCGTAGTCTGGAACAGGAAGATATCGCGCATAAACTGCAGGTAGTTATACATGGGGTTCGCATAGACCAGAATGCGCACGAGATGCGGCATTTGCGCAACGAAGTCGGTCGTCCAGAAAATAGGCGTAATGTAAGTCCACGCCGTAATGACGACGCTCCACAGATGCATGACATCGCGGAAGAAGACCGTGAGGGCGGAGAGCATCATGCCCAGGCCCATGCAGAAGCACATAAGCAGCAGTAGGCAGACCGGCAGCAGAATCAGGTGCCAAGAAGGCATAACGTGGAACCACAGCATAACGATGGCAACGGCGACCAGCGAGAAGGCAAAGTTGACCAGCGAGAAGAGCACCTTCTGCACCGGGAAGACCCAGCGGTGCACCTTAACCTTCTTGAGCAGCGGAGCCGCACCCACGATGGACGTTAGGGCCTGGTTCGTAGACTCGGACATGACGGCAAAGGTGACGTTACCCACGATCAAGTACAGCGGGTACATCTCGGGCGTAATCGAGCCATTGCGGCCCTGGGCAAAAATCGTCGAGAACACGATGGCCATGACGATCATCATCAGCAGCGGGTTGAGCACCGACCATGCGACGCCCAGAACGCTACGGCGATACTTGATCTTAAAATCCTTGGTAACCAGCTGACGAAGGATAAACGCGTCCTTCTCAAATTCGTTCTTAGCAAACGTCGCAGGCAGACTGCGAGCTTCTTGTTGCTTTGTCTGATCCGACACGGATGCAACTCCTTTACTCGTAATCGTTGACAAACGAACAGTATAGACCCGACGGCCCTGCAAACGATTCGCGCAACAAAACTGGAGAACTAACCCACATCTTAGGATGCCAAGCCCAAACGGCTATACTTTCAAGGATTGAATGTGTAAGGAGCATTGAGTGAATTCTGAATCCATCGCCGTCATCATCCCCTGCTACAACGAAGCGCTCACGATCGGCAAAGTCATCGACGACTTTCACCGCGAGCTTCCGCAAGCGACGGTCTATGTCTATGACAACAACTCTTCGGACGATACTTCACGCATCGCCACCGAGCACGGCGCGACGGTACGTTTTGAGCCGCGTCAGGGTAAGGGCAACGTCTGCCGTCAGATGTTCCGCGACATCGATGCCAATTGCTATCTAATGGTTGACGGCGACGACACCTACCCCGCCGAGGCGGCCAAAGCCCTCTGCGAGCCTATCCTCAACGGCACAGCCGACATGACCGTAGGCGACCGCCTTTCCAACGGCACCTACGCCGAGGAAAATAAGCGTGCCTTCCACGGCTTTGGCAACAATCTGGTCCGCATCATGATCAAGTGGATCTATGGCTACAGCTTCGATGATGTCATGACTGGCTACCGCGCCATGAGCCGCCCGTTCGTCAAAACCTTCCCCGTGCTTTCCGAGGGTTTTCAGATTGAAACCGAGCTGTCGATCCACGCCGTCGACCACCGCTGGCGCATCAAAGATGTACCCATCGAGTACCGCGACCGTCCCGAGGGCTCCCAGTCCAAACTCAACACCGTCAGCGATGGCATTAAAGTCGTTGCGATGATCGGCACGCTGTTCAAGGACTACCGCCCGCTGAAGTTCTTCAGTCTGGTTGCGCTTTTATTCGCGATTATCGGCCTCGCCCTGGGCATGCCCATCGTTGTTGAGTACTTTCAGACCGGTCTCGTCCCGCGCTTCCCCACCGCCATACTCGCCGCCTCGTTTATGTTCCTGTGCGGCCTGAGCCTTGCGACCGGATTCATCCTGGATTCCGTGGCAAAGGTCGAAAAAAAGCAGTGGGAGGTCAACGTGTACAGCAAATACGCCTACGACGACCAGCCCGGCCACCCTACTTCCATGCCAAGCGAGAGGTAGATCTTCCGCAAAATACTATTGGCACCACTGCGCAGATAGCCACCAACAAGAAAAGCCGCCGTTAAAGAACGGCGGCTTTTACTCTCGAAAAGTTAATAGCGGCTAGAGCGTCTTGATGTACTCCCCCAGCTCTTCCTCCCAGTCGGGCATGTGGAAGCCGGCAGCCTCGAGCTTGGACAGGTCGAGCGCGGAGTGGACCGGGCGCGGGGCGACGGGGCCGGCGGCGCTCGCGTAGTAGTCGG
>URNC01000106.1 GCA_900549065.1 uncultured Collinsella sp. | reverse complement strand
CACTTGTTCAAGCGCTCGGCCGCACCAAAAACCGCGCTCGAGATTGTCAAGCAGACCCGCTCGGCAGATCGCGCCACGGCAGGCGAGATGATCTCGCTGGGCCTGGATGGATTTGTGGAGCTGCACGGCGACCGCTACTTTGGCGACGACGCTGCTGTGGTGGCTGGCATTGGCTGGAAAGACGGGCGCCCCGTAACGGTCATCGCCATCGAGCGCGGCACCACGACCAAAGAGCGCATGCGTCGCAACTTTGGCATGGCACATCCCGAGGGCTACCGCAAAGCGCGTCGCCTTATGCGCCAGGCCGAAAAGTTTGGTCGACCGGTTCTGTGCCTGGTCGATACTTCGGGCGCGTTTTGCGGCATCGGTGCCGAGGAGTGCGGCCAGGGCGAGGCGATTGCTCAGAATCTCATGGAGATGAGCGGCCTTAAGACACCGATTGTCTCGGTGGTGACAGGCGAGGGCGGCTCTGGTGGCGCGCTGGCGCTGTCCGTGGCCGACCGCATCCTGATGCTCTCGAGCTCGGCCTATTCAGTCGTGAGCCCCGAGGCCTGTGCGTCGATCCTGTGGAAGGATACCGAGCGCGCGGATGAGGCCGCCGAGGCGCTTAAGCTCACGGCCCCCGATCTGCTGGCGCTCGGCATCATCGACGGCATTGTTGACGATAGGGGCCTGTCGCATGAGGAGATCGCCGGTGCCGTCATGTCCTCGGCATTTGATGCCTTCGATACGCTTGGGCGGCTCGACGAGGCGACTCTCACAAACCTCCGCTACGAAAAATACCGCGCAATCGGTCAGTACCGCACGATGTGACAAAGGGGCAGCCCGCATGTCACATTGGGAAAGGCGTTCCATGTCACAAGTTTCCAACACCACGTTTGCAACGACGGTTTCATCAAACGCCATGGCCGTGGTGGACTATCTGTCCAAAAGCATGATGTCGGCGCTGCCGTTTATTGTCTGCGCGGCGTTGTTCCGCACCGTCGCCGTCATTATGGGCGAGGGCATGCTGGGCCTGTGGTCTGCCGATTCCGAAATCCATCGCCTGTTCTACAGTTGGCTCTATAACGCCGGCTACTACTTTTTGCCCATTTATCTTGGTTGGGCGGCCGCCCGCCAGCTCGGTTGCTCGGAGCAGCTGGGCATGATGCTGGGCGGCGTATTGATTGCACCCGATCTGCTTAAGCTCGTTGATGCCGCCTCGACGACGGGGGCATCGATGACTTCCGTGTATGGTCTGCTTCCCGCGCCGGTCAACGATTACACGACGACTGTTATTCCGGTTCTCATCTCGGTGCCCGTGCTATGGCGAGTGGAGTGTTTCTTTAAGCGCGTTATCCCTAAGGCCGTGGCGTTTTCGTTCGTTCCGTTTGCAACCATGCTTGTCATGGTTCCGGTTTCGCTGTGCATTACGGCGCCGGCGGGCAGCTATCTGGGCATGCTGTTGGGCCAGCTTATGTTTATGCTTGGCAATTCCGGTGGCATCGTGTCGCTGCTCACGCTCATGGGGCTTGCCGCGGGTTGGGAGTTTCTTAAGATTGCAGGCGTCAGCAACGTTGTCCTATCGCTTGCCTATGCTCAGTTTATGAGTGTGGGAACGGATTCGTGCATCCTGATCGCCGCGACGATGGCGACGTTCGCCGTTTGGGGCATGCCCTTTGGCGCGTCGCTCCGCGTTGCGGATAAGGACGAGAAGGCACTCATGCTGGGCTATTCAATCTCGGGTATTCTTGGCGGCGTAAGCGAGCCGGCGCTGTACGGTTGCGGCTTTAAATATGGCAGGTGCCTGACGTGCATGGCCATTGGCGGCGCCGTCGGAGGCCTTGTTGCGGCCGTGGGCCACGTTACGGCCTATACCATCGGCATGACGAATGTCCTTATGGTCATTGGCTTTGCCACGGGCGGCATCTCGAACCTGCTGTGGTGCTGCGTTGCCGGCGGTGTGGCATTTGCGGTGTCTGCGGCGCTGGGCTACTGCTTTGGCGTGGTGCCGGCGCAGGGACAGGCGGCAGAAGACGGGGCCGATTCACCCGAAACAGTGGCGAGCGCTGCTGAAGTAAGCGCATAAACCTGTGCGACAAAAGGACGATTCTTTTGTCATGCTCCAAGGCCGTGGCCCGTGCGGGCTGCGGCCTCTTTGTATCTGGGAGACAAAGTGGCTACACTACAATCCGTTTGAGCAATAGATATATAGGTAGTACCGTGGGGGCGGATGCAGATGGTCGAGTGGATAGTTAAGCGCGCGCAGGGCGATCGTGCGCGTGTGGGCACGTTAGCGGGCATGGTGTGTATTGTCGCCAATGTGGCGCTTTGTGCTGCGAAGGGCGCAATCGGTGTGGTTTCGGGATCGGTTTCGATTGTGGCGGATGCCATGAACAACCTGTCCGATGCCAGCTCGAATATCGTGAGCGTGCTGGGCTTTAAGCTGGCGAGCAAGCCCGCCGACCCCGAGCATCCATACGGCCATGGTCGCTACGAGTACCTCTCGGGTCTTGTCGTGGCGGCGCTCGTGCTTCTCATTGGCCTTGAACTGGTGAAGTCCTCGTTTGAGCGTATCATCCACCCCGAACCTGTCGAGTTCTCGCTTGCCCTGGTGGCAGTCCTGGCGCTTTCGATGGTTGTTAAGCTGTGGATGACGGCGCTCAACCAAAAGCTCGGCGACCGTATCGAGTCCGAGACACTGCATGCGACTGCCCAGGATTCCAAGAACGATGTTCTTGCCACAGGCGCCGTGCTGGCATGTGCAATTGTTTCGCAGGTGACGCACATCAATCTTGACGCATGGGTTGGCCTTGCCGTTGGCGCCTATATTGGCTGGAGCGGCTTTGAACTTATTCAAGATACGGTGAGCCCGCTTTTGGGTCAGTCGCCCGATCCTAAGCTGGTCAAGCACATTCGAGACAAGATCATGAGCTATCCCGGCGTTTTGGGCGTTCACGATTTGATGGTTCACGACTACGGCCCGGGCAGGAAGTTCGCAAGCGCGCATGCCGAGATGGCGGCCGAGGTCAGTCCGCTGGAAAGTCACGACACGCTCGATAACATCGAGCAGTCGTTTAGGGACGAGGACGGCATGATCGTCACGCTCCATTACGATCCCATCGTGACCGACGATCCAAAGGTGGCGAGCATGCGCTTGCGCATCAACGCTATGGCTCAAGAGATCGATAGCCGCCTTTCGATTCATGATTTGCGCTGTGTGCCGGGCCCCACGCACACCAACGTGATCTTTGACTGCGTGCGTCCCTCGGATCTGCAGATGAGTGCCGAAGACGTAAAGCACGCGCTGGCACAACGGGTCGAATCGGAATATCCCAAGTCGATTGCCAAGATTACGATCGACGAAGACTACGTAGGGCATACCCACGAGTAGGGCTGTGCCGGCAAAGCAAGTTATACAGAAGAGGAGAGCATGAAGCGCCTATACCTACTCCGCCACGGCCAGACGGAATTCAACGTCAAAAAGCTCGTCCAGGGTCGCTGTGATTCACCGCTCACCGATCTGGGCCGTCAGCAGGCACGGGCAGCGGCCGCATGGCTCAAAGCCCACAGCGTCGTCCCCGACAAAGTGGTCTCATCACCCTTAGGCCGAGCCATGGACACGGCAAGTCTTGTCGCATGCGAACTCCTCGGTCCGGACGCCGCAGTCGAGCCCTGTGAAGGCATTATCGAGCGCAGCTACGGCACCTTCGAAGAAGGCCCCCACGACGCCCTGCCCACCGACGTTTGGGATCCGGGCGAGGACCTGGTCCCCTTCGGAGGAGAAGGAAGCCGCGCACTGCAAGAACGCATGGTAGGCGCCCTCACCAATCTCATGGGCTCCGAGGGCATCGAAACCCTCCTAGCAGTAAGCCACGGCAGCGCCAGCCGCCAATTTATCAAGGCCGCAGCCCCAGAGGGCTTTGAGCTCCCAACAAAACTCCCCAACTGCGCCATCATGATCTTCGGTTTTGACGATGCGCGAGAAGAGGACGATACGCCCCAATGCAAGTTCACCTTGCAACAAATTGTGGACCCTCAACAAAGTCATTAGCCTGAGCGAGCAGAGTTAAGCAGACATCAACGTGGCGTTCCCAGTGTGCGGCGGAGGGGGCGGGCCTGAGACATATTAAGGTTGTCGCGAGTTCCGCACGAACAGGAGAGCACTTAATGTGCTCTCCGTCGTGAGCAGGACTGTAGAGCAGCAACCTTAATATGTCTCAGGCCCGCCCCCTCCGCCGCACACTGGGAACGTGCCACGCACTTTACCTGCGTAAACAATGTGAGTGAAATATGAATCTCGATGGATACGCCCGCAGCCGTGTATACTAATCAGCTGTGTGTAACCAGGGGAGTATTCTGGCTGGACAAAATGCCTGCTTAATAGGGTTGTCAGGTAGTCCGGGCGAAATACAAGGCTGGGGAGCACGTCGTGTAAGTAGTGGTCCTCTAGGGGCGTACGCTCGGTGGTGTACGCATTGTCCCAAGACCACGCGAGAGTTGGGATCATATCTTGATCAGCATGATTCTCGGCCGCAAGATTGGCATGACCCAGGTTTGGGACGAGGACGACAACGTCGTTCCCGTCACGGTCATCCAGGCTGGCCCCTGCGCTGTCTCGCAGGTTAAAACTCAGGCAACCGACGGCTATGACGCCGTCCAGATCGGTTTCGGCGACATCAAGGCCAAGAACGTGAACAAGCCCATGGCTGGTCACTTCGCCAAGGCTGGCGTCGAGCCTGTTCGCTTCCTTCGTGAGGTCCGCGTCGAGAACGGCGAGGAGCACAAGGTCGGCGAGGTCGTCACCGTCGCTGATTTCGCTGATGTCGAGAAGGTCGACGTCATCGGTACCTCCAAGGGTAAGGGCTTCCAGGGTCGCATCAAGCGCTGGGGTCAGCGCCGCGGTCCCATGACGCATGGTTCTCACTTCCAGCGTCACCCCGGTTCTATCGGTCAGTGCGCCTATCCTGCGCGCGTCCTCAAGGGCGTCAAGATGGCCGGTCACATGGGTAACGAGCGCGTTACCGTCAAGAACCTTTCCGTTGTCCGCATCGATGCCGAGCAGAACCTCATCTTGGTCAAGGGCGCTGTCCCGGGTGCCAAGAATGGTCTCGTCGCCATCCGTATGGCCTAAGGGCCCAGCCCATTTAGCCCAGCGTCATACCAAGGAGAACACTTAAATGGCAAAGTTTGAAGTAAAGAACAGCGAGGGCAAGAAGGTCGCCGAGGCCGAGCTCGCCGCTGAGGTGTACGGCATCGAGCCGAACATCCACGTTATGCACCACATCGTCAAGTGCCAGATGGCCTCTTGGCGTCAGGGCACCCAGTCTGCTAAGGGTCGCTCTGAGGTTTCCGGTGGCGGCAAGAAGCCTTGGCGTCAGAAGGGCACCGGCCGTGCCCGCCAGGGTTCCATCCGTGCTGCCCAGTGGCGTCACGGTGGCGTTGTCTTCGCCCCCAAGCCCCGTTCCTACGCTAAGCGTATGAACAACAAGGAGGTCAAGCTGGCTATGCGCTCCGCGCTGTCCGCCAAGCTGGCCGATGGCGAGCTCGTGCTCGTCGACGACTACGGCTTCGAGAAGCCTTCCACCAAGGCTGCCGTCGCCATGCTCAAGGCTCTCGGTCTTGAGGGCAAGCGTCTGACCATCATCGTTCGCGATGAGGACGTCAACGCCTACCTGTCGTTCCGCAACATTCCCAAGACGTTCATCATCACCGCTGACGAGGCCAACACCTACGATCTCGTCAACAACAACGCTGTGCTGATGCCCGCCGACATCGCCGCTCACTTCGGGGAGGTGCTTGCATAAATGACCGCCCACGAGATCATCATCCGTCCGATCGTGTCCGAGCGTTCCTTCTCCGGCATGGAGCTGAACAAGTACACGTTCGAGGTCGCCAAGGATGCTAACAAGTATCAGATCAAGGACGCTGTCGAGGAGATCTTCGGCGTCAAGGTCGTTCGCGTGAACACCCTGACGGTCAAGCCCAAGACCAAGCGCGTGCGCTATGTCGCCGGCAAGACCCGTTCTTGGAAGAAGGCCATCGTCACGCTGGCCGGGGGCGACACCATCGAGGTCTTTGGCAACCAGGCCTAAGACTCGCTGCTGTTGAGTGAGCTCATGCCTCCCAAATAGGGGAGGCGGGAGCTCAAGGTTTTGGGCGTATTAAATGGACACGCCCGGAACCGTGTATACGTCCGGTGTCATCGCACCCGAGGCAGAACCTCGAATCCCTGTCTGCGATGGCTAACGGATTCCTATTGAAAGGGATTGTAATGGCTGTAAAGCACCTTAAGCCGACCTCCGCTGGTAGGCGTTGGCAGACGATCTCCGACTTCTCCGAGATCACCTGCACCAAGCCCGAGAAGTCTCTTCTCGAGCCCCTGCCCAAGAAGGCCGGTCGTAACAACAACGGCCGCATCACCACCCGCCACCAGGGCGGCGG
This sequence comes from uncultured Collinsella sp., assembly GCA_900549065.1. GTDB lineage: Bacteria > Actinomycetota > Coriobacteriia > Coriobacteriales > Coriobacteriaceae > Collinsella. The sequence continues at coordinate 680 of URNC01000106.1, read as the reverse complement.
CGTGAAGCGTCGTTACCGCGTGATCGACTTCAAGCGCAACAAGGACGGCGTGCCCGCCAAGGTTGCCACGATCGAGTACGATCCGAACCGTTCCGCTCGCATCGCTCTGCTGCACTACGCTGACGGTGAGAAGCGCTACATCCTGGCCCCCAAGGGCCTCGAGGTCGGTCAGACCATCATGTCCGGTTCTGACGCCGACATCAAGCCGGGCAACGCTCTGCCCCTCGCCGACATCCCCGTCGGTACGCTCATCCACGCCGTCGAGTTCCAGCCGGGCAAGGGCGCTGCTATCGCCCGTTCCGCCGGTAACTCCTGCCAGCTGATGGGTAAGGAGGGCAAGTACGCCATCGTCCGTATGCCTTCCTCCGAGATGCGCCGCATCCTCGTTACCTGCCGCGCCACCGTCGGTGAGGTCGGCAACGCCGATCACTCCAACATCGTCATCGGCAAGGCCGGCCGTAAGCGTCACATGAACGTGCGCCCGACCGTCCGCGGTACCGTCATGAACCCTGTCGACCACCCGCACGGCGGTGGCGAGGGCAAGAACCACACCTCTGGTCGTCCCTCCGTTACCCCCTGGGGTAAGCCGACGAAGGGCCTTCGTACGCGCAAGAAGAAGAAGGTCTCGAACCTGTCTCTTATACACATCTGACGCTGCCGACGAAGGCTTAGGTGTAGAT
>URNC01000105.1 GCA_900549065.1 uncultured Collinsella sp. | reverse complement strand
GGCGAGGGCTCGACCGACCAGGGTCAAAAGCGCCGTCGCCGTCGCCGTTCCCGCAAGCCGCGCCAGGATGGCGGCGAGGGCTCGACTCCGTCTTCGTCCGCACCGCAACCGCCCGCCGGCGAATAACGCCCGCGAGCGGATTTAGCCCGCCTTGCCCCGAGCGCATCGGGGTATCATAGCGCCGAATCAACAACCCTCCCCGCGACCGAACGTAGGGAGGGTTGTGTCTTGAAGAGCCATCTGAACATATTGAGCCGTCTGCAGGGAGCCGGTGCCCTACCGTTTGCGGACGAATTGCTACCGTTTGCCGAGCACGCGACGTACGAGGCGCTCGAGGCATTGTCGCCAACACGATGTACCGGCTGCGAGCGCGCCGGTGCGCTTATTTGCCAAGACTGCCTGGCCGCGCTCACGCTCATCGACCCACGTCATAGCTGCACCCGATGCGGCGCCCCGTTTGGGGATTTGCTGTGCACTGAGTGTTCGGTCGAGGGCACGTCCTCGGCAATGGCAGAGGCGCTCGACCGCTGCCTGGCGTGCGCCGTCTATGCGCATCCGCTGCCGCGCATCATTAAAGCGTACAAGGATGCGGGCGAGCGACGCCTGGCTCCGTATCTGGCGGAGCTGCTCTACGACACCGCCCTGCATGCCCAGGTCGTAGCGCCCGATCGCTACGGAGGTGTGCTGTCCGGTGCGGATGCGGTGGTGTTTGTGCCTGCGACGGCGGCAGCGTTTCGGCGGCGTGGTTTTGATCATATGGAGGCCATTGCGCGCCCATTTTGCGAGCTGTCGGGTGTTCCCTTGCTCGATGCTCTCGTCAAGTACGGGCATGGCGACCAGCGCGAACTCGGTCGTGAGGAGCGCCGCGAGCGTGTCCAAGGTATGTACGAGACGGTTGAGGATGTGCGGGGCCGCCGCCTGCTGCTTATCGACGACGTTATCACCACGGGCGCGACGATGGCAGCGGCTTCGGCGGAACTCAAGCGCGCCGGCGCCGCAGCCGTTGATGGCCTCGCTATCGCACGCGTTTGGTAGGGGTGGTTCAGATGGCAATAAAGATCGGGCAGCGTGGCAAGCCTGCAAGCGAGCAGCTGGCTGCTTCCGTAATTCTGACGGGTGCCTCGGCGCTGCGCATGATGCGCGCCGAGCGCCGGCAGATGGGCTACATAAGCTGGAAGGACCTTAATCCCGATGAAGAGCGCCGTGTGCTGCGCGCATCGTCGCCCTCGACCGAGGACATCTATCTTCCCGATTTGGTGCGGATTGGGGCCGCAAGCGGCGAGGTGCAAGAAGATCTGTGCTTGCTGGTGGGATCTGCGGCGCAGCGCCGCCGCATCCCTGGCGTGAGCTGGTCCGTGTGTTCCGGGTTGCCCGCCGGCTCGATTCTAGAGGTGGAACCGGGGGTGTACAGTCTATCTCCCGAGGCCCTTTGTGTTGCCATCGCGCGCGAGGTCGGCTGCATCCAGGCGTTTGCCCTGGCCCAGGAACTGTGCTCTAAGATTTCACTGAGCGACCGCGGGAAGTATCTGCCTCCCTACACCTCGCCTGTCGTGAACAAATTGGCAAAGGACAAAGACCAGCCGCCAGATGTCGGTTACTTTGAGGTCGAGTCCGTGCTGACACCCGATCGCCTGGTAGATTACCTCGCGGCATGCAAGGGGAACGCGGCCAAGCAGCTGCGGCGTCTGTGCCCCTATCTTTCGGAAAACCTGCGCTCGCCCATGGAGTGCATCATGCTCGCTCTGTTTTCGCTTCCGTTTTCCTATGGCGGATTTGCCTGCGGTCCCTTTAAGACCGACTACAAGATCGAGTTCGATGACCGTGCGCAGGCAATCTCGGGGATGCCGCATGCAGTTTGCGATGCGTATCAGGAAGCAGCCCAGTTTGACCTGGAATACAACGGTGAGCTGGGCCATTCCTCCCGGAGGGGACGTATCCATGATGAAAAACGCAACACGGGCTTGATTACTATGGGAATCGAGGTCGCGACGGTCAATAACGAGATACTCTGCGACATGGAAGCAATGGAGGCGCTCGCATGGCGCATGCACCAGCGTATGCGAAAGCGGTACCGGAATCGTGTCGATGCCCGCAGGAAAAAGCAAGAGGCGCTGCTTAACACGCTGCGGGCGTGTTTTGGGCTTAAACCCGCCTAACAATGCTCTGAAACAGGGGGTTGGATATATGCTCTGGCCAAAATATAGCAAATATGAGTACTGCTACAAATTCAGTAACAGCAAAATCAGGGATTTTGGGACTGGAAGATGGGGTAAATTAGAAAGTTATTAAACAAATGTGGAATATCCTGGCATCAATCTGACGTTATAGAGCGTGAAAACAGCTTGCAGAGCCAAAAACTCCTGCTACTAAATTGGTAACAGTACTCATATTTGCTATTTTTTGGCCACGGCGCCCTAAGACGGGTGTGTTGGGGCTTTCCATAGGGGAGCGACGGGCTCAATCAGAGCGCGTGCGGCCCGTCCTGACCTGCGAAATCTGTACTCGCGATGCGAATAACGCCCCTAACCTTAAACTTTAGCTTGAACTTAGTTATAATGCGCTTCGTTCCTACCAGGCTGTGGTTGCGGACGGACGAAATACCCGTCCTAGTCCAAGACAGACGCGGTCAAAGGGATCCACGTAAGCGACCGCGTGCGCGCGGCGCGATCATGGCGCGTCCTAGATGTAAGCCGCACCGTCCGTTCTACTTTCTTTGGGGCAATACCGCCTCGCGGGCGAGCGGGTCAGTCGTGAAGGTGGCTGCGGCCTCCCGAGCAAACACCCCGGTGCGCAAGTGTGGGGTCAAATACCAGGTCAGCTGGTGGGAACAACCCGATATTCCGCGCAACGCACGGATCGTATACGACACAGAAGGCAGGGTAGTGGACATGGTGAGGGGCAGCTTGATGCACGCGGCTCGGTTAGGTGCTGGGACCGCAGCGGTCATCGCCGTTTTGGGCCTGAGCGGATGCGCGTTCAACCCGCTGTCTACGTTCACGACTCCCACGATCGACCAGATCGAGTACGAGACGGTCACGCCGGCGGTGTCGGACAATGCCCTGGTCACTTCCGGAACCCTGACGGTTGCCCTCGATACTTCCGATGCACCGCAGGCCATGCAGGACGCCGACGGCGAGCTCACGGGGTATGCGGTCGACGCCGCCCGCGCCCTCGCAAGCCGCATGGGCCTTAAGGTCGCCTTTGTCGATGCGTCCTCGGCAGGTTCCGCGCTCGGCGACAAAAAGGCCGATATCTTTATCGGCAAGATCAACTCCACGGACGGGGATATTAGCTCGCTCGGCACCTGCCTGTACGATGCCACTTCCGTGTTCGGTAAAACTAACGATGGTGGGTCGCTAAGCGTTTCCACCGAGACCCTTAACACGTCCACCCTGGGCGTTCAGATGTCCTCGGCCTCGCAGGAGGCGCTTGCTAAGCAGAGCATCACCGCCAACCAAAAGACCTACTCCAACATCAACGAGTGCTTTGAGGCGCTCGAGTCCGGCGAGGTCGACTATGTGATCTGCGACTCCACGGCCGGCGGCTACCTTGCACGCCTGATGAGCGAGGTCTCCTATGTCGGTTCGCTCGAGGCACCCTCGACGCTTGATGTTGCGGGCCTCTCGTCCAATGACGAACTGTGCCGTGCCGTGAGCGATGCCCTCGACGGTATTACGGCCGACGGCACGCTCGAGGCGGTCCACTCTGTCTGGTATGGCAGTATGCCCTACGACCTCACCACTAAGACGGTTTCGGGCGCTAACGTGCAGCCGGGCGACTCTGAGTCCAGTGAGACCACGTCCTCCGGCAGCGAGTCCTCCGATTCCAACAATGAGACCGCATCCTCCGAGGACAAATCGTCCAGCCAAGAAGGCGCCATCACCGACGACGACATTAACAAACTCAATAGCTAGTTATTGCTAGGGGTGGTGTCTCCTATACGTTGGAAAGGACACCTCTTCACGGTTTCAACACGCACTGCCGGGCTTCCCCGATGGGGGAGCCCGGCTTTTTCATCCCAATAAACCCAGCAGGTCAAAGCCAATTTTCGGGACCAAATACAAAGCCGCCGACGCCCTCCCATAGCGCACTTTGCCATGGAAAAGTACGAGACTTCGGTATGCGGTATCAAGCAATCGTTATTCGGGTCTTTAGGAATCCGCGTGATTAAATGCACGGCAATGGGTACATAGCCAGTACAGTAAGTCCCCGAGGCAGATTGGAGCCACGTATGGATATCAAGGTTTCTGGACGCAAGACGACGGTAACCGATGCTCTGCGTGCGCATGTGGATGAGAAGATCGGCGAGGCGCTCAAGGTTTTCGATATCGAGCCCATGACGGTCGACGTTGTACTTCGCTATGAGAAGAACCCCTCGAACCCCAACCCGGCAATCGTCGAGGTTACGGTTCGTGCCCGCGGTTCGGTGATTCGCGTTGCCGAGCACGGCGCAGATATGTATGCTGCCATCGACCTCTCCGCCGATAAGGTCACCCGCCAGCTGCGCAAGTTCAAGACCAAGGTCGTGGACAACCGCCAGGGTGGTGCCAGTGCCGCGGATGTCGCGCCGGTCGAGCGCGTTGAGGATCTGGCCGACCTGCTGCTGCCCGAGGAGGACGACGACCTGCTCGTCCGCGAGAAGGTCATCGATGTCACCCCGATGACCGAGGAGCAGGCGCTGGTGCAGACCGATTTGCTGGGCCACGACTTCTACGTGTTCGAGAACGCGACGACCGGTCTCATCAATGTGGTGTATCACCGTAAGAATGGTGGATATGGCATCATCAAGCCCCGCATCGAAACACTTGACGAGTAAAATACGTTAACTTGCATGAGTTAACGGTTGGCGGCCATCCCATGCGGGTGGCCGCCTTTTTACGTAAGGAGTCGCTTTGATGGACAAGGCCGCATCCGCCGGTCATTCGAACCGTTGCCGCATCGTCGTCGATACCTGCTGCGACTTTAGCCCCGAGGTCGCCGCGAACCTCGATGTCGATATCCTGGGTTTCCCCTTCATTATCGATGGCGAGGAGCGCACGGATGACATCTGGTCGAGCATCACGCCCAAGGAGTTTTACGACCGCATGCGCGCTGGTGCCCGCGTGTCCACCTCGGCTGTGTCGCTCGGTCGCTATATCGAGTTCTTTACCGAGTGCGCCAAAGAGGGCACGCCCACGGTCTACCTGTGCTTTACCTCGGCGCTGTCGTCGAGCTACAACTCCGCGTGCCAGGCGGCAGATGCCGTGCGCGCCGAGTATCCCGATTTTGAGCTGTACGTGGTCGACAACGCTCTGCCCTGCGCGACCGGCGCGCTCTTGGCGCTCGAGGCCGTGCGCCAGCGTTCGGCGGGACTGACCGCCAAGCAGCTGGTCGATTGGGCAAACGAGGCAAAGACCTACGTCCACGGCTACTTTACGCTCGAGAGCTTCGACGCACTGGCTGCCGGCGGCCGCATTCCGCCCGCGGCGGCGCAGCTCACGGCAAAGCTCGACGTCAAGCCCGAGCTCTCCTACGACCTGGCCGGCTCGCTGTCGCTGATCGGCGTCAACCGCGGCCGCAAGAAGGCGCTCAAGTCCATCCTCAAGTCGTTCCGCGAGAACTACGTGCCCGATCGCACCATGCCCATCGCCATCATGACGGCCGATGCCGAAAAGGATGGTGACTGGCTCGAAGCCGCCATCCGCAAGGAGGAGGGTTGCGCCGACGTCACGATCATTCGCGGCTCCGTGGGTCCCACCATCGGCTCGCACGTGGGCCCCGGCATGGTGGGCTGCGCGTTTTGGGGTAAGAACCGCGCCGACAAGGCGTCGCTTTCCGACCGTATCGCCCGCCGCGTGCGCGGTCAGTAGGCAAGCGCTGCGTCCGTAATCGCCCTCGACTCACAGCCCAAACGCTGGCACCGAGTATTCAACCTGGTAACAACACCCAACCCAAAAGGAAAGGTTTCATGGCAAACAAGCTCTCCGTCGCATTCATTGGCACCGGAATCATGGGTGCCCCCATCGCCGGCCACATTCTGGACGCCGGCTATCCCGTCACGGTCAACAACCGCACCAAGTCCAAGGCGGCGGCGCTTATCGAGCGCGGCGCCGTCTGGGCAGATACGCCGGCCGATGCCGCGGCGAACGCCGATGTCGTCTTTACCATGGTGGGCTATCCCTCCGAGGTCGAGGAACTCTACCTGGCGGGCGACGGCCTGCTCTCGTGCACTAAGCCCGGCGCGGTCTTGATCGACCTCACCACGAGCTCGCCCGAGCTTGCCCGTGACATTGCCGAGGCCGCCCAGGTTTCTGGTCGCATGGCGTTTGACTGCCCCGTCACCGGCGGCGAGTCGGGCGCTATCGCCGGTACGCTCACGGCTATCGTGGGCGCTACCGAGAGCGACATCGCGCCGGTCCGCGACATCCTTGCCACCTTTGCGGCCAACATCTGCTGCTTCGACGGCGCCGGCAAGGGCCAGGCTGCCAAGCTCGCCAACCAGGTGTCGCTGGGCGCCTGCATGGTCGGCATGGCAGACGCCATGGCATTTGCCGAGTTGAGCGGCCTTGACCTGGAGAAGACCCGCCAGATGATCCTGGGCGGCACCGGCAAGTCCGGCGCCATGGAGAGCCTGGCTCCCAAGGCGCTCGACGGCGACTACAAGCCCGGCTTTATGGTCGAGCACTTTATCAAGGACCTGCGCTTGGCGCTCGCCTATGCCGACGACCGCGAGCTTGCGCTGCCCGGTGCCGACGTGGCCTTTACGCTCTACGACATGCTCGACGCCATCGGTGGTGCCAAGCTGGGTACCCAGGCCGTCACGGTCCTCTATAAGGAGGAGGCCGACGCCATCGCCGCCGGTCTGGACTGGTCGCAGTATCGTCCCGAAGAGCACGGTGCTCACGAGGACGGCTGCGGTTGCGGCGAGCACGGCGACGACCATGAGTGCGGTTGCGGCCACCACCATGGCGAGGACCACGAGTGCTGCGGCGGCCACGGCCATGATGATGGCCACGAGTGCTGCTGCGGCCACCATCACGGGGAGTAGCGCCCATGAGCTGGACGTTCGTGGTGCTTGCGCTGGTGCTCTTTCTCTTCGCGATCTACATTGGCTTTTTGTGCGGCCAGTGGGCATGCGAAAAGCGCGTCATCACCAAGCGCGACTACTGGATTGCCAACTTTGCGGGAGCGGCGGCAGTCATCCTGCTG
>URNC01000104.1 GCA_900549065.1 uncultured Collinsella sp. | reverse complement strand
GCGTAGTCTCGTGGGCTCGGAGATGTGTATAAGAGACAGCCCCTGTTTCAGTTGCGGTGAAATAAGGACTGTTTTGCCAGCTTAAAGGCTCAACAGTCCCTATTTCACCGCAACTCATGAAGACGCCCCTCAAGCACGGTCCCATCAGGGAAAAGGGCATATATCGGCAAAGCGCAATTCAGACAACCCACGAGCGCGGCGCTGCTGCACCCAAGCAAAACGCAGCGACCCCTTAGTTATCGCAGGCCGGGCACAGGGTTACTCTCCAAATCTTTCCGCAGGACGGAGGAGCCCCCGCCGCGCGAAGCGCGCAGCGGGGGCTCCGACACGTCCGAGGACGATTTGGAGAGTAACCCTGTGCCCGGCCGACGGGATCCCTAAGCACGCCATGCTTCTTATGTGCAGCAAAGCTAATGCTGCTAAAATACAAAGCGCTCATGTAGTTTAAACGCACGACGATAAGGAGCACCAGTGGGTAACCACTTCCGTACCTCCGGTGCGGGCGATGATGCCCCCAAGACGCAGGCAGGCGTCCAGGGCAGTCGTTTCGCCACTCCGGATTCAGAGGGCCAGCCTGTTGCTCAGGCCCCCGCTCAGCCGGCAGATCAGGCACAGCCGGCATCCGATCCCTTTGCCTACAATCCAACCAGCGATGTCGCGCTTTCCGGTGCGGCGGGTTTTGAGCCCGTTCAGGCCGTGACCGCTCGCGTGGAGCAGCCTCAGGCTGGTGTCGCCACGCCGCAGCCTACCATGGCCGGCATTCCCGACCCCTTGGCCCCTGCGACGCCGGCTCCTCAGCCTGCGCAGTCCGGTCTCTTTGCCGCTATTCCCGACCCCACGCAGCCTGCTGCCCCGGTGGTCGAGAGCGATCAGGCAGCCGAGGTCGCAAGCCTCGATAACGCGCTCAACAACCCCGATTTTACGTCGGTGTTTGCGCCTATCGATCCGCAGGCCAGCCGCAAGAAGATGGCCAAGCAGGCCGGTGTCGAGCCCGTCATCCTTATGGAGCATGTCACCAAGATCTATCCGGCACAGCCCAACAAGCCCGCACTCGACGACATCAACATCGAGATCTATCCGGGCGAGTTCGTCTTCCTGGTCGGTCACTCCGGCTCGGGTAAGACCACACTGCTGTCGACGCTCAACCGCGACGTCAAGCCGACGAGCGGCCGCATCCTGGTTGCCGGTCAGGACCTCATGAAGATCAAGAACCGCAAGGTTCCGTTCCTGCGCCGCCAGATTGGTGCCGTGTTCCAGGACTTTAAGCTTCTGCCGCAAAAGACCGCCTACGAAAACGTGGCGTTTGCCCTGCAGTGCATCGGCAAGCCCAAGGGCGTTATTCGCAGCCAGGTGCCCGAGGTGCTGCGTCTGGTCGGTCTGGCCGATCAGATGGACTCGCTGCCCGACCAGCTTTCCGGTGGCGAGCAGCAGCGCGTTGCCGTCGCCCGCGCTATGGTCAACCGTCCGCCGCTGCTGATCTGCGACGAGCCGACGGGCAACCTCGACCCGGCGATCTCGCTGGGCATCATGAAGCTGCTCGAGCGTATCAACCGCACCGGCACCACCGTGATTGTCGCTACGCACGACCGCGAGATGGTCGATAGCATGCACCGTCGCGTGATCGCCCTCGAGGGCGGCCACGTTATCCGCGACCAGGAGAGAGGAGGTTACGGCAACTATGGCACCAACTAACGTGGGCTACTCCTTCAAAGAGGCAATCAGCCACTTCTTCCGTAACTGGACTACCTCGCTCGGCGCCGTCATCACGATCTTCCTTTCGCTGTTTATCATCGGCCTGTTCATCATGGGCTCCGCGATGCTGAACTCCGTGATCGGCACCGTCGAGGATCAGGTTGTCATCAACGCGTTCATTAGCGATGACGCCGATCAGGCCGATGTTCAGGCTTTTGAGGCCGAGCTTAAGACATGGAATAACGTCAAGTCCGTGACCTATAAGGACAAGGACGACGCGCTGGCCGAGTATACGAGCAAGATGTCGGGCAACGCCGACGCCACCATGAGCGCACTCGATGGCCAGAACCCGCTGCCGGCTTCGTTTGCAATTGAGATGGACGATCCGTCCAAGGTCGAAAGCACGGCCGAGAAGCTCAAGAAGGATGCCGATTTCCAAAAGATTGCGGATGACGGCGACGTCAACGCGAGCGTGCTGTACGGCCAGGAGGAAGTGAGCCGCCTGTTCCAGGTGACCAACTACATCCGCATCGCCGCCGTGGTGCTCGTTGGCCTTCTGACCTTTATCGCATTCATCTTCATCAACAACACGATTCGCCTGTCCATCACGGCGCGTCGTCGTGAGATTGCGATTATGCGTCTGGTCGGCGCCAGCAACGGCTTCATTCGCGGCCCGTTTATTACCGAGGGCGTGCTGCAGGCCATTTTGGGCTCGCTGCTTTCCATCGGCGTTCTGGAGCTGCTGCGCAATTTGATGATTCCGCGTCTGCAGGAGAGCATCGGCTGGATGTCGTTTGCCCTGCCGATGCAGTACTACCTGGTGACCTATGCTGCGCTGATTCTGGTCGGCGTGATTATCGGTCTCTTTGGTTCTGCCATCGCCATGCGCCGCTACCTGCGCGTGTAAGCATGTCTGGAATTCACCCCTTCCAACGGGTCGTCTCTTATGGGGCGGCCCGTTTTTTGATCCCTAGGGGACGGCAGGAAAGCGAATCATTTGGGTAGACTCTTTGGAGTTCGCAATCGATAGTTAGGAGGCGCCATGGGGCGCAATAACAAGCATAAGCGTGGAGCTCGCAATAAGCGCGGGCCGGTGCGCAGCGAACGCCGTCCGAGCCTGACCGGGCGCGTGCAGCTCCATGAGCACAGTGCCTATGTCATAACCGAGAATGGCGACTACAAGGTCATGGGTCGCGGCAAGCGTGAGATCATGGACGGCGATACCGTTGCCGTGAGCATTAAGAATAGCCCGCATGGCGAGCGTCGCGCCGTGATCGAGGGCGTAGTTGAGCGCGCAGCCATAAGCGTGGTGGGTACGTACCAGACCGCCGGTCCGCTCGGTGTGATCGAGCCGCTCGATTCGCGCTTGAAGGCTGACTTCTTCATTTTGCCCAAGGATACCTCGGCGGATCGTCTGGGTGTCCACCCGGGTGATGCTGTTGTCGCGCGCATTTTGACCTACCCGACGCGCCTGGAATCGGGCACTGTGACGATCGAACGCCGCATTGGCGGAGATGACGCGCCCGATTTGGGCGTTCAATATGTGATGGCGCGTTACGGCTATACCGATAGCTATCCCGAGGCCGCGCTGGACGAGGCCGAGGGGCTTTCGCTCGATGTGTCCGCGGCGCTTAAGGACCCGCTCCGCCGCGATCTGCGCGACCGCTTTGTCATCACGATCGACCCGGTCGACGCGCGCGACTTTGACGATGCCATTTCGTTGGAGCGCACGCCCGAGGGTGGCTACAAGCTGGGTGTGCATATCGCCGACGTTTCACACTATGTGGCTTGGGACGGGCATATCGATCTTGAGGCTCGCCATCGTACGACATCGGTGTATCTGGCCGATCGCGTGCTTCCCATGCTGCCCGAACGCCTGTCCAATGACCTGTGCTCGCTTCGCCCTGACGAGGACCGTCTTGCGTTTACCGTCGATATCGAGCTCGATGCGCAGGGTCGCGTGCGGCATTACGATCCGTATCCCAGCGTGATTCGCTCGCGTGTGCGTATGGACTATGACGGCGCCGAGGCGCTGCTGGTGCGTGCCGGCGCGGTTGAGTATTCGGTGCTGGAGGGTGCAGCCGAGGATGTTGCGGCTGCCGAGACCTCGCGCGAGGAAGCGCTTGAGCGCGGTCTTGCGTGCGAGGAGGCCGCCCGCGGCTACAACATCGACCTCGGCGATTTCCTTGTCGCCGCTAACGAACTCGCCGAACTTCGCCGTCGTATTCGTCGCGCCCGCGGCTCAGTCGATTTTGACACAGCCGAGATTCGCGCTCTATTGGATGAGGACGGAGTGCCCGTGCAGATTGTGGCGCGTGAGCGTTCGTGTGCCACGTCGCTTATCGAGGAAGCCATGCTGCTCGCCAACGAGTGCGTTGCAGAGTGGCTGGCAGACCGTGATATCGAGGCCTGCTATCGTGTGCATGAGGATCCGAGCCCCGATAGCCTGCACGGTGCTGCCGTTGCGCTGGCGCAGCTAGGCATCATCGACGATCGCCGTGCTGCCGGTATTGCCCTGGGGAGCCCCGATGAGCTGCAGGCTGCAGTTGATGCTGCCGCCGGTACGGCCAACGCACCGCTCGTCAACACGCTGCTTCTGCGCAGCATGCAGCGCGCGCTGTACAAGCCGCGCAACGAGGGCCACTTTGCGCTCGCCGCGCCGTGCTACTGTCACTTTACGAGTCCCATCCGTCGCTACCCCGATCTGGTGGTGCACCGCGTGCTCAAACTGCAGTTGGCCTATGAGCAGCTCGGCGGCAAGGACGCCTTGGTCCGTACGCCGCGGCTGATCGGCAAGGGGCGCGAGTCGCTGCCACGCATTCTGCCGCAGATCTGCCGCGCATGTAGCGATGCCGAGCGCGCGGCAGATGCCGCCAGCCATGCGACGCAAAAGATCAAGATTGCCCAGTACTATGAGGACCGTCTAGGCGAGCGCTATGCCGGAACCGTCTCGTGGGTTAGCAGCATGGGCCTCTTTGTGCGCTTGGACCTAACGCAGGTCGAAGGCTTGGTTTCGATCAAGAGCCTGGGCAACGAGTGGTTCGAGTTTGACGAGGACGCGCTTACGCTGACGGGCGCCGACACGGGGACTCGCTATGAACTGGGTCAGCGCGTGATTGTCGAGGTCTCGCGCGTCAATACCACGCGTGGGCACTTGGACTTTAAGCTTATCCATTAGCCAAATCCCGACTCATGGTGGGGGAGCGGAGGGCGGCCTTTCGGGACCGCCCTTCGCATTTGAATCGTGACTACCTTGCCGTCTGCTCGGCCGCCCGCTTACCTGCTATTTGAGAGGTAAAACCTACCAAAATAAACCTGTCCCTTTTGGCAGGTTTACAAGAAAGCGGGGATGAGATGGCGACGGTGTACGGGTATGCGCGGGTGAGTTCGCGCGATCAGAATCTGAATCGGCAGCTGGATGCGCTGGGCGCCTATGGCGTGGGCTCAGCGAATATTTATGCCGACCATGCGAGCGGCAAGGACTTCGATCGACCGCATTATCGCGAGCTGTTGCACGTCCTGGGAGACGGGGACGTGCTGGTGGTGCTTTCTATCGACCGACTTGGTCGTAATTACTCCGAGATTCTTGAGGAATGGCGACGCATTACCAAGGAGCTCGGGGTTGCCATTGTGGTGTTGGACATGCCATTGCTTGACACGCGCGCTAGGGCCAGCGGCGCGCCGGATGTGACCAACACCCTGATTGCCGATATTGTGTTGCAACTGCTGAGCTACGTGGCGCAGGTGGAGCGCGAGAATATCCATCGGCGCCAAGCGGAGGGAATTGCAGCGGCGCGGGCGCGAGGGGTTCGTTTCGGTCGACCTCGCAAGCCGTGCCCTCCTCAGTTTGAGCTGGTGCGCGATAGCTATGAGGCAGGCGATATTACCCGCAGCCAGGCAGCAAAGTGCCTGGGCGTGTGCGTGGGGACGTTCGATCGCTGGATGCGCGAGGCGGGGTAGGGGTTTGCGTCGCTTTGTCGCTTCCTGTTGCGATTCAAATTTTGATACGGTGACGATGCCATTTGGGGCTACACTCGCTGATATTCAAAAAAAGGAGGTTGGCCCTTGGCGCGCGTAAAACAAATAATCGGATGGACCGCAATTGTTCTGTTCGTTGCAACGCTGGCGGGCATCTGGGTGCTGACGGAGCAAAATGCGGTGGAGACGTCGTTGCTGAGCGAGTCCACCGCGCGTGTGGTGGAGGGTCAGGCTACGGGCGTTCAGGCTGCTGATGCCACGGGTGAAGCCCAGACAGAGAACGGAATGACCGGGGGCGCCGATTCGGCTGCCTCGAATGTCCGGTCTGGCCGACTTGCTTCCATTCGCATATGGGTGGGCACAAACGTCCGTCGCGTTGCCCATACCGTAGAGTTTTTCTTCGTCGGATTATTCGCCTCCGTGGTCGTGGTTTGCCTTTCCAGGCGTCCGTGGAGCGTATGCTCCCGTTGCGTGCCCGTATTGCTCTTTTGCGCCGCCTGCTCCGTTGGCGATCAGGTGCATAAGATCTTTGTTCCCGGCAGGCATTTCGACGTTATCGATTTAGGATTCGATGCTGCGGGCTATATCACCGCCATGCTGTTGGTATTGCTGGCAGCGGCGTTGGTGCGCCATGCGACTCGGCCGATCGGCGCCCATGCGAGGCACTAGCCGGTAACAAACCCGTTTCTGATAATGCGACCTCGTTGAATTATTTTGTGTCGCGCGTATTTCCGAGCGGTCGGATTTGAGGGGCGAGCGGTAGAACGCTCGCCCTTTGTGCGCCACGATGCGGCACAATGTACCGCAAAAGCTGTTTGTATCCGGTACGAATCGTTCGTTGGTCTTTAATTCTTCTCAACGGAGGTGTTTGAGATGGCAAACGGATTGCTTTTGCGGCTTCGCGAGCGTGAGCTCAGCGCGAGCCCGGCGGAACGCAATGTCATCGCATATGTAAGCGCTCATCCGCACGAGGTGGTCGGGCTGTCCGTCCGCGGTCTTGCCGATGTCACGTTCTCCTCGCCCTCGAGCATTTTGCGCTTTTGCAAGCGTTTGGGTTTTGCGGGCTACAAGGAGTTCCAGCGCGAACTGATTGCCGAGCTGGCACTCTTAGGTGACAAGAAAAACGTAGCCCTCGAGGACATCTCCATGGATGACAGCGTCGAACGTATCGTGGGGAAGGTGATGAAAAGCAACGTGCGCACGATCGAGGCGACGGCGCGAACGCTCGATTACACCGTCTTGGAGCGATGCGCGGCCCGTCTTAAGCGGGCACGCGCGGTCAATCTGTTCGGTATTGGTGCCTCTCGTTTGGTCGCGCACGACCTGGCGCAAAAGCTCATGCGTGTCGACAAAGAGTGCCATCTGTACGACGACTGGCATGATCAGCTCTTATGTGCCAAGAACATGCATGAGGGCGATATGGCAATCGCCTTTAGCTACTCGGGCTTGACGCAAGAGGTGCTGGACTGCACCGCCGAGGCTCAACGTCACAACTGTCCCGTTGTGGCCGTTACCAAAGTAGATGGAGTGTCTCTTATACACATCTCCGAGCCCACGAG
>URNC01000103.1 GCA_900549065.1 uncultured Collinsella sp. | reverse complement strand
GTGCACGGCCACCTGCGCCTGCGGCAGCAGCTTGCACGGAGCCGTGAGCTGCGAGAGCGTCTCGCGCTCGGCACGAATCACTTCCATCACGCGCAGCGAGGTCATAATGCCGTCGCCCGTGCGCTCGATATCGCCAAAGATCGTATGGCCCGTCTGCTCGCCGCCCAGGCTGTAGCCGCCCTCGCGCATCTTGGCATACACGTGACGGTCGCCCACGCCGCTGGTCACGGCGCTCAGACCGGCAAGCTCCAGCGACTTGACCAAGCCAAAGTTGCTGGCGATCGTCGGCACCACGGTACCGCCCGAAAGGCGACCGTGCTTGTTCAGGTACACGCCGCACACGTACAGGATCTGGTCGCCGTCTACCACGCGACCGCGCTCGTCCACGGCCAAGCAGCGATCGGCATCGCCGTCATAGGCAAAGCCCACATCCAGGCCCTGCTCCACCACATGGCGCTGCAGGCGCTCCATATGCGTGGAGCCGCAGTCGACGTTGATGTTAAAGCCATCGGGCGCGGCGTTGATCACGCGCACGTCGGCACCGAGCGCGTCGAACACCGGCTTGGCAACCGAGGAAGCCGAGCCGTTGGCGCAGTCGATACCGATCTTGACGCCCTGCAACGAAAAGTTCGCGCTGGCGATGAGCGAAGCAATGTAGCGGTTGCGGCCCTGCATGTAGTCCACCGTGGCGCCGATGTGGTTGCCCGTGGCCAGCGGCACCTCACTCTTGCCATCGATATAGTCCTCGACGAGCTCCAGTACGTCCTCGTCCATCTTAAAGCCGTCGCTGTTGACAAGCTTAATGCCGTTATCGCAAAACGGGTTGTGGCTCGCGCTGATCATGATGCCGCAATCGAAGCAGCCTTCCACGGTCTGATGCGCTACGCCCGGCGTGGGGATCACGTGCAGCATATAGGCGTCCGCACCGCTCGCGACCAGACCGCTCACCAGCGCCGCCTCGAACATGTAGCTCGAACGACGCGTGTCCTTGCCCACGATCACGCGTGCCTTGCGCTCGCGGTTGGCACCGTAATACCAGCCCACAAAACGGCCAATCTTATAAGCGTGCTCTACCGTCAGCCCAACGTTGGCCTCACCGCGAAAGCCGTCGGTGCCAAAGTACTTCATGCGCTCTCCTTACAAAATAGGGGCGAACAGATTGCCTGTCCGCCCCAAAATGGTACTCGATTGTCTGCGCTACCAGAAAAACCCTACGCCGACGCGCTGTCGCGAGCCGCCTGGCATGTAGGAGTCTGACGCAGCGTAAGCGGCTTGTCCCCCGCCTCGGCCGACGTGGTCAGCGTATACGTGATCGTCGTCGTCTCGCCAGCATGCAGGTCAACGGTGCCCGAATAGAAGGGGATTCCATGCCACGTAGCGGCGCCAAGACCAAACTGGGTGCCCTCGACGGTCAGATCAGTAATGTTGCCGCCCGTCGGGGCAAACAACGAGACATTCAGACGCTCGTCGTCACGCGCGGCATCGGGTGCGCTCGCCGCAACGTAGTCGGGCAGCTTGCCAGCCTCCTCCTGCGTCATGATGTTCGTCAGGGTAACGGTGATGCGATAGGAGCACGTGCCGTCGCCGTTCTTCACGCCCTGTCCAATCTGCGTGTCGGCGTTCAGATACCAGTCGAGCTTGGAGAAGCTCAGGTTGTTAAAGTAAACGCCGGCAACGGGATCGGCACTCGGATCATCCGGATCGGGCAGCGAAGCGTCAATGCCCGTCTCTTTGATGGCATTCTGCTCATCATCGTTTCTCATCCAAGCGATCAGGCGGCCCTCTTCGGCACCGCGCTCAACGGCGCTGACAAGCTTCGCAACATCGACATCGCCGATACCGCCAAGAATCTTGTCGAAGGCAGCGCTGGCGACGGATGCAAAGATGCCGTCAGACTCCTCGACCGGATAGTTCCAGTACACATCGTGCATGAGGACCTTTGCAGCGTTGGTACCGTCGACAACCGTTCCGTCGGGCAGTGACACGTTACCGACCAGGCCCAGCAGATACTGCAGGAACACCGGGTCGATACCCACGACGCCGTCAACGTCCTGGCCATATTGAGATTTCCACAGGGCTGCGACACGCTGCGAGTTGCGGGGCCAATCAGGCGAATAGGTATTGCCCGAGTTGTACAGGTTACTGTGGTTGCCGAACAGTGCCTCATCCTCTTCGTCGACGCTCTCGACTGCCTCATCCTCACTGAGTCCAATGCGGGGAACAAACTCGCCAATCGACATCTGGCCGTCGGTGACCGAAATCAGGCCCTGCGAACCGCCAAAGCCGCCGCAGGCACGAATCTCGACGTTGTTCATGGCGTACACAAGGTAGTTGCGCGTCTGGCCGTTGGCGCCGAGCATCTGGGGAAGGACGGGGGCGACCTTCTCCGCCGCGTCAACCGCACCGTTGAGGGTGGCAAAGCCGTCCTTGGCCTTATCGACCAGCTCGGTCACCTGGGAAATATGAGTATCGCCAATGCCCTGGACCTTCTCGTTGGCGCTCTTGAACACCTTCGAGCTGCTGGAAAGCGAATCGGCGACCGCCTGCAGCGCGGACACGTTAATCATGCCGTCCTGGAACAGCTTGCCGGGCGTGGCCTGCGAAAGGTTGTCGGCCATGGGAACCAGCGCGTTGCTCGAGACATCGGACAGGGCATCAATCATGGTGCGGGCTGCGTTGATGTCACTGCCATACACAGGGATAAACGAAGCCGCCGTCCACAGCGGGCTCGAAGTCTCCGCCTTCATGCTGTCGCAGAGCTCATCGATCTTCTTCGCGTCGTCAGGCAGCGTCGAAAAATCGCCCGACGTGACCTTGTCCTTAAGGCCACCGACGATCTCGACAGCCTCCTTCGCTTCGCTCTTTACGGTCTTTGCCGAGTTAAGCAGCATAAAGCCGCTTGCGCCAAGCGCAACGAGAAGCACCGCGACTACAGCGGCAATAATGGCGCCAGTGTGACGCTTCTTGCCCTCGCCCTTGCGATGGCGATGACGGACCAGACCGTCAGAGGTCGAACTCGACGAAGCGTCGCTACCGTAGTTCAAGCCAAAATCGTAATAATCTTCCTTGGATCCCGAGCCCGCAAACTCGGCACCGCTATCATCCAGGCGGGCGAACGTGCCAGTCTCGGAGGCGCCGGTGTAGATCGTGCCAAGGTTACCCGTAAGCCCCGCGCCACCGGCAGAGGAAGTATTGTTGGCGGCCTTGCCGGCATTAACGTTGCCGGCGGCATTCGCGGCATTGGCAGCACCTGCGTTGTTCGCAGGCACCGAAGGAGCCCCGCTCGGCTGCGACGCGGAGGTTGCACCGCCCGCAAAGACATTCCCTTTTGCACGGCCGGTCTTTTTTGCCTTTTGAGACTGCTCGTACAGAGCGGTAAACATCGCCGTCTCGCCCGGGGACACGCGCTTACCGGAACTGCCCTGTCCAGCGCCGCCCGGCGTGCCGGCCTTACCAGCCCCGTTCGGACGCGGCGGAACTGCAGGACGGCCGCTATCGCTGCCCTTAAAGTGATTACCAGCCATAAAGAAATCCTCGCAATTGAGTCGCAATGAAAAAGTCCATAACGTTACTAGTTTATGGCATTTTGAGCATCGACAGCTAAACTCCAGACACGGACATCAATTGGCGAAAATGCGGCACAACACCTTTTCCATCTTGGCGGCGGCGCCAGCTACACCGTGAGGAACATCATCACGATGATCATGGCAAAGCCGATAAGGTCGGTCGGCAAAAACACCGTGCCCAGCATAACGGCGCTGGTGATGGTCGCCGAAACCGGCTCCACAGTTCCGATGAGGCTCGCACGCACCGAGCCGATGTCCTTAACGCCCTGCATATAGAGCATGTAAGCAAAAAACGAGCCGATAACCACGAACACCGCAAGCGCCTCGACGCCGGCGGCGTCGAGCGCCGGCATATGCGCCCAAGGCTGCACGAAGACGCACGAGACCACGCCCGCCGTGAGCATTGCCGAGCCCGTGACGATGGGGCTGCCGTATTCGGGCAGGATCTTGGCGGGAATCACCGCCATACACGCGGCGCTGACCGCACACATAAGACCTGCTGCCAGGCCAAGCGGCGAGATATTCAGGCTGGTGGGGTCGCCGCCGGTGGCGATTAAAAAGGTTCCACCCAGAGCCAGGCCAATGCCGATGACTTCGCGAGTACGCGGCATGCGGCAATCGATCACGCAGGTGTAGCCCATGATGATAACAAGCTGCAGGCACTGGAGCACCGTCGCGGTTCCGGCATTGGTCAGGCGCACGGCCGAAAGATAGCAAAACTGGTTGAACAGCAGGCCAAAGGCGGTAAAGAGCAGCAGCTGCTTGCAATCGGCGGGTGTGGTCCAGAGCTTAATCAGGCGCTCGCGGTCGCGCGTAACAACCACGGCCATAAAGAGTAGACCGGCGAGAATCTGACGCACGCTCATAAGCCACAAGGTATCAACGTGGTAGGTATCGAACAGAAAACTCGCGCTGGTGCCCGAGAAGCCCCAAAACGAACCGCCCACCAGCGTAGCCAAGACGCCCGTGATCATCTTGCGCGTCGAAGCGCTGTTCAGACGCCCGCGCCAGGCGCGGCGGGTGCTACGGCTGAGCTCGTCGGTGCCCTCGGGCACATCAATGTTCGATATATCGGTCATCGGCACCGAAGCCCCTGCGCCTTCGACCTGCTCGACACACTCTTTGCTCATTCCACTCCCCCGAAACAGTCTGGAAACAATTCGGCTTACCTTACCACGGCGAAGTCACCAGCTGGAGGCTTGTCCGCTTATCGGTAGGACAATTCCGCAGGCGTCTTTCCATAGCTCGATACCGCAATGGCCTTGCATTATGCGACAGCCAAATCGCGGCAGCAGGCTCTTTTGAAATGGATACGACAAAGCCCCCGAATTCCACAATGTAAGCGATTTTTAAAAATGTTCTTGCCACCGAGTTCAGGCTCCGTTATATTATCCCTTGCGCGCTTGCGCACCCTTGATCGGGCGTTTAGCTCAGGGGGAGAGCGCTTCCCTGACACGGAAGAGGTCAGAAGTTCAAATCTTCTAACGCCCACCAAATGTTCGCAGCTCAGAGGCTATGTTCTCTGGGCTGTTTTGTTTTACCATAAAACGCACCACAAAATAGACCACCAAAATTCGACTTTTTGATCTTCCGGGATGCTTCTCAGTAGTCATCCGAGGAAACTCTCATCTTCTCCGTTTGCATGCACATATCTTTCAAGGATTCGTGCCGCGGTTGCATGAGGCTTGGCAAGGCACGACCGCAACATGTTGGTCAAGCATAATCTTTTGGATTCTTTTGGCGCGAGCGGTTTGGTTTTGGTAGGATTTGTCGGCGGCTTGACTAAGGGGGTTTTATAACTGCCATGCAGGTAGCCGTGTTGGTAACGTTTTACCGACTTGCCAAGAACCCCTCATAATTAATGCGTCTGCAAAATGACCAATTGCTTTGACCTGCTGAAACACTATATGTTGTGTTTGAACTAAAAAAAGAATACAGGATATAGATGCGTCTTTGTCGTATGATAGATGGCGGACAGAGAACGAAGACCTTATTCGTCCCATTTGGACACGCCTTTGAGCCGCTTGATCGGCCGCGAGGATTGTCCGCATGAGGACTTATGGTTTATCGAGAACACAGATTGCGCGACGGCGCCGCAAGACAGGGGCAAGCCCTGCCGGGCATCGTTTGGCTCTGAAGCGCAATGAGGCTACGACGCGAAAGAGGCAAGAGGATGAAGATCATCAAGCGCAGCGGCACCGAGGTTGTCTTTGACATCGATAAGATCGTCAATGCCATCCGCGCCGCAAACTTGGAGGTCGAGGAGAGCTCTCGTCTTACCGACCGCCAGGTGGTTTATGCGGCGCAAAACGTCGCCGAGGCATGCGAGAACGCGGGCCACACTGTTTCGGTCGAGGAGATTCAGGATTTGGTCGAGGACGAGATCATGCGTCTCGACTGCTACGAGGTTGCCCGCCACTACATCATCTATCGCTATGTTCAGAGCCTGAAGCGCCAGAAGAACACGACCGATGACAAGATTCTGTCGTTGATTGAGTGCAATAACGAAGAGGTTAAGCAGGAGAACTCCAACAAGAACCCGACCGTCAACTCCGTTCAGCGCGACTATATGGCCGGCGAGATCTCCAAGGACCTGACCCAGCGCGTGCTGCTGCCCCAGGAGATCGTGGATGCCCATAATGAGGGCCTGATCCATTTCCACGATTCGGATTACTTTGCCCAGCACATGCACAACTGCGATCTGGTGAACCTGGAGGACATGCTCCAGAACGGCACTGTTATCTCGGGTACGCTGATTGAGAAGCCGCACAGCTTCTCGACCGCCTGCAACATCGCGACGCAGATCATCGCCCAGGTTGCTTCCTCTCAGTACGGTGGCCAGTCGATTTCGCTGACCCATCTTGCCCCGTTCGTCGAGGTGAGCCGTCAAAAGATTCGCGGCGAGGTCGCCCGCGAGCTCGAGGAGCTCGGCGTTTCCGCATCTCCCGAAAAGGTCCGCGAGGTCGTTGAGGACCGCCTGCGTGACGAGATCCGTCGCGGCGTTCAGACGATTCAGTATCAGGTCGTGACCCTTATGACCACCAACGGCCAGGCGCCGTTCGTGACGGTCTTCATGTATCTTAACGAGGCCCGTACGCCTCAGGAGAAGCACGACCTTGCCATGATCGTGGAGGAGACGCTTCGCCAGCGCTACGAGGGCGTTAAGAACGAGGCCGGCGTGTGGATTACCCCGGCATTCCCCAAGCTCATCTATGTACTCGAGGACGATAACGTTCACGAGAATTCCCCGTACTTCTACCTGACCCAGCTGGCTGCTAAGTGCACCGCCAAGCGCATGGTGCCCGACTACATCTCCGAGAAGAAGATGCGCGAGCTCAAGCTGTCGAAGGGCGAGACCGCGGGCAACGGCGACTGCTATACCTGCATGGGTTGCCGCAGCTTCCTGACGCCCGACCGCTCCGGTAACGGATTTAACAACGTGGCCAACGCGCTGAACTATGACCCGAACAAGCCCAAGTACTACGGTCGCTTTAACCAGGGCGTTGTGACCATCAACCTGCCCGATGTCGCGCTGAGCTCGCATCAGGACATGGACAAGTTCTGGAAGATCTTCGACGAGCGCCTTGAGCTGTGCCACCGCGCCCTGCTGTGCCGTCATGAGCGTCTGATGGGTACGCTTTCGGATCTGTCTCTTATACACATCTCCGAGCCCACGAGACTAC
>URNC01000102.1 GCA_900549065.1 uncultured Collinsella sp. | reverse complement strand
CGTTCGCATGCGCTCGAGCGCGATCGCATCGTAAGTGCGGTTCGTCGGCTCGATGCCGTCTTTGCGCTCCATGCTGAGCAGGCTGAGCAGATTGGCCTGGTGTGCGGCGTCGATGCCGATCGCATCCACGTGATTGGGACGGGCTACGACCATCGCGTCTTCTGCCGCGACGCAAGCGTGGCGAGGCGGCCGGGATCGCTTGTGTACGTGGGCAAGATTTGCTTTAAAAAGGGCGTCGAGTCGCTGGTTCGAGCCGTGTCATTGCCGATTGACGATGGCGTCCGCCCATCTGGCTTGGTGCTTGTGGGCGGTCGCGGGGACGATGCCGAGTACGCGCGTGTCGAGCGCTTGGCCGCGGCCTCGGATGTGCCGGTGACGCTGGCGGGGCGCCTGGATGGCGATGGGCTCGTGCGCGCCTACCACAGTTCCGACGTCTTTGTGCTGCCTTCGTTTTACGAGGGTCTGCCGCTCGTGACGATCGAGGCCCTAGCGTGCGGCTGCAAAGTTGTGGCGACCGATTTGCCCGGCGTTCGTCCCTGGATGGAGGCGATGCTTCCCGGCGCTCCCGTGACGTGGGTGGCGTCGCCGCGTATGACGGATGTCGACACGCCCGTGGCGGCCGACCTTCCGTTGTTTGAGCGCGCACTGGCAGATGCTATCGCGCAGGCGCTTGCGGCTCCGCCTTCGACGTTCGAGCCGTCGGCGGTCTCTTGGGAAGCGTGCCTGGGGCGTATACTTAAAGTCGTTGATTTGTTGGAAGGGGGTTCGTATGGCTAAGGACACCATGAGGCTCACGTCCATGACGGCCGCGAGCGGTTGAGCCGCTAAGCTGGCTCCCGGAGCCCTCGCCCAGGTCCTGGGCGACTTGCCCAATGTGCATAACGATAACCTGCTCGTGGGGTTCGATACCTCCGACGATGCGAGTGTCTTTCGCGTAGGGGAGAACCTGGGGCTCGTGCAGTCCATCGACTTCTTTCCGCCGATGGTCGACGACCCGTTTCTGTTTGGCCAGATCGCCGCGGCCAACTCGCTGTCGGATATCTACGCCATGGGCGGGCGGCCGAGCCATGCCATGAACTTGCTCTGCATACCCAGTTGCCTGGGCGTCGAGGTTGCCGGTCAGATTCTGGCGGGCGGCGCCGACAAGTGCGTCGAGGCGGGTTGCTCCATCGCGGGCGGCCACACCATCAACGACGACGAGCCCAAGTACGGTCTGTCCGTGAGCGGCTTTGTCGCACTTGACCGTATGCTCGCCAACAACGGTGCGTGCGTGGGCGATGTCCTACTGCTGACCAAGGCGATCGGCTCGGGCATCATCACCACGGCCATTAAGGGCGAGCTCATCGAGCAGGACGAGGCTGGTCCGATGTTCGACTCGATGCGCACCCTCAACGAGGCCCCGATCCGTCTGGCCGAGGGACTCGAGCTTCACGGCTGTACCGATATTACGGGCTTTGGCCTGATCGGGCACGCGTGCGAGATGGCCGAGGGCTCGGGCGTGCAGATCGAGCTTGCGTCGGGAACGGTACCGCTCTTTGACCAGGTGCTCGACATGGCGCGTCTTGGCATTATCCCCGCCGGCGCCTACCGCAACCAGGACTTCTTTGGCCCACGCGTGGCTGCCGACGAGGGCCTGGAGCCTGGCATGCTGGATGCGCTATACGATCCGCAGACGTCTGGTGGCCTGCTTATCGCGGCACCTGCTGTCGATGTGGATGAGCTTGCGCGTCGCCTGGATGCCGAAGGACGCGTTGCCGCCACAATCGGCCGCGTGTGCGAGCCGGTGCCGGGCGGTCCTGCCGTCCGCGTTGTTCGCTAGCCCGCACGTTTATGTAACTGTTTGCCGTTCTCTAGAACGGTTCTTTCGAAAGGAATTTGCTATGTCTACCAAGATTGAAGTCAATGCCATGGGCGATGCCTGCCCGCTGCCCGTCGTCAAGACGCTCAAAGCCCTGAAACAGCTCGATGGCGAGGGCGCCGTCGTGACCTCGGTCGACAACGAGACCGCCGTCAAGAACATCTCCAAGATGGCGCAGGAGAAGGGCTGCACGGCCTCGGTCGAGAAGGTTTCTGACGCCGAGTGGCACGTGACCGTGGCGACCTCTAGCGCCGTTGCCGTTGCCGATCCCGAGCAGGATGGCGCTGCCTTCTGCGATACCAGCGCCGGCAAGGGCAAACTCGTCATTTCCGTCTACACCGATTGCATGGGCCGTGGCGACGACGAGCTGGGCCACAAGCTCATGAAGGCTTTCATCTTTGCCGTGACGCAGCAGGAGGAGCTGCCCGCGACTATGCTGTTCTACAACGGCGGCGCCAAGCTCACCGTCGAGGGCTCTCCGGTGCTCGACGACCTTAAGGGACTGGCCGAGCAGGGCGTCGAGATTCTTACCTGTGGCACCTGCCTCGACCACTATGGCATTAAGGACCAGCTTGCCGTGGGCGAGGTCACCAACATGTACGTGATCGTGGAGAAGATGGAGCAGGCCGTGCGCGTCGTGCGCCCGTAGCGTATTGGTTGGAGTTGCCATGAGGGAGAAGCGCCCGGCGCTTGTCATCACGTTTCCTACCACGGCGGCCGCCATGGGGTGCGAGTCCCTGTGCATCGAGCGCGGCCTTCCCGGGCGAACGATTCCCGTTCCCGGGGAGGTCGCTGCCGGCTGCGGTCTGGCGTGGAAAGCGTTGCCTGTCGATGAGGAGCTGCTGCGCGGCGAACTCGCCGCGGCAGGCGTCCCCACCGAGGGCTTCACCGTGATTGATATGTGGGAGGTCGTGCGATGATCTACCTGGATAACGCGGCGACGACCATGCACAAGCCGCAGACGGTCATCGATGCCGTGGTGCAGGCGATGTGCTCGCTCGGCAATGCCGGACGCGGTGCAACGTCGGGTGCGCTCGACGCGGCCCGCACCGTTCACGGCTGCCGTGCCAAGCTTGCGCGCCTTTTTGGTTGCCCGAGGGCGGACCATGTGTGTTTTACGCCCAACTCCACGGCGGCGCTCAACACCGCCATCAACGGGGTGGTGCGCCCCGGCGACCGCGTGGTCTCGACGGTGCTTGAGCACAACTCGGTGCTACGTCCGCTCAACCGCCTGGCGGCAGAGCAGGGTGTGACGGTTGAGCATGCGGGTTGCGATGCGAGCGGCGTGCTCGACTACGACGAGCTCGAGCAGCTGGTCACGCCGGGCACGCGTGCTGTGGTGGTGACGCACGCCTCCAATGTGACCGGCAACGCGGTCGACATTGCACGCGTAGCTGCCATGGCCCATGCGGCCGGTGCGCTCGTGATCGTCGATGCCTCGCAGTCTGCCGGCACGGCGCATATCGATATGCAGGCCATGGGGCTCGACGTCGTGTGCTTTACCGGCCACAAGGGGCTGATGGGCCCGCAGGGCACCGGCGGTCTGGCCGTGGCGGAGGGTGTCGACGTGGCGCCCTTGGCCATGGGCGGCACGGGCGTGCACAGCTTCGATGCACTGCAGCCGCTTGAGTGGCCCACGCGCCTGGAGGCGGGCACGCTCAACGGTCACGGCATCGCGGGACTTTCCGCGGGTCTCGACTTTATCGAGGCCCAGGGTGGAGTCGAGGCGATTGCGGCACACGAGCGAGCACTGGCGGATCGCTTCCTTGCCGGTGTGCGCGAGATTCCGGGGATTAAGCTCTATGGTGCCTTTGACCAGCCGACGCGCTCTGCGATCGTGTCGCTCAACGTGGGCGATATCGATTCGGCCGAGATCTCGGATGCACTCATGCAAGGGTGGGGGATTGCGACGCGCCCCGGCACCCATTGCGCTCCGCTCATGCACCGTGCGCTGGGGACCGAGCGTCAGGGTGTCGTTCGCTTCTCGTTTGGGTATTTCAACACGGACGAGGAAGTCGACACCGCGATCGACGCTTTGCGCGATTTAGCCTGCTAAAGCTGCTAGACCGTTTATACTTGCGGGACGGGTGTTTTTGCCCGTCCCGTTTTTGTTTCGATTCGAAAGGTGCTCTCATGGCTTCATCCGCCCCGCGCGGTCTGCGCTCCGACCATGTCGTCACCGTCGGCATCGCCCTGTTCTCGATGCTCTTTGGCGCCGGCAACCTCATTATTCCGCCGCTGCTGGCGCTGCAGGCAGGCTCTGCCACGCCGGTTGCCATGCTCGGCTTTCTCATAGCTGCCATCGGCCTGCCCGTCATGGGCTTTATCGCCGTGGCGCTTGCCGGAACGGCGCGCGAGCTTGCCGGCCGCGTGCATCCCAAGTTTGGCGAATTCTTCGTTGCGGCGGTCTATCTGGCCATCGGTCCGTGCCTGGCCATTCCTCGCACAAGCTCTACGGCCTTCGAAATGCTGGTTCCGCTGCTACCCGAGGGCGTTTCGCTCGGCACGGCACGTCTGGTGTTTGCCATCGGGTTCTTCGTCGTCGCGTTTGTGCTCACGCTGCGCCCGGGTGTCATCACGCGCGTGCTCGGCCGCATTACGGGCCCCGCGCTCATTGCGCTCATCGTGCTGGTCGTGGGTGCTGCTGTGATCTCGCCGCTTGGTCCCGCTGCCGCGCCTCAGGCTCCCTACGATGCAGGCGCCGCCGTGCAGGGCTTTTTGACTGGCTATCAGACCATGGACCTGCTCGCGTCGCTCGCCTTCGGCATCATCATCGCCGAGACCATCCACGAGTTGGGTGTTACCGACGATAAGCGCGTGGCCTTCGAGATCTCACGCTCCGGTGTGATCGCCGGTGTGCTCATGGCCATCATCTACTGCGGCCTGGCGCTTGCCGGAATGCAGCTCGGCACGGTTGTGCCCGATGCCACCAATGGCGCCGCCATCCTTGCCCGCTCTGCCTCCATGCACTTTGGCCTTGTCGGCACGGTCGTGGTCTTTGCGATCTTTTTCCTCGCCTGCATGAACGTGTGTATTGGCCTTATCAGCTGCTGCTCGCGTTACTTCTGCGAGACGTATGTGGTCGAAGGGGGAGCGGAGGCTTCCGAGGAGGCCATGCGCCGTCCCTTTGCGATGCTCGCCTTTGTGTTTGCAGCGTTTTCGTGCGTGCTCTCCAACGTGGGCCTCGACGTGATCCTTATGTTCTCGGTGCCCATGCTCAACGCTTTGTATCCCGTTGCCATTGTGCTGGTGCTTATGGGCCTGGTGCACGGCTTTTGCGATGCGCATCCGCAGGTGTGGGTCTGGGTCGGCGGCGTTGTCGCGGTGCAGAGCGTAATCACTTCGGTCCGCGATGCGTTCTTTGCTGGCGCGTGGCTGCCGTTCGATGCGTTGCCGCTGGCAGATATCGGTGCCGCGTGGGCACCAGTCGCCGTGGTGGCGTTTGTGATCGGCCTGGCCCATAGTCAGTTTGTCGCACATTCGAGGAGCTAGGGTTTCTGCGCTTGCACAGGCGGGGAGTCTCCCCTATAATTTCCTTCGCTTTGGGACACGCAAGGTTTAGACCTTAGCTGCTCAACACCTTCGGGACGTGGCGCAGTTTGGTAGCGCGCCTGCTTTGGGAGCAGGATGTCGCAGGTTCAAATCCTGTCGTCCCGACCATATCTTGCGGGCGTAGTTCAATGGTAGAACCCCAGCCTTCCAAGCTGATGACGCGGGTTCGATTCCCGTCGCCCGCTCCATAGGATAGTTTTAACGGGTTTGGCTCCATTTGGTGCCAGAGCCGTTTTCATAAGCGTGCCGGGCGACGGGAATCGAACCCGGCAGGGTGCGAAGCTGAGAAAATGCGTGAGCATTTTCCAGCGCAGTACGCAAGGGCCAATGGCCCGCAGCGAAACAAGGGTTTGCGAAGCAAACCCTTGGACTTCCCGTCGCCCGCTCCATAAGATAGATGAATGACTCTGGTTCCTTTTGGGACCAGAGCCATTTTCATATACATGCCAGGGACCCCACATCCCCACCTAAGTTGCGGTGAAATAGTTCCTGGATTAGCCGCAAAAGCTGTTATCCAGGAACTATTTCACCGCAACTTATTGAGGCCGAGCGGGCTGGGTCGATGATGGGTTCTGTTGTCGAGAAGATGAGGACAGCCGGTCAGGACTCTAGGTAGGGTTTTGTGGTTGGTATACCGTAGCCGCGTATCATGGAGCCGAACGCCTTGACATCGTAGGTGTCTGAGAGCTCGAAATGAATGACGTTGTGGCCCATGGCACGCAGGTTCGCATCGCGCATGAGGGCAGCTCGATAGGTTTTTGCCGCAGTATGTTCCGGATCATTTTGGGCATCGTCCTCAAACTTGCCTAGTCCATGCAGCTCAGCCAGCATCCAAGAGCCGTTTGGCATCTGCCAGCCGTAATCTGCCAAATAATAGCTGGCGTTTCCCGGTCGAGTGATTTCAACCTGAAGTTCGGGAGCGGCAACTCCCGCCAGAATCATTGCCGCCCGTGCTTCGGATTCTCCACCGTTATCCGATCTGCCATCCATGTGTTCAAAAACGTCAAATGCGCGCGCGATGCCGTGCAGTCCGCGGCAGTTCGCTTGTGCATATGCACGCAATTCTTCACGCTCGACACCGTACTCACGAGCCAACCCGTCGACATAGCCTAGTGCATATCGAAAAGCGCTCGTTCGGGCGATGTCGACCACCGTGCGATATGGATCCGTTAACGTAAACGGGCCGAGCTGCCATACGTCGCCCGACCGCCAGCGTCGGTATTCAACGAATTCGTACATATCGCGTCTGGTGGAACGCGGCAGCAGCACTTGCACCTTGTCGAGAAGCGAATATGCAGAACCGATGCCATAGAGCAGTGCCGCCGTTGCTCCACAAAACACGGCATCCGGTTCAACGACCGCAATAGCGGATGCCAATTGAAAGATGCGATCTTCGACGCCGAGGTCATTCCAATATGCGGGATCAGCGTAGACATGGTTGTAGAGTCGAATAATCATCTCTTTTTGCATGAGCGCGTAGGCACAGCGTTCATCCCATTTTTTGGTGGCTACAAACAGATGCCCGCCATGATGGGCCTCGAATAACCTGAAGAACAGCTCTACTTGCGGTTTGGAACAGCGTTTATCATGACTCATTTTCGACCCCATGGTCTCGAGGGGGAGTGAATGACACTACGCTATCCCATATTTGGTCCGCCAGACCTTGCCATGAACTGACCAAAAGCTTGACGGGGCAGGTCAGAGTCATGAGTCAGAGCCAAACATATCGGCAAACGGTTGATTAGTGCCCCTCGGCGGCACTTAAAACCACCCTTACAGAAAGTTGCGGTGAAATAGTTCCTGAAAAGCTCGAATAAGCCTTAATCAGGAACTATTCTGTCTCTTATACACATCTCCGAGCCCACGAGACT
>URNC01000101.1 GCA_900549065.1 uncultured Collinsella sp. | reverse complement strand
GTCGGACTCTCCCCTGCCGATGCATTTGAGCAGGGTATCGTTCCCGTACTCGACGAGGTCTGCCGCGCCGTCGACCACGAGCGCGTCGATCCTTGGATCAATGCCGGAGCCACCGTCGCCGTCGGCAATATCTCCGAGCTCGCCGTAGCCGCTCATGCCGGCGCCACGGCCGAGATTCGCTCTTGCCTGCCGGTGCACAACACGCGCTGCATGGAGGCGCTTGCCGAGCGCGGAGCCGGTGCGTTTTGGCTCTCGCCCGAGATCACGCTCGACGAGATCATCTCGCTCGGCGCCGCCGCGCCCGCAGCCCTGGGCATCACCGTCTTTGGCCGCCCGCGCGTTATGACGAGCGAGCACTGCATCCTGCAGGTGGCCAATGGCTGCATCCACGATTGCGCCAACTGCCGCCTGCGCGCCCGCAAGCTGTCGCTCAAGAATATCGACGGCAAGGTCATGCCCGTACGCACCGACATCCATGGCCGCTCTCGCTTGTACGACGCCTACCCCATCGACCTTACGCCGCAGGTACCACAGCTGCTCGATGCCGGCGTGCGTCGTCTCATGGTGGACGGAACGCTGCTCGAGACGGATGAGGTGGGCCGCGCCGTCGCACGCGTCCGTCGCGCCGTCGAGGCCGCGCAAACCGGCCGCAAGCCCGCTACCCGCCTGCGCGGCGCCACCTCGGGCTGCATGTTTGTGGGAATTAGCTAACCGAAAGGCTTACACGTGAACGAAGAACCTCAAGTCCTCTACTGCGACGCCTGGCTCATGGCCATCGATAAGCCCGCCGGCATGATCGTCCACGGCGACGGCACCGGCGAGCGCACGCTCACCGACTACGCCAGCGATCTGTTGCTGGCGATGGGCGACGGCTTTGCCGCAACCGACATGCAACCGCTTAACCGCCTGGACCGAAACACCACCGGCGTGGTGTTGTTCTCGCTCGACAAGCAGACGCAGCCCGCTTTTGACCAGATGGTCATCGACCACGCGTTCGAAAAGCACTATCTGGCGCTCGCCGAGGGCAAAATCGACTGGAACGAGAAGCTCATCGACAAGCCTATCGCTCGCGATCGCCACGATAGCCGCAAGATGCGTGTCGGCGCCAGCGGAAAGCCGTCGCAGACGCGCGTGAAGGTGCTCAAGCGCCTTAAGAGCCGCCGTGGCCTGCCCACGCGCTCGTATATCGATGTCGAGTTGCTCACCGGCCGCAAACACCAAATCCGTGTGCACCTGGCGAGCGAGCGTCATCCCCTGGTTGGCGACGACCTGTACGGCACGCCGCGTCCTTGTGGCCTCATGCTTCACGCCCACAGCGTGTCCTTCACGCATCCCGTAACCGGCGAGCACATCCACATCGAAGCCCCCTGTCCCTGGGAGCCCTAAACCACCACAATGGGGACAGGCACCTTTGTGGTGGTTTTGCCGCGATGGCTCAGCCGCGGTCCCAAAACGTCTCGATCTGTAACAGTTAAAACCCATTTTCCGGTCTATCTGTTACAGATCGAGACATTCGAATCCCCCTCAAGGGAAAATCTCAATCTGTAACAGTAACTCGGCAAAATCAGTCCCAGATGTTACAGATTGAGACAAAGGGACGGCGCGGTTCGGAAGTATCTCAATCTGTAACACCTAGCCCACTTTTAACGGTCCAGTTGTTACAGACGTAGACAAACCGGTAGACAACGAAAGCGGCAACGCCCGTGATGGACGTTGCCGCTTTTCTATTGAGAAAACTACTCGGTTTCCGTTGCTAACCACCACAATGGGGACAGGCACCTTCACGGTGGTTTTGGCCTTAGCCCGTCCCCTGCTGCTAGACCGTGATGACGTTGTCCATTGCCCGGTACTTGGCGGGCACCTCGCCCGCGGTGATAACCGTTGCGTCACGGAAGTCCGCGAATTTTACGGGAGCCACCATGCCAAACTTACTGGCGTCCGAGATTACGAAGCGTTTGGCTGTATGGCGCATCGAGATACGCTTGACCTGCGCTTCCTCGATATCGGGCGCCGTGAAGCCCTGCTCGGCGGCAATGCCGTTAGAGCCCCAAAAGCCACAGTTGAAGTTGTAGCGGTCTAAGGTTGCCAAGGCATCGGGGCCAACGAGCGCCTCGGTCTCGGGTTTGAGCTCGCCGCCCAGCACCACGGTACGCATGCCGCGCAAAGCAAGGCGTTGAGCATGGAGCACGGAATCGGTCACATAGGTGACATCTTCAAGGTGTGGAAGATGCTCGATGAGCCTGAGCGTCGTCGAACCCGAGTCGATGTATACAAAGCTCTCGGGCTCCACAAGTGCCGCCGCACGGGCGCAGATACGCTCCTTGTCGTCGTTATGGAGGTCGCTGCGCTCATTAAGCGTTAGGTCGCGCGTCACGTGCGCGCGCTCAAGACTCGTCGCTCCACCGTGGACCTTGGCGATGCGATGCGCTCGGTCGAGCGTCTGCAGGTCGCGCCGAATGGTAGACGCCGTCACGCCCAAGGCTTCGGCAAGCTCCGGCACGGTAACCGAGCCGGCCTGCTGCACCATCGACACGATCGCGTTGAGCCTATCTTCCGCTAGCATCGCTTACTCCTCCTCGGGGTACACGACTCCCCAGTCGGCGCGAAGCTTGGTCATAAGCTTCATAACATCAGAAGCATAATCCAGCAGCTCGCGCTTAGAGTCGTCGCCGGCAACGGCCTTCTCAAGATCGGCCATCTCATAGCAAAGGGCGTAAGCCTCGGTGCCGGCGTGGACCTCCTCGCGGTGGCCGTCCGCAGTCCACACGATGGTCGCATGATCGGCGCGCGGATACTCGTTGACCTCGATATAGCACTTATCGAAGCTAATAATCGAGCGCTTGGGTTGCTTGGAGTGGAGCGTGAGGCTCACAACACCCAGCTGCTGCTCGGCATTACGGCAGACGATGCCGCCCGCAACGTCAACACCGGTCTCACAGGTGTTGCCCAACGAAACGACCTCAATGGGCTGGCTTGCCATAAAGATACGCATGACGGACAGGGCATACACGCCAATGTCGAGCATGGCACCGCCAGCAAGGTTGCGGTTGTAGAAGCGATTGGTCAGATCGCCGTACTCCTTGTAGCTACCAAAGTTGAGCTGGGCGAGGTTCATGCGGCCAAACTCGCCGGCATCCATGCGACGGCGCAGCTCTTGATACAAGGGCATATGAAGCACCGTGGTGGCGTCCATGAGGACCACGTTTTGCTCGTCGGCAATGGCACGTGCCTCGTCGAGCTCGGCGGAGTTAAGGGTAATGGCCTTCTCGCAGAGCACGTGCTTGCCAGCCGCCAGAGCGGCGCGCAGGTAGGTGATATGCGTGTTATGCGGGGTGGTGATATAGACTGCGTCAATGTTCGGATCGGCGTAGAGGTCATCGACCGTTTCATAGACCTTCTCGATGCCATACTGCTCAGCAAAAGCCTGAGCCTTGGACAGCGTACGGTTGGCGACGCCCGCAAGCTTGCGGCCGGCAAGAGCGAGAGACTGGGCCATCTGGTTGGCGATAACGCCGCACCCGATCACAGCCCAGCGGAGCTCGGGGGCAGTAAAAATATCGTTGGGGAACGGCTGATCCTGGACCGAGGCAAACGCCGCCTTAGCGGCTGCTTCGGCGTCGAGCGGAGACTGTTTGAAATCTGCCATGATGTGCCTCCTGAGTCATCGGAAGTCCTTCATTTCTAACAGTCCTATATTCGCACAATTGCGCGCGCATCTGCTCGTGTTTGCGTGTTTATTTGCTAATCGGTCATTATTTAACCATAGTTAGCAGATATTTGCGCGGCCATGCGCATCATCGCGCAAGACTCTGCGCGTAAATGCGCATGCGACAAACCTTGTGAAACATATAGGGGCGGAGCACCATAGCCCTAAAGACAGAGCCAGCTGCATTACTTCACCCCTCTGGGGGCACCAGACATCAAAGGACTGTCCCTAAGTGCCGCTTTCGTTGAAGCCTATCCCAGATGGCCAGATATACAACCCTAAAGACTGTCCCCATCAACTAGCCGTTTAAGAACATCCACAACGACAAGTCATTTAAGTCTGTCCCCAATGAGTAGGGATAGAAAAAGGCCCGGGTGCCTTGGGGCATCCGGGCCTTTGCTAGCAACTTGATGTTGCGGGCAGCTTAGAACTTGTGGCCGCACTTCTTGCAGACGCGCAGCTTGTTCTTGCCGTCCTTCTCGTGACCGACGCGGGTAACCTTACCGCACTCGGGGCAAACGAGATTGACGTTGGAGGCGTCGATAGGAGCCTCCTGCGAAACGATGCCGCCCTGCTGGTTGGCAGCGTTGGGCTTGACGGCCTTCTTGACGACCGAAACGCCCTCGACAACGACCTTGTTCTCGGCGGGGAGAGCACGCAGGACAACGCCCTGCTTGCCGCGATCCTTACCAGAGAGAACCTGGACCTTATCGCCCTTCTTGATATACATATATCTCCCCTAACTACAGGGTCTCGGGAGCGAGCGAGACGATCTTCATGTACTTCTTGTCACGAAGCTCGCGAGCGACGGGCCCGAAGATACGGGTGCCGACGGGCGAACCATCGTTGTTGATGACAACGCAGGCGTTCTCATCAAAGCGAATGTAGGAGCCATCCTTGCGGCGGATCTCCTTAACGGTGCGAACGACGACGCAACGAACAACGTCCTTCTTCTTGACGTTGGCGCCAGGGGTAGCCTCCTGGACAGCACCGATGAACACATCGCCGATGCCTGCATAACGACGCTTGGAACCGCCAAGCACCTTGATGCAGCGAATCTTGCGAGCGCCGGAGTTGTCGGCGACGTTCAGCATGGTTTGCATCTGAATCATGGTAGATGTTCCTCCGAACTAAGAACCGAAGAGAGGTGCGCAGCCTTTATACGGCCCGTGGTATGCAAGCCAGACATACGCACATCTTCGGAAACGTACAAGTCGTAAGAGCGACTGCTTATTTAGCGCGCTCGACGACCTCGATGAGGCGCCAACGCTTCATCTTGGACATAGGACGGGTCTCCATAACGCGGACGGTATCGCCCACGCCAGCCGTGCACTCCTCGTCGTGAGCGTGCAGCTTCTTGGAGCTGGTCATCATCTTGCCGTACTTGGGGTGACGCTTGCGCTCGGTGATGGTGACAACAATGGTCTTGGCACCGGAGACGGAGGTAACGACACCCGTACGGACCTTACGCGAGTTACGCGAATCAGTCATGTTCTCTCCTTAGGTCCTACTCGGCGACAGCGGACTTCTCCGCTGCGATCTCGCGGGCGCGCTGCTCCGTGAGGACGCGAGCGATGTCCTTCTTCACGGTGTTGACGCGAGCGGTGTTGTCCAGCTGGCTGGTGGCCATCTGGAAACGAAGGTTAAAGAGCTCGGCGCGCATTTCCTTCAGCTTCTCAACGAGCTGAGCGTCCGAGAGCTCACGAATCTCTGCGGGCTTCATTAGTTCTCCTCCTTGGCGGCGGCGGCGTCCTCAGCAGCCCACTTGGCCTCGAGAGCGGCCTCCTCAGCCATCTCCTTCTCGATGCGCTGCTCAGCGTTCTTGGCAGCAACAATCTTGGTCTTGATGGGGAGCTTGTGCTGCGCAAGACGCAGAGCCTCGCGAGCGACCTCCTCGGGAACACCCTTGACCTCGAACATGATGCGGCCGGGCTTGACGACGGCCACCCACTCCTCGGGGTTACCCTTACCAGAACCCATGCGAGTCTCGGCAGGCTTCTTGGTGATGGGCTTATCGGGGAAGATCGTGATGTAGACACGACCGCCACGCTTCATGTAGCGGGTCATGGCAATACGAGCGGCCTCGATCTGACGGTTGGTGATCCAATGGGCCTCGAGAGCCTGGATACCAAACTCGCCGAAATGCAGCTCGGTATTACCCTTGGCCTGGCCCTTCATGGAGCCACGCTGCACCTTGCGGTGAAGAATACGCTTAGGGGCAAGCACTACTGACCCCTCCTCTCGGAGTTACGACGACGAGGACGGGAAGAGCCCTCGAGTGCAGGGTTGGGAACAGGCTGGCCCGGGAGCTTCTCGCCCAGGTAGATCCAGACCTTCACGCCGCAAGCGCCCATGGTGGTGCTGGCGACAGCCGTGCCGTAGTCGATCTTGGCACGGAGGGTGTGCAGAGGCACGCGACCCTCGCGGTACCACTCACGACGGCCCATCTCGGCACCGCCGAGACGACCGGAGCACTGGATACGGATGCCCTTAGCGCCGGCCTTGCGGGCGGACTGGACAGCCTTGCGCATAGCGCGACGGAAGGCAACGCGGCCCTCGAGCTGCTCGGCGATAGACTGAGCAACGAGGTTGGCGTCGAGCTCGGGGCGCTTGATCTCGACAACGTCGACGGAGAGCTGGCCCTTGGAGACGCCAGCGACCTTCTCGAGCTCGGTGCGGAGGGTATCGATCTCGGCACCCTTCTTACCGATGACAACGCCGGGGCGAGCGGTGAGGATGATGACCTTCACCTTGTCGCCAGCGCGCTCGATCTCGACGCGGGAGACAGCTGCGCGGGAAAGACGCTTCTCGAGGTACTTGCGGATCTCGAGATCGTTACCGAGGGTCTTAGCGTAATCCTTCTCTGCGAACCAGCGGGAGCGCCAGTTCTCGGTGATGCCAAGACGGAAGCCGGTGGGGTAGACTTTCTGACCCATACAGCTTTACGCCTCCTTTCGAGGAGCAACGACGACGGTGATGTGGGAAGTACGCTTCAGAATGCGAGAAGCGGAACCCTTGGCGCGGGGACGGATGCGCTTAAGCGTCGGACCCTCGTCAACATAGGCAGCGGCGACAACCAGGTTGTCGGCACGCAGACCGTTGTTGTTCTCGGCGTTCGCAACGGCGGAACGGAGAACCTTCTCGACATCCACGGCGACGGCGCGGTCGCAGAAGTGGAGGATGTCGAAGGCCTGAGCGACAGGCTTGCGGCGGATCAGATCGACCACCAGGCGGGCCTTGCTGGGGGAAACACGCACGTACTTAGCGACGGCGCGAACCTCGGTGGCCTCAGTTTCAATAGACTTAGTTGCCATTTACGGTTAACCCCCTATTTGGCCTTGTGGCCACGGAACGTACGAGTCGGCGCGAACTCGCCGAGCTTGTGACCAACCATGGACTCGGTAACATACACGGGCACATGCTTGCGGCCGTCGTGGACGGCGATGGTGTGACCAACCATCTCGGGGAAGATGGTGGACGCGCGGGACCAGGTCTTCAGCACGCTCTTCTTGCCGGATTCGTTCATTTCCTCGACCCTCTTGAGCAGCTTAGCAGCTACATAGGGGCCCTTCTTGACCGATCTGCTCATTGA
>URNC01000100.1 GCA_900549065.1 uncultured Collinsella sp. | reverse complement strand
CGGCAGCGTCAGATGTGTATAAGAGACAGCAACATGCACTACGTGAGTACGCATTTTATGCACCCGGACGACCTTTTGGACCCCGATCGCGGAGCCAAGGAGGGCTGGGAGGTCTACAAGGGCGGCCTGGTCGACTACCTGGAGTGGCTTACCAAGTCTGCGCCCGACCTGCGCCGCCAGACCGGCTCGGAATGCTCGGGCGCCATTCAGCGCTTTTCGTCGGTTACGGTGAGCGTGGATACCAGTGCGGATGCCTGGACGCTCAGCCTGGGCAATTTCCACGACGAGGCGTGGCTCATGTTCCGCGCCAATAATGGCGAGCCGGGTGCGGTGACGGGTGGCGAACTGACGCACCTTACGGGCGATCTGTATCTGCTCAAGGCAAATGATAATACCCTGACGATCGAGCGCAAGGAGGGTGGCGACAGATGAGAATCTGCTTGGTACTCGAGGGTTGCTACCCCTATGTGCACGGCGGCGTATCTACCTGGATGCATGGCTATATCCAGGCCATGCCTGAGCACGAGTTCGTGCTGTGGGTGATTGGCGCGCATTCTGCCGACCGCGGCAAATTTGTCTACGAGCTGCCCAGCAACGTGGTCGAGGTGCACGAGGTGTTCCTGGACGATGCCCTGCGGCTTTCGGGCGAGCAACATGAAGCCAGTTTTAACGACCGCGAGCGCGAGGCGCTACGCCGCCTGGTGTCGCTCTCCAATCCGGACTGGGACGTGCTGTTCGATATCTTCCAGCGCCGTCGCGTGCATCCGCTCTCGTTTTTGCAGAGCCGCACGTTTATGGAAATCTTCCGCGACGTGTGCCTTGCCGAGTACCCCTACACGCCCTTTGCCGATGCATTCCACACCATGCGCTCTATGCTGTTGCCGGTGCTCTACCTGCTGGGCAGCGAGGTGCCGGTTGCCGATGTGTACCACGCTATCTCGACCGGCTACGGCGGCCTGCTCGCCTGCCTGGGCTCAAGCGTTCACCATGCGCCGGTGCTGCTCACCGAGCACGGCATCTATACCCGCGAGCGCGAGGAAGAGATCATTCGCGCCGACTGGGTGGTGCCGTCGTTTAAGGACCGCTGGATTCGCTTTTTCTACCTGCTTTCGGGGGAGATCTACCGCCGCGCCTTCCGCGTGACGAGTTTGTTCCATAACGCCCGCAAGACGCAGATCGATATGGGTTGCGATGCAGACAAATGTCTGGTCATCCCCAACGGCATCCAGTTCGACCGCTTTAAGGACATTCCCTTAAAGCCCGATGACGGCTGGGTGGACATTGGCGCGGTGGTGCGCCTGGCGCCCATCAAGGACGTCAAGACTATGATCTATGCGTTCTTTGAGCTGCATGAGCGCCTGCCCAAGGTGCGCCTGCACATCATGGGCGGCGTGGACGACGAAGAGTACGGCGCCGAGTGCCACGCGCTGGTCGACACCCTGGGCGTGCGCGACCTGATCTTTACCGGTCGCGTCAACGTGGTCGAGTACATGGAAAAGCTCGACTTTACCATTTTGACGAGCATCTCCGAGGGCCAGCCGCTCAGCGTGCTGGAGTCGCTTGCAGCGCGCCGTCCCTGCGTGACGACCGAGGTGGGCTGCTGCCGCGAGCTACTCGAAGGCGCCCCGGGCGACGACTTTGGCGTGGCGGGTTTTGTGACGCCGCCTATGTATCGCAAGGGCTTGGCCGATGCCATGGAACGCATGTGCACAAGCCGCGCCCGCCGTATCGAGATGGGGGAGCGCGGCCAGCGCCGCGTTGCCACGTACTTTTTGCACGAGCAGATGCTCACCAACTATCGCGCGCTGTACGACGAGACGGCGTGTGCGTTTAACCTGCCCAGAGAGGGGGAGTAGCCGATGGCCGGAATTGGTTTTGAGCTCAAGCGCCTGTTTAGGCGCAAGGGCCTGTTTGCCACGATGCGTGCTTACGGCTACGCCGGCATTGTGTGCACGGGTCCCATGCTGTTGGGCGTGCTGCTCCAGGTGGGTATCTTGGTGCTGTGCGGTCTGTGGGGTGTGGGCCGTGCCAACCAGGATCTGCTGGTGTGCATGGTGACCTACACACTGCTGGCCTCACTTTTGCTCACGAGCTTTTTCTCTATGCCGGTCACGCGCTTTTTGGCCGATATGTTGTTTGCCGAGCGCGAGGATGAGATCCTGCCTTCGTTTTGGGGATCTAATACCATCATGCTCGTTGCGGGCACGGTGCTCTACGGCGTCTTTTTGCTGTTCTCGGGCGCCACGCTGCTGCAGGGGCTGCTGTGCCTGTGGCTGTTCAACATTATGATCGTCAACTGGAACGGCATGAGTTACCTCACGGCCATCAAGGATTACCGCGGCATCCTTTGCAGCTTTGCGGCCGCCATTGGCGTGTCGTGCCTGTGCGCCCTGGCCGCGCTGGCGCTGGGACTGCCGCCGGTCGAGGGCCTGTTGGCGTCAATTGCTCTGGGCTACGGCGTCATGCTCGCCTGGGACGTGGTACTGCTGTACCGGTATTTTCCTCAGAGCGACCGCAGCCCCTGGCCCTTTTTGCAGTGGCTCGATCAGTTTATGCCGCTGGCGCTCACGGGTCTGTTAACCAATCTGGGACTCTTTGCGCACCTGGTGATTATTTGGGCCGGTCCCATTGGCGTGCAGGTCAAGGGCTTGTTTTATGGCGCGCCCTACTACGATGTGCCGGCGCTCATCGCGTTTTTGACGATCCTGGTCACGACCGTCAACTTTGTGGTCTCGGTCGAGGTCAATTTCTATCCGCGCTATCGCGACTACTACAGCCTGTTCAACGACGGCGGCGTGGTGGGCGACATTGTGGTGGCAGAGGAGGGGATGCTCTCCACGCTCAACAGCGAACTGCGCTTTTGCGCGCTCAAACAGTTGTTTGTGACCGCGGCGGTCATCTCGCTCGAGACCACGGTGCTCTCGGCCCTGCCGCTGGGCTTTAACAACCTGATGCATGGGTATTTTCGCACGCTGTGCGTGGGCTATGGCCTGTATGCCGTGGGCAATACGGTGATGCTCATCTTGCTTTACTTTACCGACTACAAGGGGGCCGTGTTGGCCTCGGGGTTGTTTGCCGGTGTGGCCGGGCTGGCGACTGCCGTGTCGTTGCTTTTGCCGCAGCAGTTTTACGGCTTTGGCTTTTTGTTGGGTGCGGCGGTGTTTTTTATCGTGGCGCTGCTGCGGCTCGATACCTATACCGCCAACTTGCCGTATCGTATCCTGAGCCAGCAGCCCATTGTGGCGACCGACAAGACGGGCTGGTTTACCGAACTTGGCCGGGTGCTCGACCGTGTTGAGCAATGCTACGAGGACAAGCGCGCGGGCGGTGAGCCGCGCAGTGCGTTTGAACGTATGGTGGTTCGCCTGTATCAAAAACATTGGGGAGGTTCTGATGATCGATAAGTTGATGTCTCGCCGCTGCCTGATCGAGGCGGCTGCCGGCGCGCTGTTGCTTTCGGGCTGTTCGTCTCAGGACGAATCCTCGACTAAAAAGGTCAAAAAGCAGGACAAGATTAAAAAGGCTGAGGCCTCGAATAAGGCCAAACACCTGCGCGACAAGGACGAGCTCTACGAGGTCTACGACGACTCGGGCATTGTGACCATGTACCTGACGGTCTCGCGCGGCAACAGCTCCGAGAACACCGACCACAGCTGGGCCGAGATCAACACGTACTCGGTGTATGACTATGCCGACATGGGCGTGACGCGCTATCAGGTTATGGGCCTGTTGCAGCCGGGCGACGAAGAGGGCCCGGAGGCCGGCGAGGTTGGCTATGGCGAGGAAGCGCCCAATGCTACCGTGCAGGTGCGCGGCCAGACATCGAGCATGAACTCGCAAAAGAATTACAAGGTGGAGCTCAAAAAGGGCAAGGGTACCTGGCGCCAACAGCGCGCGATTGCGCTCAACAAGCACATGGGCGAGGGTATGCGTTTTCGCAACAAGATGGCCTACGACCTTATCCGTGGGATTCCCCAGATGATGGGCCTGCGCACACAGTTTGTGCATCTGTGGGTGTGCGACCAGACCGAAAAGTCCAACGACACCTTTGAGGACTACGGCCTGTTTACGCATGTGGAGCAGCTCAACAAGACGGCGCTTAAGGCGCACGGCTTGGATAAGAACGGGCATCTGTATAAGGTGAACAGCTTCGATTTCCATCGCTACGAGGACACCATTAAGCTCGCCGACGATCCCGACTACAACCAGGCTAAATTTGAGGGCATGCTCGAGATTAAGGGCGATTCGGACCACACCAAGCTCATCGAGATGCTCGATGCGCTCAACGACGAATCACAAAAGATCGATGATGTGCTCGATACCTACTTTGATACCGAGAATCTGGTCTATTGGCTGGCGTTTCAGATCCTGACGGGCAACTGCGATACGCAGAACCGTAACTGCTATCTGTACAGCCCTCTCAACTCAAATACCTGGTACTTTTTAGATTGGGATAACGACGGCATGCTTCGTAAGTTGGAGCTTTCTCTTACCGGGTTTTCGGACTACGCGAGCTGGGAGCGCGGCGCGAGTAACTACTGGGGCAACGTGCTGTTTAACCGCGCGTTGCGCAGCAAGTCGTTCCGCAGCGAACTCGACCGTGCCGTCAAGGACTTGCGCTCGTATTTGACCGAGAATCGCCTGACCAAGATGATCAAGCACTACCGCGAGGTGACTGAATCCCTGGTCTTTGCTTCGCCCGATATCGACCATCTGCCTGTCTCCAAGGACCAATACGAGCAGATTGCCGTGGCGATTCCCTCCGAGATCGAGGAGAACTACAAGAGCTTTCGCGAGAGTTTTAAAAAGCCCATGCCGTTCTACATCGGCGTGCCGCAGATCGATAACGGTAAGCTGCGTATTAACTGGGATGCGTCCTACGACTTTGAGGCGCGCGACATTCGCTACACCGTGGAGCTTGCGCGTGACTATGCAATAAGCGACGTGGTCTTTAAGGCCGCGGACGTGCTGCTTCCCGAGGTGACCTGCGATGCGCCCGATGCCGGCCAGTATTTTGTGCGCGTGCGTGCCACCAACTCCGACGGCCATACGCAAGATGCGTTTGACTACTATGTGACCGACGACGGCAAGCACTACGGCATGAAGTGTTTTTACGTGCAAGGCGGCGGTAAGGTCGTGGAGGACACGTATGAGGAGGGCTAGCGCGCTGCTTGAGCGCTTGGCGGCTCCGCCTGTGCGTACCACGCAGGAGCGTTACCGCCACGAGCTCAAATATCTCATTAACGAGGGCGAGCACTCCGCGCTTGCCTGTCGCATGGCGCCGGTGTTTAAACTGGACAAGCATGCGCGGGCGGGTGGTTACACCATTCGCAGCCTGTATTTTGACGACTACTGCAACTCGGCCTACGAGGAAAAAGACGCCGGTATTCTCATGCGCAAAAAGTATCGCGTGCGCATCTATAACGGCAGCGACAAGGTGATTAAGCTCGAGCGCAAAAAGAAGTTCGGCAGCTGGATCTATAAGGAGGACGCGCCGCTTACGCGCGGCGAGTTTGAGCAGATCCTGGCTGGCGACTACGACTTTTTGCTGAGAAGCCCCTATCCGCTCTGCCGAGAGTTCTACATCGAGTGCATCTGCAACATGATGCGCCCGCGGACTATTGTGGACTACGAGCGCGAGCCGTGGGTGATGGACGAGGGCACCGTGCGCATTACGTTTGACATGAACGTGCGTGCCGCGGTGGGAAGCTTCGATATCTTTGACGCGACGCTGCCCGCGCTGCCGGTCCTGGAGCCCGGCAAGCTGGTGATGGAGGTCAAGTTTACGGAGTTTTGCCCGCAGCTGGTGCGTGATATGGTGCCGCCGGGCGCGGCCGAGCTTACGGCGGTCTCCAAGTACTGCCTGTGTTACGAAAAGACCGCCTACCTGCGCGGATTTAACTACTGGGAATCGGATTTTGAGAACCGAGGGGATATTTAGGCCATGAGCACCAGGGACTTTTTTAAGAACTCCGTCTTGGAGGCGTTTGGCCAGGTCGACCCTGCCAAGATTGGCCTTTCGCTGCTCGTGGCGCTCGCCATGGGCATCCTGATCTATTACGTGTACAAGCGCTTTTTTACCGGCGTGGTGTATTCGCGCAGCTTTGCCGTGACGCTTGTGGGCATGTGCGTGCTCACCTGCATGGTCACGCTCGCGATTTCGACCAACGTGGTCATCTCGCTCGGTATGGTCGGTGCTCTGTCAATCGTCCGCTATCGTACGGCGGTTAAGGACCCGCTCGACCTGCTGTATCTTTTTTGGGCCATTACCACAGGCATTACGGCAGGCGCCGGCATGTACGCGCTCGTGGGGCTTACGGCAGTGGTGATTGTGGTGATGATTGCCGGCTTTGCGAGCCGCCAGGACAAGGCGCGCGTGTACATGATGGTCATCCACTACACGGGCCAGACTACTGGCGACGATATCGTGCGCGCGTTTGGGCGCACCAAGTTCACCGTCAAGTCCAAGACCATGCGCGGCGACAAGGTCGAGATGGCCGTCGAGGTGTTCTCTGACGGTGTGGATATGCCCTATGCCGACGCCATACGCGCGCTCGACGGCGTGGAGGACCTGACGCTCATCCAGTACAACGGCGAATACCACGGCTAACTATGTTCCGGCGTTTTAACAAACGCCGGACCGCTCGACGCTGCGCGGACATCTGCCGGGCGATCTGCCGCTCAAACCGTCGCTCGCGTACATATAGTACGCTTCGCTCCTCT
This sequence comes from uncultured Collinsella sp., assembly GCA_900549065.1. Classification (GTDB taxonomy): domain Bacteria; phylum Actinomycetota; class Coriobacteriia; order Coriobacteriales; family Coriobacteriaceae; genus Collinsella. The sequence goes on along the minus strand of URNC01000100.1, from coordinate 700 downwards.
TTCGCGGCACCTCGCCACGGCAGCTGCCCGCTCGCTGACGTTTGCTCGACCTGAGTGGGCCGATTTGGTTCGCATGCCGTCTTCACGGGTATCATGGTGAAAGCGATTTCAATGACAGGGGTGGCGCGCGTGGTAAAGATGAAGGATGTCGCCGAGTTGGCGGGCGTTTCGAGCGCCGCCGTCTCGCGCTACCTCAACGGTGGATATATCTCGGCGGACAAGGCCGAGCGCATTAAGCAGGCAATCGAGCTGACCGGATACGTGCGATCCAGCCAGGCTCGCGCGCTGCGCACCGGTTCCACCAAGCTCATCGGCGTCATCGTACCTAAGATCAACTCGGAATCCGTGAGCCGCATTACCGCCGGCATTGGTCAGGTGCTCGGTCGCCGTGGCTACCAGATGCTGCTTGCCAACACCGACAACGCGGCCGATCGTGAGCTCGAATACCTCGATTTATTCCAAAACCACCCGGTTGACGGCATTGTTCTGGTGGCAACTATGATCACCGACGAGCACCGTCGCGCGATTGAGTCGTGCCGTGTGCCCATTGTGTTGATCGGCCAACATGTCGAGGGCGCGGCGTGCGTCTATCACGACGATTACGAGGCTGCCTTTGAGCTCGGCCGTGCGCTTGCGGGTCGGGTGGATGGCCTGTCTCTTATACACATCTGACGCTGCCGACGAAGGCTTAGGTGTAGAT
>URNC01000099.1 GCA_900549065.1 uncultured Collinsella sp. | reverse complement strand
CTCGTGGGCTCGGAGATGTGTATAAGAGACAGGCATGGCCACGGTACGGGCGACCTGCTCGATGACATCGTGGCCCTGCTTCCGGAGGAAGAGGACGAGGTCGCCGATGAGTTCCCCGACGCGCTGAACGTAGCCATCATCGGCCGCCCCAACGCCGGTAAGTCCTCGCTGTTCAACCGCATCCTCGGCGCCGACCGCTCTATCGTGTCCAACATTGCCGGCACGACGCGCGACGCCATCGACACCGTCGTGGAGCGCAACGGTAAGCACTACCGCATGGTCGATACCGCGGGCATCCGCAAGAAGAGCACTGTGTACGAGAACATCGAATACTACTCCATGGTCCGCGGCCTGCGTGCCATCGACCGCGCCGACGTGGCGCTGCTCGTCGTCGATGCCTCCGTGGGCGTCACTGAGCAGGACCAGAAGGTCATGGGTCTTGCCATCGAGCGCGGCTGCGCCATCGTGGTGCTGCTCAACAAGTGGGATCTGCTCGACGACGACCGTAAGCGCGAGGCCTGCATGGAGACCATCGACCGCCGTCTGGGCGTTATGGCTCCCTGGGCCCAGTACCTGCGCATCTCTGCCCTGACCGGCCGCAGCGTCGAGAAGATCTGGGCAATGGTAGACGCCGCCGAGAAGACGCGCTCGCAAAAGATCAGCACCTCGCGCCTCAACACGTTCCTCACCGACCTGCGCGAGTTCGGTCATACCGTGGTGGACGGCAAGCGCCGCCTGCGCATGCACTACGTGACCCAGACGGGCGTCAACCCGCCGACGTTCACGTTCTTCGTCAACCACAGCGATCTGGTCAACGACACCTATCAGCGCTACGTCGAGAACCGCATGCGCTCGACCTTCGACTTTGCCGGCACACCCATTCGACTCTTCTTTAGGAAGAAGGAGCAAAAGGATGCATAATCCGATTCTGCTGACCGCCATCTGCGCCGTGGTCTCGTTCTTTATCGGGGCGATTCCGTTTGGCCTGATCTTGGGCCGCGTGTTCAACCACACGGACATTCGTAAGGCGGGCTCCGGCAACATCGGCACCACCAACGCCCTGCGCGTGGCCGGCCCCAAGGTGGCCGCGCTCACACTGCTGCTCGACTGCCTTAAGGGCGCCATCTGCGTCCTTATCGCGCGTCCGCTCATTGCCGACTTGGGCTATGGCTTCCCCGTGAGCATTATGGCCCCCGGTGCCGCCGGCGATTGGATGCTCGGCGTCATCTGCCTGGCGGCCGTATGGGGCCATATCTTCTCGCCCTACCTCAACTTCCATGGCGGCAAGGGCATCGCGGTCGGTCTGGGCGTAATCCTCGCATGGTACTGGCCCATTGGGCTTTCGCTGCTGGGCATGTTTATCGTGGCCGTCGCCATCACCAAGTTTGTGTCGGTGGGCTCGCTTGCCGCGGCCATCGGACTTCCCATCGCCACTTGTGCGGTCTTTCCGTACAGCAGCCTAGGCCTTAAGTTTTGCATGGCGATGATCGGCATCACCGTGGTGTGGGCCCATCGCGCGAACATTAAAAGGCTCATGACCGGTAAGGAGTCCAAGCTCTCGTTTACCAAGCGCGTCACCGAGCCCGACGATAAGTAGGAGAGAGTCATGAATGTTGCGCTAATTGGCTCTGGCTCCTGGGGAACCGCCGTCGCCGGCCTTGCCGCCGCGCGAGCCGAGCGCGTGACCATGTGGGCCCATGGCAAGCAGACGGCCGCCGGCATCAACGGCGAGCACCGCAACCCGCGCTATCTGGTGGACTACGTGCTGCCGGAAAACGTTGTCGCTACGACGGACCTGGCCCAGGCGCTTGACGGCGCCGAGGCCATCATCTTTGCCGTGCCCTCCACGCACCTTCGCAGCGTGTGCCACCAGGCCGCGCCCTTTATCGCCGCCGATACCCCGGTGCTCTGCCTCACAAAGGGCATTGAGCCCGAGTCCGGCCTGCTCATGAGCGAGGTCATCGCCAGCGAGATCGGCAACGAGGCACGTGTCGCGGCTCTTTCTGGCCCCAACCATGCCGAGGAAATCTGCCGCGGAGGTCTTTCTGCCGCCGTCATCGCCAGCGAAGATCCACAGATAGGGGAGACCTTTAAGGACCTGCTTCTGTCAACGGCCTTCCGCATCTACCTGTCGCAGGACATGACCGGTGTCGAGGTCTGCGGCGCCATGAAAAACGTAATCGCCATCGTGTGCGGCATCTCCGCCGGCACCGGTGCGGGCGACAACACGCTCGCCCTTATCATGACACGCGGCCTGGCAGAGATCAGCCGTCTGGTGCACGCCCGCGGCGGTCAAGCTATGACCTGCATGGGGCTTGCCGGCATGGGCGACCTCATTGCCACCTGTACCTCGGAGCATTCGCGTAACCGCACCTTTGGCTACGAGTTTGCCCACGGCGTGTCGCTCGACGAGTACCAGACGCGCACGCATATGGTTGTCGAGGGCGCCGTCGCGGCCCGCAGCGTCAGCGAACTTGCCCGTTCACTGGGCGTAGACATTCCGCTCACCTTTGCCGTGGAGCAAACGCTCTACAACGGTGTTACTTTGGATAGGGCGCTCGAGATTCTTACCGACCGCGTCCCTTCTCAAGAGTTCTACGGACTCACCGACTAGCGTAGAAAGGCTACTACCATGGGTTCCATCAAAATCGCTCCGTCCGTCCTTTCGGCCGACATGGCCAACCTCAAGGGAGAGCTCGACAAGATCGCCGGCGCCGACTACGTTCACTTTGACGTTATGGACGGCCACTTTACCGGCAACCTGACCTTTGGCGTTGACATCCTTAAGGCCGTCAAGCGCTCCACCAACGTGCCGGTCGATGCGCACCTCATGGTGTCGAACCCCGACGAGACCGTCGATTGGTACGCCGATGCCGGTGCCGACATGATCACCGTGCACTACGAGGCCTCCACGCACCTGCATCGCACGCTCACGCACCTGCAGCAGCGCGGCGTCAAGGCCGGCGTGGTGCTCAACCCCGCCACCCCCGTGTGCGTACTTGAGAGCATCATCGACGTCGTCGATATGGTGCTGCTGATGAGCGTGAACCCCGGCTTTGGCGGCCAGAGCTTTATCCCGGGCACTATCGCCAAACTGCACGAGCTCAAGGCCATGTGCGAGCGCCACGGCGTGTCGCCCATGATCGAGGTCGACGGCGGCATTTCTTCCAAGAACATTGCCGAGGTCGTCAAGGCTGGTGCCAACGTTCTCGTGGCCGGCTCCGCCGTATTTAAGTCCGAAGATCCCGCCGTCGAGGTTGCGCTGCTGCAGAAGCTGGGCAATGAGGCCGCACAGGAGGCATAAACCCTTATGACCGCAGGTCAAAACCGCATACCCGTGAATCTTGACTACGCCGCCTCGACGCCCATGCGCGCCGAGGCGCTCCTTGCGCAGCGCGAATATGACGACAGCGAGCTTGCCGGCGTCAACCCCAACTCGCTGCACTCGCTCGGCCGCAAGGCCGCCGCGCGCCTGGAGGTTGCCCGTCGCGAGATCGCCCATAGCTTTGGCGCACGCGTCCGCCCGTCCGAGATTGTTCTGACCAACGGCGGCACCGAAGCCAACCAGCTGGCGCTGCTCGGTCTTGCCGAGGGCGCTCGTCAGCGCGATCGCAAGCGCGATCGTGTAATCGTTTCGGCCATCGAGCACGATTCGATTCTGGACAACCTGCCGCTGCTGCGTGCCGCCGGCTTTACCGTCGACCTGGTGCAGCCCTGCCGCGCGGGCTACATTGAGCCTGCCACGCTGAGCGACTTGCTGAGCGACGACGTGTCGCTCGTGAGCATTATGGTCGCCAACAACGAGACCGGCGTGGTGCAGCCCATCCGCGAGCTTGCCTCGGCCGCTCATACCGTGGGCGCAGTGTTCCACACCGATGCTATCCAGGGCTATCTGCACATTCCACTCGATGTCACCGAGCTGGGCGTCGATGCTATGTCCGTCGCGGCCCACAAAATTGGCGGTCCTGTGGCATCCGGCGCGCTCTACGTTAAGACCCGCACGCCACTGCGCCCCCGCATCTTTGGCGGCGGACAGGAAGCCGGACGTCGCGCCGGCACGCAGGACCTGCGCACGCAGCTAGCCTTTGCCGCTGCTGCCCGCACGCTGGTGCCCCAAGTGGCTCAGGAGCGCGAAAAGCTGCAAGCCCTTTCCGACAAACTCTACGCCACGCTTACGGCCCATCCACGCATTCATGCCACCATGGGCGACTACGAGCAGGTCGACCGTCTGCCGGGTATGGTTTCGATCTACGTCGACGGCATGGACTCCGAGGAGCTCATCGTCAAGCTCGACGCCGCCGGCTTTGAGGTTTCGGCCGGCTCTGCCTGCTCGAGCGGCAGCATGGACCCGAGCCACGTTTTGAGCGCGATGGGCATCGGTCGCGAGCAGGCATTGGGAGCACTGCGCATTTCCTTTGATGACCGCGTGAATCCGAGCGATCTGGACGAGTTCGCCCGGACGCTGCTCTCGATCGTGGGTGCCGCATGATCGTCGCCGAGCTTGAGCGCGCGCTGCTGGCACGCTATCCCAAGGCGGACGCCGAGGGCTGGGATCACGTAGGACTCTCCGTTGGCGATCCGGCCGCGGAGATCACCGGCGTTGCCTGCCCACTCGATGCGACCGTGGCTAACGTTCGCCGCGCCCAAGAAGCCGGCGCCAACGTGCTGCTGACGCATCATCCCATATACATCAAGGCACCCGAGGCCTTTTGTCCGGCGGATGCCACACGACCCCAGTGCAGCGCGGCCCTCTACGAGGCTGCCCGCTGCGGCGTGAGCATTATTTCGCTCCACACCAATCTGGACCGCTCGCACGAGGCGCGTGCCTGCCTAAGTGAGCTGCTGGACGCCGTGCCCGTGAGCTCGCTGGAGCACGTAGACGACCCCGAGTCGACCGGCCTTGGCGCGCTTGCGACGCTCAACGACCCGTGCACGCTGCGCGATCTTGCCGCCCGTGCTGCCACGGCCTTCGGAAGCGACCCGCGTGTATGGGGCGATGCCGAGCGCTCGTGCCGCACCGTCGCCATTCTGGGCGGCTCCCTCGGTGACTTTGGCGAACTTGCCATCGACGCCGGTGCGGATGTTGTCGTGACGGGCGAGGCAGGCTATCACGTGGCGCAGGACCTTGCCTTGCGTGGGCTACCGGTGATCTTGCTCGGCCACGACCGCTCCGAGGAGCCGTTCGTTGATATATTGATGAACTCTGCAGTTGACGCCGGGGTCGACCCCCGTCATGCGATTAAAATACTGAACCCTTGCCAATGGTGGACTGTGACAAAAGGAGAGAACTTATGAGCGCCGGCGCTACGCTACTCAAGCTGCAACAGATCGATTTGGAGCTCGCCCGCAACAAGAGCGAACTTGCCAATATGCCGGAGCTCAAGGAGCTCGCTTCCAAGCGCAAGACCTATGTGAAGCTCAAGTCCGAGATGACCAAGCTCTACGCCCAGCGCAAGGATCTGGACATTGAGCTCGACGATCTCAATACCACCGAGATTCAGACCAACAACGCCATCGAGGCTGCCAAGAAGCGCCACGTCGACGGCTCCGACTACCGCGAGGTTCAGGACCTGGAAAACGAGCTCGCCACCCTGGCCAAGCGTCTGGACAAGATTGAGCACACCCGCAAGGACGTCGTTGTCGCCCATAAGGAGGCGCTCGACCGCGAGGCCCGCGCGCAGGCAATCATCGCCAAGTTCGAGGAGGGCGTGAAGGCCGATACCAAGGCCGCCCGCGCCAAGGCTGCCGACCTGCAGGCTCAGATTGACGCCGCCGCTAAGGAGCGCACCGCGCTTGCTGCCACGCTGCCGGCCGACGTTCTCACCGACTACGAGCGTCTGCTCAAGCAGTTCCGTGGCCTGGCCGTCGAGACCATCCAGGGCAACATCCCCACGGTCTGCCACACCGCGCTGCAGGCATCGTCCATGAGCGACCTCAACCACGACGGTAGGTCAATTACGCACTGCCCGTACTGCCACCGCCTCCTGGTGCTCCCGAGCAAGGAAGCTTAAACGATGGCGGCACCCAACAATTCAATGCAACTTGAGGGAAATACGATCCTGCTGGGCATTACCGGCGGGATCGCCGCCTATAAGTCGTGCAATATCGTGCGCCTGCTGCAAAAGCGCGGCGCGCGCGTCAAGGTCGTTATGAGCGAGCATGCCACCGAGTTTGTGGGGCCGCTTACCTTCCGCGCACTCACCAATGAGCAGGTCGCGGTGGGCCTATTCGACGATCCCTCCGACCCCATCCACCACATTTCGCTGGCGCAGGAGCCCGATCTGGTGGTCGTGGCGCCCGCGACGGCCAATATCATCGCCAAGATGGCCAACGGCGTCGCCGATGACCTCATCTCCACCACGCTGCTTGCGACGCCGCGACCCATCGTGATCGCACCCGCTATGAACAACGGCATGTGGAAGGCGCCGGCGACGCAGGCCAACATGGCCACGCTGCGCGAGCGCGGTGTCCATGTGGTGGGTCCGGGCAGCGGCTACCTTGCCTGCGGCGACGTGGACACGGGACGCATGAGCGAGCCCGAGGACATCGTAGAGGCTGTCTGTGAGGTGCTCAACCCCGCGCCACAGGACCTGGCGGGTAAGCGCATCGTAATTACCGCCGGTCCCACGCGCCGATCGACCCCGTGCGATTCATTGGCAACCGCTCTTCGGGCAAGATGGGCATCGCCCTGGCGGGGGAGGCCGCACGCCGCGGCGCTGCGGTCACGCTCGTGTTGGGACCGACATCACTCGATGTGCCCTGCGGCGTGGAGTGCGTGCGCGTGCAGACCGCCGCAGAGATGCTCCATGCGGCCCTGAGCGCCTTCCAGACGGCCGATGCGGCAATTTGTGCGGCCGCCGTCGCCGACTACACCCCCGCGGCCCCTGCGGACCATAAGCTCAAAAAGGCCAACGAGCGCCTGGATCGCATCGAACTGGTCGAGACGGTCGATATTTTGGCCGAGCTCTCGCGCCAGAAGGGCGAGCGATGCGTGATCGGATTTGCGGCCGAGACCGATAACGTTGTCGAGTACGCAGAGCGCAAATTGGCCCGCAAGGGGTGCGATGTAATAATCGCCAACGATGTCTCACGCACCGATTCGGGCTTTGGGACCGACACCAACAAGGCCTGGATTGTGAGCACAACGGGTACGCAAGAACTTCCCGTACTAACAAAACCCCAGCTCGCAGATACAATTTTGGACTTGCTTCAAAATTTGTAAAAAAGTTCTTGCACAAGTCTAAAGTTTCGGGTTAATATACTCCCTGTTGCGAGCGAGAGCAGAGCAACAAACAAAAGCTTCGGGACGTGGCGCAGCTTGGTAGCGCACTTGACTGGGGGTCAAGGGGTCGCTGGTTCGAATCCAGTCGTCCCGACCAGAAGTTTGCAGGTCAGGCACCTAGTGCCTGACCTTTTTTGTTTTAATCACCATGATTATTTTGCTTAAAGCAACAACGTTCCCGCTCGATGTAATCACCGAATCAAAACGTGTACATCAGCCACCAAAATCGACATTTTTCGACATGTTTGGAGGCTGATGTACACGAATGCGAAATCCCCGCCGCCTAAAAGCGCCCTCCACATGTCTGGACTCTCTATGCTTACGCTGGATAGACATCGCCGGAACGGGTATCTGTCTCTTATACACATCTCCGAGCCCACGAGACTACGCTGCATCTCGTA
>URNC01000098.1 GCA_900549065.1 uncultured Collinsella sp. | reverse complement strand
GCTTGTGGCCCATGCCGCCGACCTTCTCCTGATAATCCTCGACCGCGCGACCGCACTCATGGAAGCGAACATCGGCCAAGGCGCCGATCAGGCGATTTGCCCAATAGAAATTCTCGGACGTCACGCGAGCCTGCGTGTCGGCATAGTACTCGGGCATGGTCTCGACATTGGCGTACAGTGGCACGAGCGCATTAAACGAGTTGGAGCCAAACGCCATCCACTGTACGGCGCGATACGCCGGTTGCGCATAGGGGCGCAGCTGCAGCACGGCAAGCTGGCTGTTGCGGTTGATGCCGATGGGACGATAGGCGCCACGCGTGGCGGGCGTACCCTTGCTCCCGTAGCAGTCGTACTCCGTGCCCTGGTAGTGGCTCGAAAGCACGTACTTAATGTCCTCGATGGTCACCTTGCGCTCGGGCACGCGGCTCCAGGGGATGTCGTCGCTCTCGGGCGTGTAGTCGGCCTCGGGACCGTCCCACACATCGCTGGGGTTGAGGCAGCGCTGCATGTACCAGGCGCGCGGCGTGTTGTAGACGTGGTCGCTGTCACTGTGCGAGCCAAAGGCCTCGCGCGGGTTGAAGACCGTGGCGGGACCGTCGCCCTCGACGCCCAGCGTCAGGTCCAAATGCCACTCGGCCATCCAGGAGCGCAGGTCGGCGGAGCACATGTGGTCGGCCTGGGCGCCCTCGGCGTCGTCCAAGTCAAAGCTATCGATACCCAGCTGGTTAGGCATGGTTACATAGGCGTCATCGGGCACGCGCTTGGCGATCCAGTGGTGGCCGCCGATGGTCTCGAGCCACCAGATCTCGTCAACGTCACTAAAAGCGATGCCGTTGTTCTCGTAGGTACCGTAGCGCTCGAGCAGGTCACCCAGGATACGCACGCCATCGCGGGCAGACTTGGCGTACGGCAGCACCAGGGTCACTATATCCTCCTCACCCAGACCGCCGGGCTGCGCCGGAACATAGCCGTCCTCGCCCTCGTTGCCCTTGGCGGGCACGTAGTCCACGAGCGGATCGGCGCCGCGGACGCGCTCGTTGGTGGTAAGCGTCTCGGTTGCGGACATGCCAACGTTGAGCTCGTTGAAGCCGGCCTCTGCCCAAATGCCATGACCAGGGACAACGTCGGGGACGCTTGTGTAACGCATGGGATTGTCGGGCAGTTCAACGGTCAGGTGGCTCAGGACGCTCGTGTAGACGCGCGGCTGCTCGTCGGGATGCACAACACGCATGCGCTTGGGCTCAAACACCCCGTTGGACGAGTCCTCGTTACGCGCGACCAGGGTCGACCCGTCGTAGCTTGCGTTTTTACCGACCAGAATCGTTGTGCACGGCATGCGCATCCTCCTTGAGCGAAGAAATCAAACGGCAACAGTGTATCGCTTCGGCGCAAAAAGGGCGAAACAGCCGCCCCGGCAACCCCTGTGGTCAAAAACGACTATTTCGATGCGCGCTCCGCCGCCTCGATCACGTGCTTGGCGAGAATCGCCGTGGTCACAGCCCCCACGCCGCCCGGCACGGGAGTAATTGCGCCAACGACCGGTTCCGCTGCATCAAAATCGACGTCCCCGACCAGCTTGTCAGCGGCCTCGTCCCAGTTAATGCCAACATCGATGATCGTTTGGCCCGCGCGAACCGCATCCGCGCCAATCGTGCGCGCACGTCCAACCGCGGCAACAACAATGTCGGCAGAACGGCACTCGGCAGCCAAGTCACGCGTATGCGTATGACACGTCGTCACCGTGGCATTGCGAGCCGTAAGCATGGCGGCAACGGGACGGCCAATCACCAGCGATCGACCGACGACCGCGACCTTGGCCCCATCCAGCTCAACGCCGTAATGGTCCAGCAACGCCAACACGGCCTCGGCCGTGCAGGGGGCAAAACCCTCACCTCGCCCCGAAAGCGTGGTGAGCAGCGATGCCGGCGTCATGGAGTCAACATCCTTGTCGGGATCGAGTGCCGCGGCAACTGCATCCTCATCAAGCCCAGCGGGCAGCGGGCGAAACATCAGGCAGCCATGAACAGCGGGGTCGGCATTGATGTCCTTAATAGCCGCCAACAGCTCGTCCTGCGAAACATCGGCGGGAAGCAAAACGCGACGAGCCTCAATGCCAACCTTCTCGCAGCGCTTGAGAGCACCGCGCTCGTAGGACAGGTCGTCCTCGCGCTCGCCCACACGAACGATGGCCAGTGTCGGAACAACGCCGCGCTCACGCAAAGCCATGCAACGAGCGGCAAGCTCCTCGGTCAAAGCGCGGGCAACGGGAGCACCCTTCTGCAGCTCGGCCATGGCTATCTCCTCTTCCTTGCGGCGTCGGCAGCGCGGCGCGCCAGTGCATCGGCGCGCGGCAGCCACGTATCCAGCAGCTCATCGCACGCCGCCTCGAGTTCCTCGGCGCGCGCCCGGTCTTTCATAGATGTGGTGTTGGCAAAGAGCGTCAGGCTTGCGCCCTGCATGGCAGCGCGGCAGAATACGGCGCCGCATGCCACGTCGGACAGCAGCTGGCGCGAGCCCTTGTCTGCCATGTCCTCGAGCAGCGCCAGCGCGCGCCCGCAGGCATCCATGATCCGGTACGGCGGCATGGCCGCCACGCGCAACGCGTCCTGAATCGCCGCGGGTCGAGCCGGGTCCTCGCGCGGAACGCCGTACGACGCGGACACCTGGCCGTATGCACGAACATCCTCGGCAACCAGACCCACTAGTTCCTGCGCCAACTCGTCTGCCTGGGCAAATGCACGCGTCAGATCGTCCGCCCGATCGCTAAGCGCGGGATTGGTCGCCCCGTAGCGAGCGACCATCCCGCAAAGCGAGGCGCCCAGCGCGCCCACAAAGGCGCTCGCGCTACCGCCGCCGGGAACCGGCTCGCGCGCGGCCAGCGCCTCGGCAAACCCACGGCAGGTCTTGTCCATCATCTCTTGGCTCATACGTATGCACCTTCAAGTCATATAGATCGGTCGGGCGGCAACTGCCGACCAACCGCATCAAACACGTAATGATGCTAAGTCTAGCCCATAAGCACATGAGCGTCAGCACATCTGGCCATCGCGGATTTCTATGACGAACGATAGGCGTCGGCGCCGCAAACATGGGGAAACATGACCCACCTTTCGGGACTTCCGGACGTCACAAACTGGGGCATATCTATAAACAAGGAACCTGTTGGGGCAACGCCCGCGTACACGCGACCCTTTAAAACAACGGGCACCTCACCCCGGGGAGAGCCGACAGCATCGGCCCTCCCCTCTTTTGAACCCGCGCATATTGCCACTTAACGGCGCAAATCCGGCCCTCAGAATGGGACACATGGCCCACCCGAAGGAGCCGTCCACGCGTACAGTAAAGGCAGGTAATCCGTGGGCGGTTACAGATCGAGGAGGACACGACCATGAAAAAGAAGGCCTTTGCGATTCTCACCCTCTGCATCAGTCTCTTTGCCGCTGTTGCCTTGGTGGGTTGCGGTGGCAGCGGCGGCGCTACCGGCAGCGGCGGTGGCGGTGGCGGTGGAGCGGAAAAACCAGCCGTGGATATGAGGACTGACTTCATTTGGTTTAAAGTCGAGGTGCCCGAGGGAGTCGAGATCACGGACGTTGCAGGCGATACCGCCGACAGGGCCCAGTTTAAGTTCACCGAGAGCGAGCATGCCAGTGACCGCTTCATCCCCGTCTTCGATCCTGACAAGAACGCCGATGAACTGTTCGACTACGAGGCAAAGTGGAAGGCCAACTCCGGATGGACCGAGAGCGATCCCGTTAAGTACAACGGCAAGACCTGGCGCAGCGCCTACTTTACGCACTCGGGCGGCGTGACGACCGAGTACTTCACCGACGTTGACAGTGGCAGCGTGTATGTGCGCATCGACAACGTCGAGGAACACAAGGACGCCGTCGAGACCATGATGAAGTCCCTGGAATTTGCCGATGACATCGCCGAGGCCAAGACCGAGGCCATGGACGTCAAGCTCGACGATATCGAGATCAAGCGTTAAGCGACTGGCGAGCGCAGCGGGAAACACGGGCGCAGTGCAAACAAGCGACGGTACTCCAGCGCTTCGTACCCAGGGAGGGCCGGTAAACCGACCCTCCCTTTCTTATGCCGGTAGCCAACGAACGCGAGGATGCCGGACGCCGGAACCGCTCCAAATGTAGCAACAGTACGAAAACGACAAACACCCCAACACGTCCGCCCACCGATTTATTGCGCCGCGCAGACAATTAAACCAGCATCTTTATACATCTGGGCAGTATAGTGACCAAAACTATCGCATAACCGCACTCTGCGAATGGAGAAGTTATGACCGAACACCACGCCATCAGCCGCCGAGCATTTACGTTGGGCCTTGGACTCGCGGCGTTGTCGCCACTTGCAAGCCTGCCCGAAACCGCCATGCTGGGCATTAGGCCGCGGGCAGCCTTTGCGGACAGCACGGCCGGGCCAGCAGTCAGCCTCGACAATTTCGTCATTCGCCTTCGCCCCGCGGGCTATTTTCGTACCGCAAGCGTTAACGAAGACGGCAACGTCATCGGCAACGTCTGCCATCTGTTTAATGACGGCACGTCCAGCAAGCTCATCCTTGAGAACGTAACGACCAAGAATGACGATACAAACTGGTATGCTATCCGCACCTTGCTCAATTTCGAAGAGCATAAAAAGACGGGCTACAGCATTTGGTCGGTCGATGGCGACTCGGACAAAGACGGAAAGGTCATCCACGTATGGAGTGGCGAGCACGACGGCAAGCCCAGCCGCTCTTTTGCGTTCGAGCGTCAATCAAACGGAACCTATATCATCCGAGACCGCACGGTCGAGAAAGAAACCGAGAAAAAAGACATTAAGTACCTGGCAATAGAATCGGACGGCGAAGACCAGGACAACAATAAGATCTGCCATAAGAGTAAGAGCATTCCGTGGGAGCTCGAACTTATCGGTTACGACATGAAAAAGAACGATGCCACGGTTAGCAGCCTCGACTGGATCACGTACAGCAGCTACGTCGATGGGCCATGTTGGATGAAATACGTCGACGACAACAAGTTCCTCGACGAGCTGAGCATCCCGGGTACGCACGATTCGGGCACCTGTAGCGTGGACAACGACACCGAGCCCCAATCCTCGCAAGTAAAATGCCAGCAGGATTACATTCCCACGCAGCTGCTCGAAGGCATTCGCTATTTTGATATCCGGCTCGGAAAGGGCGACAACCCCGGTATCGACCACGGGGATTACTACCTGCTCAAAAAAGACGCGTACTTTATGCATCTTTCCGATGTCATAGGCTACTTCAAAACGTTTTTGAACGAAAACCCGACAGAAGCGCTCATCATGCTTGTATCACGAGGCAACGACGAGGCTACCGACGAAAGTGTTACGACGGCTTTCGCCAAGGTTTTGGACGACAACCCCAAACTGTTCTATACGTCGAGCCGAATCCCCACGCTACACGAGGTGCGCGGAAAGATCGTTCTGCTGCGTCGATTTAGGCTCGCCGGCAACAGTGTAAGCGGCCACACGTGGGGCCTCGACCTTACCGAATGGGATGACAAGATCAAGGCTCACTCCGACAGCGCCACTATGTGTCTCGTCCAAGACGCGCGGGGCTTTGAAGCCGCGGGGGAAACAGGCGACAAAGAGCCCTATTGCACCAAGGTATACGCCCAGGACAAGTACAAACTCACGGGAACCGACAAGCTCAGCTGGGTCGATAATGCGCTGAAGGAAACGTCCGGGCGCACGTGCAACGAGGTAGATGTCAAGGACGATAACGGGGCCAAGGAGAAAGTCCTGGAGCGTTGCTGGTCTATCAACTACACCAGCTGCACGGGCTTGTCGCACGGAGGCAATCCTTTTACCTCGGCACGAGTAGTCAACGAGCATCTGTATAAGAGCCCGTACATCAATCCCAGCGGCATCGAGGATACAAAGTCAGATTACCTCAAGCACATTGGCATCATCGCATCCGACTTTGTTGATGCGGCGCTGGCCCGGAGCATCTATCAGCGCAATTACGATACGGAGCACAAGCAGACGGCTTCGTACTATCTCCCGTACTATCTCCCGACCCGCATGCGCATGACGTACGGCGACTCGCTGAGCGATGCCTCATTCCAGGATGGCAAGACCGTTGGCGAGGGTCATTTCCGCCTTGCCGACAGCAGCAACGAGCTCAACGCGACAGCTTCGGGCCATGCGTTTGCCATTGAATACGTGGATGTCGACGCCCTGGGCAACGAGACCGTTACGGGGCTGCAGGGCTCTGTGCCCATCGATATCGATCCGCGCGCGCTGACGCCCCATTTTGAGGGACTCGAAGGCCTTAAGGCCGGCGAAGACGTGCGCGCCAAGATTGCGGCATCACTCGAGGGCAAGCTCGAAACCGATGCCTGCACGGCCCAGCTCGAGTTTGTGCACGACGCGAACGGCGCTCCGGGCACGGCAATGGCCGAGGGCGAAACATTTGCCGCAGGAACGTACTGGGTGCGCGTGAACGGTCTCTTGGGCGACGCGGCGCAGAACTACACGCTCGCCAGCGACGGAGCCGCAAGCTTTACCGTAGCGGCCTCGGGCAGTGCAGGCGGCGCCGACGCCGGCACCGACGGTGGCACTGGTTCCAACGCAGACGGCGCCGACAAGAACGGCGGCGGCAACAAGAGCAAGGGCTCGACCGGAAAACTCGCCGACACGGGCGACAGCTCTGGCGTTGCCGCCGGGCTCGCTGCCGCCGCCGTGGCGACAACGGTCGCCGGCGCGGCGATGCTTGCCAGTGACGGTGAAAACAACGAGGACGTTGTCGAATAGGCAAGCCGGCCTTTTAGACACATCGACTCAATCGGGGGCGCAGAACACCGTTCTGTGCCCCCGATTTTTACCTTGGCCCGAACGCCGCTATCGGCTACATCACCATGTTCAGCGCGTTAACAAACTCCTGGGCCTTCGCACGGCTGTTCAGGCTAAAGACGCAAGCAGTCAACAGACGATTGCGCAGAAAAACATCGCGGCCTTTGATTCTATTGACGCCCGTAATGTCCTTAAGATAAACAATCTCGGTGTGCTTGCCGCCAAAAGTGCCCTTCTTGAGTACCTCAATGCGGTTAGGGTAGATCTTGACGTCTTTATACCTACCCGAACCTTTGTCCTGGAATAGCAGCGTGTTGTTGTCCATACGCGTCACTCCCGTGGGGTTCGCTAAAACTGCCTCTATGGTCACATTTTAACCACCGCAAGGCCCCATGCGATGATGTCAGACAGCACAGCAATTCGTGTCCGCGCGAGGCTTTAAGATAGGTATGCTCAGCTGCATCGATGCGACCGGAATATTCTAGGAGCACGCCTCGTATTATTCGCCATTAGAGGAGGTCTTACCTGGTTTACGTATGGGAATTCGAGTTCTTTGATTCGGACGGCATTGAACTTCCCGTGCCAGACTTCGGACATGAGCCGCGACACGGCGGCAAGATTATCGCTGTAGCCGTCAACCGCGAACTCGGCGACATTCCCGCCGTCACCGCAGTGGATGCCGCGCGTATGCTCGGTGTTAGCTCAGCACGGGTGTCACAACTGCTAAATGCAGGACTGCTGGATTCATGGAAGGATGGCACCAAGCGCATGATGTCCAAAGCCTCCATCGAGGCACGACTCGCCGATGCACCAAGGGTGGGACGCCCCAAAGAGGCCCCCGTTGCCGTGTAAGGCGATGCCGCTGTGGGCTTTCATCACCTGACATGCATGGCAGCCAGGAACGCTCGATTCGGGACTCACTGCGCCCCGAATCGAGCTGGGCCCATTGCTGCAGGCTGATTCGCATCCCCGATCCCAAAAAGACAGAAGCGCCACTTGCTTCGTTGAGCCCCAACATCCGACCCTGTCTCTTATACACATCTGACGCTGCCGAC
>URNC01000097.1 GCA_900549065.1 uncultured Collinsella sp. | reverse complement strand
TACACCTAAGCCTTCGTCGGCAGCGTCAGATGTGTATAAGAGACAGCCCGAGGACGATTGGGGAACTAAGCCCTCGTCCCTCCCCGGGATATGTAGCGAGTCGGAGTACCCTTGCTGTTACTCTGCTTTACCCACAGAGTTGAGGTTGGTCATGCGGATCTTAACCAGCTCGGTGATCTCACGCATGCCCTCCTTGGCCGGCTTCTTGGGATCGAAGCAGGCGGGGTTCTCGGCCATGTAGGCCATGAAGCCCTTGGTGTAGGCCTGACGCAGCTCGGTGGCGTAGTTAACCTTGCAGATGCCGTTCTTCACAGCCTCGGCAACCTGCTCATCGGGCACACCGGAGGTGCCGTGCAGGACCAGCGGCACGTCGACGGCGTCGCGGATGGCCTTGACCACGGACTGCTCGATGTGCGGATCGCTCGTGTACACACCGTGGCTGGTGCCAACGCCAATTGCGAGGGAGGTGCAGCCAGTGCGCTCGACGAACTCCTTGGCCTCGGCAGGATCGGTGTAGGGGCTCTCGCCCTCGACCGCGGGACCGTCGTCCTCCTTGCCGCCAACCTTACCGAGCTCAGCCTCGACGGGCACGCCCATGGCGCGGCCAGCGTCGGCGACGGACTTGGTCAGAGCGATGTTGTCCTCGAAGGACTCGTGCGAGCCGTCGATCATGACAGAGGTGTAGCCCGTGCGGAAAGCCTGCATGCAGCGGTCATAGCCATCGCCGTGATCGAGGTGCAGAGCGACGGGCACGGAAGCGCGCTCGGCGGCAGCCTTGACCATGCCGTAGAAGTAGTCCAGACCAGCGGTCTTGATGGTGCCCGGGGTGGTCTGCATGATGACGGGGGACTTGGTCTCCTCGGCAGCGGCCAGAACGGCCATAACAAACTCGAGGTTCTCGACGTTGAACGCGCCGACGGCGTAGTGGCCGGCCTGAGCGTCCTTGAGCATCTTTTCGGTGGTAACAAGTGCCATGAGCGTTTGCTCCTCTCCCTCGCCCGCATCTGGACATCGGGCGTAGTTGTTCACAAGGCGTTTTACCTTGCGTTTTACTGCGCTCATTGTATGAAATTCAGCGGCTTTGCACGTGCGAGATATTGAGCCCATGCAGGTCAATACCGTCGCTTTTGAAAAGTAAACGGAAGGAATTTGAGCCGAGCTGACATGTTCGATATTGAATTTTGGGCGTTCAGCGTCTTTCTTTTATAGAAAAGATAAGTAATCGAAAGGTGTTTTCTTACTAAAAAAGAAAATGAACGAAAATAGAGTCAACACAATTCCTGCAAATTTAGCCGAGAATGGAGCAGACATGACCCAAGCTACCAACCGTGCTTTTGCCGACGAACGCCGCGCCGCCATCATGGAAATGCTCGAGCACAACGCCTCGGTGCAGGTAGCAGAAATTGCCCAAACCTTTGGCGTGTCCTCTGTCACCGCTCGCGCCGACCTGGACGCACTCGCCGAGTCTGGCAAGCTGCGCCGCACGCATGGCGGCGCCGTATCGCTCCACAAACGCCTGACCGTCTCCACGCAGGATCGCCGCATCAATGTCAACGTCGCCGCCAAGCAGGCCATCGCGCAAAGCGCCATCGAGCTCGTCAATGACGGCGACACGCTGCTCGTCGACTCGGGCACCACGGCGCTCGAGTTCGTCCGGCTCCTCGATCAGCGCAACGGCATCACCGTTATCACGGCCGACATTACCATCGCCGATTATATCGACGAGAGCATGCCCTCGGTCGATGTCGTCATGCTGGGCGGGGCGCTGCGCAAAGGCCATCGTTATCTGTACGGACCGCTCACCATGCAGGCGCTCCAAATGGTCCATGCCGATCTGGCCGTCATGTGCCCCGGCGCCTTTGTCTCCAGCTGCGGCTTTACGACCGACTTTCCGCAGATGGCCGAGACCAAAACGGCTATGATCGCCGCGGCCCATCAAAGCGTCGCCCTCATGGACGCCAGCAAGGTTAACGGACGCGGCATGTACCGCTTTGCCAAGCTGACCGATGTCGACGCCATCGTGATGGACCGAGACCCCGAAAGCGCCGTCGCCACCTCAATCGCCAAGACCGCCGACGGCGCACGTCCAGCCCTCATCATCGCCGTCAACTAAATAAAAACCACCACAAAGGTGCCTGTCCCCTTTGTGGTGGTTGTGATGGTTGAGCGTCAAAAGTGAACGTGTCGCTACTTGGACAGCTCGTCGGCGAGGGCCTCGATCTGAGCGCGCGAGGCGTCGTTGAGCGAGCCCAGCACGGTCACCTTGTTCTGCGCCAGGGTGATGCCCTTCATGCCCTCGAGCTCCTTGGTCATAACCTTGGCAGCAGCGGGCGCCCAAGAGCCGGCCTCGACGAGCGCCACGGTGCGGTTCTGGTAGGCATGCTCGGCGAGCGTATGGATAAAGGTACTCATGAACGGGAAGATCTCGCCCTGATAGGTGATGGAAGCGAGCACCAGGCGGTCGTAGCGGAACGCATCCTCAACGGCCTCGGCCATGTCGTCGCGAGCCAGGTCAAAGACGGAAACCTTCTGGCCGCGAGCCTCAAGCGCAGATGCGAGCTCCTCGACGGCAGCCTTCAGATGCCCGTAGACGCTCGCATAGGCAATCGTGATGCCCTCGTCCTCGGGCTGATAGCTCGACCAGGTGTTGTAGGTGTCGAGGTAATAGCCCAGATTCTCGGTAAGAACAGGACCGTGGAGCGGGCAGATGATCTGGATGTCCAGGTCGGCGGCCTTCTTGAGGACGGCCTGTACGAACTTGCCGAACTTACCGACGATGCCAAAGTAGTAACGGCGCGCTTCGCAAGCCCAGCCCTCGGGATCCTCGATGTCGTTGGCGCCAAACTTGCCAAAACCGTCGGCACTAAAGAGCACCTTGTCGGTGGACTCGTAGGAGAAGAGCACCTCGGGCCAGTGAACATTGGGGGCACCGACAAAGGTTAGGCTGTGGCCGCCCAGGTCGAGCACGTCGCCATCTTTGACGACCATCTTGCGCTCGGGGAAGTCGGTGCCAAAGTAGTTGACCATCATACGGAAGGCGCCCATGCTGGCAACAATCTGCGCCTGGGGATAGCGCTCCATAAAGGCGGCGATGCCGGCGGAGTGATCGGGCTCCATGTGATGGACGATCAGGTAGTCGGGCGTGCGGCCATCGAGCACGGCCTCGAGGTTGCCGAGCCACTCGTCAACAAAACCGCCGTCGACTGAATCGGCGACAGCGATCTTTTCGCCCAAGATAACGTAGCTGTTGTATGCCATGCCGTTCTCGGACACATCGTACTGGCCCTCGAACAGGTCAATGTCGTGATCGTTAACGCCAATGTAGCGGATATCCTTGGTGATCTCCATCAGGCAAAGCCTCCTAGATAGACAAAAGAGCCCGTCTATCATAGCACTCGTCTTCATAGCCACGGCTATCTGCCAGCATCCTTATCGATTGTTATTGAGGCGGAATATATCGCCATTGACCTGCAAAAACTATGTGCGCGGAGCTGCCGTGGTATGTCGAACGATAAGCTGGCCGGGAATACGAATGGCAACGGTTTTGTCCGTTGCCCCCGCCTTGGGAACCGCGTGCTCGAACACCTCGCGTCCACGCTGATGCAAATCGAATCGAACGGTCGTGAGCTCGTTGTGTGCCACAAAATCATCGAGCGAATCGTCGACGCCCACCACGCTCACGTCCTCGGGCACGCGCAGACCGCTATCGCGCAGCGCTGCAATCGCGCCATTTGCCATCTGGTCGTTTGCCGCGTAAATCGCCGTCATGGTGCGATCGTGCTCGGCCAGGTACCTGCCGGCCTCGTAGCCGCTGTTGGCAGACCAGTCGCCCTCGAGCGGCTCTGCCGGCTCGATGTGTTTACGCTCGAGTGCATCCTGCCAACCGGCGCGACGAAATTGCTCGTCGACCGAGAATGACGGGCCGCCAATATAGCGAATCTGCTCGTGCCCTAGCTCAAACAGGTGATCCATAAGCAATAGCGAGCAGCCGTAATGGTCGGAATCGACCGTGGTCACCCGCGGGTGCGCGTACATGGTAACGATGACCGTGCCAATGCCCGGCAGTGGATCAAACGTCTCAAAATCGGGCGCCATGCGACTCATGCCGATGATGATGCCGTCCACCGGCAATGCGGCCATACGACGCGTGGCCTCGGCAAGCGAAAACTCCTCGGTCTTGGACATCTCGACCAGCGTGATGGCGCAATTATGCTCGCGAGCAGTACTGGCGATGCCGTCGATCATTGAGAGGTTGCCGAACTTGGTGACATCGTTGACGCACAGGCCGACCGAATGATAACGGCCGTCGCGCAGCGAGCGACCGGCATAACTCGGACGAAAGCCGAGCTTTTGCATAGCGGCCTGTACGCGCTGGCGCGTCTGCTCGTTAACGTTAGGCAAGCCGTTGGCGACGCGCGAAACCGTCTGCTGCGAAACGCCGGCAGCGCGGGCGACGTCGGCCATGGAGACCGGACGCGAACTGGTATCGTTGGACGGGCGCCTTGCCACAGGATCACCTTCACCCTTGCGAGATCTGAATAGCGTGAATGCCGGCCCGGGCAGAAATACACCCCGCGCCGAGGCCCGCTATCGTCGGACGCATGTTAACGTACTCTACTTTTTCTATCTGCATCTCTTCTGCTTTATAAGTCCATACGGTAGTACCGTTCACGGCTGAATTTCTACCGATTACCAGATTCTCAAAAAGTGACAAGCGATGTGTTATGAGTACGTTAACATAGCCCGTAACGTGCGGTATTGTGAACACTTGGTTCATGCCGCTTCAAGTTGTTAACGTACTCATAACGACGCAAAACCCACCCGTGCGCGCCAAGGAAAGGACTCCCATGACCACCCCCGACGAAAAGACATTCGCCACGCTCACCAAGCTGTTCGAGGAGGAGTTTGGCCCCATCGGCGACCGCCAGGTGCTCTACGTGCACGCGCCCGGCCGTTCCGAGATCAGCGGCAACCACACCGACCACGAGGGTGGCCACGTTATCGCCGGCTCGCTCGATGTCGCCGTCGACGGCATCGCCGTGGCAACCGATTCCAACAAGGTTCGCGTAGCCGACGAGGGCTATCCCACGTTTGAAATCGCGCTCGACACGCTAGACGTTCAGGAGTCCGAGAAGGGCACGTCCGCAAGCCTCGTGCGCGGTATGGCCCACGAGGTCGCAGCCCTTGGCGTTGAGCCCAAAGGCTTCGACTTTGCCTTTACCTGCTCCGTCCCCTCGGGCGGCGGCCTTTCCAGCTCTGCCGCCGTCGAAGCCGCGTACGGTCGTGCCATGGAGACGCTCTGGGGCGCGCCCGCCATTGAGCCCGTCACGCTCGCCCAGATGAGCCAGCGCACCGAGAACAACTACTACGGCAAGCCCTGCGGTCTGATGGACCAGGCCGCCGTTTGCTTGGGCGGCCTCGCCTACATGGACTTTGAGGATCAGGCTCAGCCTAAAACCCAGAAGCTCGAGCTCAACTTTGAGGATCACGGCTATGCGCTCGTGCTCGTTAAGGTCGGTGCCGACCATGTGGCAGCTACCGACGACTACGCCGCCGTTCCGCGCGAGATGCAGGACGTCGCCGCCGAGTTTGGCAAGGCGCGCCTGTGCGAGGTAAACGTGGCGGACTTTGACGCCAAACTCCCCGAGCTGCGCGCCAAGCTGGGCGACCGTGCCTGCCTGCGCGCCGTTCACTACTGGTACGAAAACGGCCTGGTCGACAAGCGCTGGGCAGCGCTCAACGCCGGCGACATCGACCAGTTCCTGGTCCTGACGCGCGAGTCCGGCGCCAGCTCTGCCATGTACCTGCAGAATGTCGTTGCCAAGCTGGGCTCCGAGCAGCCTTCCATGTACGCCCTGGCACTGGCCGAGCATGTCCTCGACGGCCGAGGCGCCGTCCGTATCCACGGTGGCGGCTTTGGTGGCACCATCCAGGCCTTCGTGCCGCTCGACCTGGTCGACACCTTCATCGCCAAGATGAACGGCTGGCTGGGCGAGGGCTCTGCCCGCCACTACGCAATTTCTGACAAGGGGGCTTACGCGGCATGGCTGTAATGACTGACGTGCGCGAGGCTGCGCAGAACCTGATCGAGTACGCTATCCACCGATCGATGATCGGACAGGACGACCGCATCTGGGCCTACAACACCATTCTGGAGTGCATCGGCGCCACGGGCCCCGCGCTCGACATGGCCTGGGCGCTCCAGGTTGAGAAACTCTCGCTCTTGCACCCCGATACCCTGCCCGACTTTGACCTTGAAGGCACGCTCGCCGCGCTTGCCGAGGCCGCCGTTGCCAACGGCGCCGCCGAGGACACGGCGTCGGGCCGCGACCGTATCGCCATGCGCATCATGGGTGCGCTCATGCCGCGTCCGTCTGCCGTGATTGACGAGTTTACCGGCCGTATGGGCGTCAACGAACCCCGCGCCGCGACCGACTGGTTCTACGGCCTGTGCTGCGACGCCGGCTACGTGCGCCGTGCCGCCATCGCGCGCAACATCAAATGGAGCACCCCCACCAACTGGGGCGATCTTGAAATCACCATCAACCTGTCCAAACCCGAGAAGGACCCGCGCGATATCGCCGCGGCAGGTGCAGCCAAGAACTTGGGCGAGAAGTATCCCGCCTGCCAGCTCTGCATCGAGAACGAGGGCTACCCCGGACGCTCCGCCGCAGCCGACGGCGGCGCTCACCCCGCCCGCCAGAATCTGCGCGTTATCCCCATTGAGCTCGACGGCGAGCGCTGGGGCTTCCAGTACAGCCCGTATGCGTACTTTAACGAGCACTGCATTGCCATGAGCTCCGAGCATCGCCCGATGCACGTCGACCGTAAGGGACTGACCTGCCTGCTCGATTTTGTGGACCTGTTCCCGCACTACTTCATCGGTTCCAACGCCGACCTGCCCATCGTGGGCGGCTCGATTCTGTCGCACGACCACTTCCAGGGTGGCGCGCACGAGTTCCCCATGATGCACGCCGCCGA
Source organism: uncultured Collinsella sp. (assembly GCA_900549065.1). Taxonomy (GTDB): domain Bacteria; phylum Actinomycetota; class Coriobacteriia; order Coriobacteriales; family Coriobacteriaceae; genus Collinsella. Next base: position 1,018 of record URNC01000097.1, on the reverse strand, counting down.
GGTCTCGCAGTTTAGCGTGCCCGGCTTTGACCAGGTCAGCGGTACCGTGTTGCAGTGGCCGCTTTCGGTGCTGCGCCTGCGCTCGCACGACCGCGCCCAGCTGCTCGACGCTGCCGAGAAGATTATCCTCGCCTGGCGCGAGTGGACCGATGAGTCCGTGGGCGTTATCGCGCACACAGCCGATGGCGTGGTGCACAACACCGTGACACCCGTCATCCGCCGCGTCGACTCTCGCGGCAACGCCGGCGGCGAGATCTACGAGGCCTACCTGGCGCTTCGCTGCAATATCACGACCGACGAGCATCCGCTGGGCGTATTCCACCCGCATGCCGAGTACCACCACATTAAAAAGGAGAACATCGGCCTGATCGAGGTCATGGGCCTGGCAATTCTGCCGCCGCGCCTGGTTCCCGAGCTTGGCGCTGTCCGCGAGCATCTGCTGGCAGCCAAGGCCGATGTCAGCTACGACCTTGCTGGCGCGCTCGAGGGCGACGACCTTTGCCGCAGCCACGCCGCATGGGCCAAGGACGTCTTTGCCCGCCGCGCCGACGAGCTTACGGCCGACAACGCCATCGATATCCTGCACGAGGAGGTCGGCGTGGTGTTTGGCCACGTGCTCGACAACGCCGGCGTCTTTAAGTGGGACGAAGCCGGCCGCGCCGCCCAACAGCGCTTTATCGACTCACTGTAATGGTCCCTTGGGGACGGAGGAAAACAGATCATTTCGTCTTCAAGACAACGGCGCCCGCCGGCAACATCGCCGACGGGCGCCGTTTTTTGAGTGTAGTCATTGGGGACGTTCTTAAACGACTGGTCATTAAAGAACGTCCCCGATGACTACCCCAAGGAATGTCCCAGACTGCCGGCAGAAAAGGAACGTCCCTAACTGCCGCATCCGGAGCAAGACAACGCCGCAGGTAGAGGACGGACAGCGAGCGGGCCGCATTTGAGACAAGGTGACGCGAAACGAAAGGGCGCTGACCTTCTGGTCGCGCCCTTGAAGTTGAACGTCAGATTG
>URNC01000096.1 GCA_900549065.1 uncultured Collinsella sp. | reverse complement strand
TGCAGCTTAGTCTCGTGGGCTCGGAGATGTGTATAAGAGACAGCGCATCGCCCTCGACAATCCCCTCGGCAGCCATCCAGCGATAGAGAGATCGAATAGCCGACAGGTGCGCCGCAAGCGTTCGGGGAGCCACCTGCTCACGCGAAAGCTCGGCAAGATAGCGACGAATGGTGCGCACGTCGGCAGCGAAAGCATCAATATTCTCGCGCTCGCACCAGACAGCAAAGCGCTCTAGCCTCGAGCCATAGGCCGTCACCGTGTTGGGAGAAAGTCCCTCAACACGTGCGATATAGGCGATAAACGAGTCGACGGTGTCGTACAGGTCAAAGGCTATGACCGGTCGCCTCCAAACAAGTCGGAGCGCGTGGCCAAGTAGGCATCAAGGGCCTCGAGGGCGCGATCCGCATAAGCCTGATAGCGGTCGCGTTTGCTGCGGCGCTTACCATCCTCGAGTGGCGGCACCAGGCCAAAGTTGACATGCATAGGCTGATAGCCCACGGTGGCAGGATCGGTCGCATAGCCCACGAGCGCACCCAGGGCGCCCACACGCGGCAACTCGACGCCCGCGGCACCGATAGCCTCGGCATAGGTGTTGAGCGCCGCGAGCAGACCTGTCGCCACGGCTTCCATGTACCCCTCGGTGCCGGTGATCTGACCGGCCAGGCGCACGCCGGTACCGGGCACGGCAAAGGTGCTATCGAGCACGTGAGGGGCGTCGACAAAGGTATTGCGGTGCATGACACCGTAGCGGAAGAACTCAGCGTTCTCCAGGCCCGGCACCATATGGAAGACGCGCTTCTGCTCGCCAAAGGTCAAGTTGGTCTGGAAGCCCACCAGGTTATAGGCGGTCTTCTCCTTGTTCTCGGCACGCAGCTGAATCGCCGCCCAGGGGCGACGTCCGGTACGCGGGTCGGTGAGGCCGACGGGCTTCATGGCGCCAAAGCGAATGGCGTCCTTGCCGGTGCGCGCAACTTCCTCGGCAGGCTGGCAGGCTTGGAACAGATCGCCGCCCTCAAAGTCTTTGAGCACCACGCGGTCGGCCGTGGTAAGCGCCTCGATAAAGGCCTCGTACTCCTCCTTGTTGAGCGGAGCGTTGAGATAGTCGCCGCTCCCCTGCTCCTCGTAGCGCGACTGCGAGAACAGCACGTCCATATCGAGCGTGGAGGCATCGACGATCGGCGCCGCCGCATCAAAGAATGCCAGGGCATCGCCACCGACGAGCTTCATAACCTCTTCGCTCAGCGCCGGTGAACACAGCGGGCCCGCGGCAATGACCACGTGACCCTCGGGAATCTGTGTGACCTCACCGTGCACGACCTCGATATTGGGACGAGCGGCAACCTCGGCCTCGACAAGCTCGGAAAACTTGACGCGGTCGACCGCCAAGGCGCCACCGGCGGGAACAGCCGCGCGATGGGCGCAATCGAGCAGGACTGAACCCATGCGCTCAAGCTCGGCCTTCAGCAAACCAGCCGCGGAATCCGGACGGGTCGACTTAAACGAATTCGAGCAGACGAGCTCTGCCAGGTGATCGGTATGGTGAGCCGGGGAGCTCACCTGGGGGCGCATCTCGCACAGCTTTACGGCAAAACCGCGATCTGCCAGCTGGATCGCGCACTCCGAACCCGCCAGACCGCCACCGATAACTGTCACCTGATCGAACTGCATCTGCAAACACCTTTCTAATTGACACGTTTTCCATTGTGACCGAAGGGTGTCTGGGCGTGAAGGGCAAACTTGGAGGGCGCATACCTTCCATCCATCATGCGCTCGATAAGACCCTCGAGTTCAAGCGAACCCAAGAGTTTGAGTACGCCGACAGCATCGAGCGAGACGAGCGCCGCGATGTCGTCGACCTTGAGCGGAGAGGCGATGAGCGCATGCATCACGGTCTGCTGCGTTGGATTCAGGTCGGCAATGCCGGGAGCATCGGGGCGCGAGTAGCGCAGGGTTCCGTAGATGCGTGAGATAGCCATCTCGATAGATTCCTCGTCGACGATGCAGCAGGCACCGTTCGCAATGAGGTAATTCGTGCCACGCGACTCGGGCGATAGGATCGACCCCGGCACGGCAAGAAGTTCGCGCCCCAAATCCATAGCAGCCTCGGCTGTGGAAAACGTCCCAGAAGGCATACCCGCCTCGGATACAAAGAGGGCTTGCGACAGGGCCGCGATTACGCGATTGCGGCGCGGAAAGGCGAACTTGCGCGGACCCATGCCCCACGGAGAGATCGACACGACCGCGCCACCCGTATCAAGCGTGCGCGTAATCAGCCCCGCGCTCGAACGCGGGTAGACCACGTCGGCGCCCGTCCCCAGCACCACAACGTGTTTGCCGCCGGCGTTGACCGCAGCCCAACCCGAGGCCTGGTCACAACCGACCGCACCGCCCGAAACTACCGTCACTCCCGCCTCAACCGCCACCTTCGCCGCAAGCTCTGCCACGGCAAGACCATACGGCGAGGCCTTTCGCGCACCGATGATGGAGAGCGCGGGCGTCGAAAGCGCCTCGGGGTTGCCGCGCACATAGAGCGTCTGAGGTACATCAGAAAGCTCCAAAACGGTCTCGGGATACAACGCGTCACCTGGATGCAGCTCGAAGGTCCCCTCAGCCATCATTGGTCCCTCCTTCCCTGGTACATCGCCGCCTCGAGCACGTGGTCCTGCGTCACCTGCTCGCTCTCGGCGACATCTGCAATCGTGCGCGCAATGCGAACAAGGCGCACGATGCCACGCCCTGTGAGATGCGTGCGCTTCGACAGGCCGAGCACACACTTCTCCGCCGCATCATCGAGCTCAAAGGTCGAAACGACGCCGTCAATGGACCGTGTCTCGTCATCCTCGGCCTCGGCATCCGCATCGTCCATGCGGGATTCGCGCCAAGCGCGAAAGGCGCGACCGCGCACAACGTAGTCACGTAACTCGGCCGACGACATGCCCTCCGCACCCTCGATAATCACTTGAGGGTCGGGACGGGTCACATCGATCATCATGTCGATACGGTCGGCCAAAGGACCGCGCAGTTTAGACCGATAGCGCTCGACCATCGCCGCCGAGCAGCGACACGGCACCTCGCGATCGCCCAAAAAGCCGCAGGGGCAGGGATTGCTCGCAGCCAGCAGCTGAAAGCGCGACGGGAAGGTAAAAGCCCCGTCGACGCGTACGATCCTCACGTAGCCGCGCTCGATGGGCTGACGCAGCGTCTGCAGCACGCCAGTGGGAAACTCGGCAAGCTCGTCCAAAAAGAGCACGCCGCCATGAGCAAGGCTGATCTCACCCGGGTGCACCGGGCGCCCGCCGCCGATAAGGCCTGCGGTCGAAATACTGTGGTGGGGACTGCGGAAGGGGCGGTGCCCCGCCAACAAGCCATCAATGTTCTCACCCAAAACCGAATGGATGCACAGTGCCTCCTGCTGATCCTCAACGGAAAGCTCGGGCAGGATGCCGGTCATACGGCGTGCGAGCATCGTCTTGCCCGATCCCGGAGACCCGATCATGAGCAAGCCGAGTTCTCCTGCCGCCGCAAGCGCCATGCCGCGTTTAGCGACTTCCTGCCCCAGCACGTCGGCATAGTCGAGCTCAGGCTCAAAGGTCGCCTCGACGCCCTCGGAATCCAAGTAGTGCCGCGCGGCATCGCCCATACCATGAGCAAGCTGAGACAAATGATCGATGAATCCGCAATCCACGCCCGCGAGTGGCACATGCTGGTCTGACCTGCCGGCGATAAAGGACAGCCCCAAATCACGCGCCAATAACTGAAACGCCACCTCGCCCTTGACAGGAAGCACCGTACCGTCCAAGCCAAGCTCACCAGCGATAAGACAACGATCGAGGTTGTCGCGGGGAATCTGCCCATCGGCCGCCAATACCGCGATGGCGATGGGCAGATCAAAGCCGCTACCGGTCTTGCGGATATCGCCGGGCGCCAGATTGACCGTAATGCCCGAGCGCGGGATCTCGAACCCGGCGGAGCGCATGGCGCACCGGATACGACCGCGTGATTCCATCACCTCCATACTCGGAATGCCGAGCATCTGGATGCCCGGAACGCCACCGGCAAGCGAGACCTCGACCGTGACGGGAATCGCCTCGACGCCGCGGATGCAGGCCGCGTGAACGGCAAACGTCTCGAACGCCATCACGACACCTGCCAATCGAACGCGTTGTACTGGTGCTCGATCTCGGCGATATGCCCGCCGCGAATGGTAACGCCCACGGCATCGAAGCGAATCGCCTTGAGCGGATAATGCTCCATGAGATAGCAACTTGCGATGCGGCGGTAGCGACGTTGCTTTTGGGCGTCCACGGCCTCCTCGGGAAAGACCCGCGTGCTGCAATCCAGCGCAACGCGTCTGGTCTTGACCTCGGCCATCACCACGACATCGTCGAGCTCATCGAGCAGCACCAGGTCGGCCTCGCCCTCGGTGCAACGATAACCCTGCTCCAGCAAGGTGTAGCCGCGCTCGTTAAAGTAGTCGATGGTGATCAGCTCGCCCAGCATGCCCAGCTCGCGAGGACTGAGTCCCTTGATAAACTCGGGCGTCATCGCCCCGCAGTCGAGCTTGCCGTTTTCCCAACACTCCTTGAGCTGCTGCGTCTTACTCTTTTTGCTTGCGGCACTCATGGGGTCTCCTTTCCCGCACACTGCATTGCCCCGATGATGAGAGCACCTTTCATGCGGGTAAGTACCGGAAGCAAACCAAAAGCTGACCAAATGCCGTCAAAAAACGGGCCGTACGCAGCAATGGTGTTGCATACGGCCCGCTACCAGCAGGTTTATAAAACCCCAGAGGTCCCTGTCTCCACAATTGACCTAGAAAAGGCGCTCAGTCTGCAGAAAGTTTCCGCAAAAGCTCACGCGGTGCAGCGGACAAAGTCCATGTTTGCGAATGGCCTCGATGTGCTCGGGGCTCGCATAGCCCTTCGACTCGGCCAGATGGTACTCGGGGTACTCGGCGTCGTACTCGACCATCATCTCGTCACGCGTGACCTTGGCCATGATGGACGCCGCGGCGATGCAGGCGATCTTGGCATCGCCCTTCACCACATCGCGCTCGTTGGGAACGGCGCCCAAGGGGTTGCCGTCCATGAGGACGCAGTCGGGCTCGAGCCCCGTATCGGCCACGGCGCCCACAACGGCAGCGCGGATTGCGCGGGCCATGCCCATCTCATCGATATCCTTAGGCGCGATATGGCAAAAACCGATCGCCGTCGCCACCTCGGCAATCTTCACTGAGAGCAACTCGCGGCGCGCGGGCGTGAGCTTTTTGGAATCGTTGATACCCCAGACGCGCGGTTCCATGGGAAGGCAGACGGCGCATACCGTCAAAGGACCGGCCACCGATCCGCGACCCACCTCGTCGACACCAACGACCACCCCATCGCCGCCAAGCTCATGCATAAGCTCGTACATGTCATTGACGCGCTCGCGCTCGGCAAGCTCCTTGGCATGGCGCTTAAGAGCACGCTCGCAAGCCTTGATCACCTGCTGGCGCGGGTCCTCGCGATAATGCTCCACGAGGGCGGGAATCTCCTCAAACGTAGCGCTCGCCAGCTCGCCAGCAACTTGCGATGCCGAAACCGAGCTCGTCATATTGGCCATACCAGGCCCTCCTTGCATGCAAATCGGATAAAAAGAAGGGCCACCCGAAGGTGACCCTTACGTCCAAACGAGTGGACAGACGCTGCGATCTTCTTAGCGCTTCTCGGGGATGCGAGCAGCCTTGCCCACCTTGTCGCGGAGGTAGTACAGCTTGGCGCGACGGACGCGACCATGACGAACGACCTCGAGCTTGGCGATCTTGGGGCTGTGAAGCGGGAAGGTACGCTCAACACCGACACCGAAGGACATCTTGCGGACGGTGAAGGTCTCGCGGGCACCGGCGCCGGCCATGCGGATGACGTCGCCCTGGAAGACCTGGATGCGCTCGCGGTCGCCTTCCTTAATGCGGTAGTGAACCTTGACGTTGTCGGCGACGCGAACCTGAGGAATGTCCTCGCGGATCTGCTGACGCTCGATTGCGCGGATGTAATCCATGTGCAATTCCTTACTCTTCTAGAGGTGCCGTACCACCTTGGCCGGCACGTAGTTGAACAAACGTATTCGAGTATACACGCGCGGGTTTCTGCTGCAAGAACAATTTTTTACGCAGACAAAAAGACAAAACCCGCACATGATAACCGCCCGCCTCACGAATGAGGCGGGCGGCATGAAGGGGGCTACGCTAGGCGTCTAGACCCAAAACGTTAGGCGGAACGCTTGGCCTCGAGCTTGGCCTGGGCGGCAGCCAGGCGTGCGAGGGGCACGCGGTAGGGCGAGCAGGACACATAGTCCACATCGGCCACGTTAAACAGGCCCTTGATGGACTTGGGGTCGCCGCCGTGCTCGCCGCACACGCCAAAGTGCATATCAGGGTTGGTGGCGCGGCCCTTCTCGACAGCCATGCGCACCAGTTCGAGTACTGCCGTGTCAATGGTCTCGAAGGGATTGTCCTTCAAGATCTTCTTATGCATGTACAGCGGGATGAACTTGGCCTCGGCGTCGTCACGCGAGAAACCGAAGGTCGTCTGCGTGAGGTCGTTGGTGCCAAAGCAGAAGAAGTCTGCGTGATGGGCGATCTCGTCAGCGACCATGCAGGCGCGCGGCAGCTCGAGCATCGTGCCCACGGGAATGTTGAGCTCGACGCCCTCCTCGGCGGATACCTCGGCGATCACGCGCTCGATAACCTCGCGGGTCTGGACATGCTCAGCCGTGATGGAAACGAGCGGAACCATGATCTCGGGATGCGGGTCGACGCCCTCCTTGATAAGGCGGGCAGTGGCCGTGGCGACGGCGCGGACCTGCATGAGCGGCAGATCGCTAAAGACGACGGACAGGCGCACACCACGCAGGCCGAGCATCGGGTTGGACTCGACCATGCCGTCGATACGACGCAGGCGGGCGCGCAGGACGGCAAGCTCTTCCTCGCTGGCGTCAGCGGCTTCCCTCTTGGTGATGGCGACCTCGAGCTCGCGAGGATTATCCAGGAACTCATGAAGCGGCGGATCGAGCAGGCGGACGACCACATCGCGACCGGACATGGTCTTGAACATCGCCAGGAAGTCCTCGGTCTGAACCTTGAGCAGGTCGGCCAGGGCCTGCTGCTTCACGGCCTCATCGTCAGACAGGATAAAGCTCTGGATGATGTTCTTGCGGTCGCCCAGGAACATGTGCTCGGTGCGGCACAGGCCGATGGCCTCTGCGCCAAACTCGAGCGCAAGCTCGGCATCCTCGGGATTGTCGGCGTTGACGCGCACATGGTTGGCGTGGCCGCCGGTCTCGTCCAGACGAATCTCGTCGGCCCAGGACAGGATGGTGTCCAGGTCGCCGGTGAGCTCGGCGGAGACCAGGTCGACGGGACCGTCGACGACGATACCCTGGGTACCGTCGATGGAGATAACGTCGCCTTCGTGCAGCACGCGGTCGCTGCCCTCGATGTGCACGACCTTCTCGGCGGCGTCGATGTGGAAGCGTTCGACGCCGCAGACGCAAGGCGTGCCCATACCGCGGGCGATAACGGCGGCATGGCTCGTCTTGCCACCGTGGCTGGTAAGGATACCTTCGGCGGCGACCATGCCCTTCAGGTCGTCGGGGTTGGTCTCCCAACGAACCAGAATGACCTTGTGACCCTCGGCGGAACGTGCGACGGCGTCGTCACTCGAGAACACGACCTCGCCCACGGCGGCACCAGGGCTGGCATTAAGACCGCTGGCCAGAGCCTCATACTTCTTGGAGGCGTCGAGCTGCGGGTGCAGGAGCTGGTCGAGCTGCGCGGGATCGATGCGGCTCACGGCCTCCTCGCGGGTGATCAGGCCTTCCTCGACCATTTCGATGGCGATGCGCAGGGCGGCGGTGGCGGTGCGCTTGCCCACGCGGGTCTGGAGCATCCAGAGCTTGCCCTGCTCGATGGTGAACTCGATATCGCACATATCGCGGTAATGGTCCTCGAGCGTCAGGAACACGCGCTCGAGCTCCTCACCTGCAGACTCGAGGCCCGGGGTGGCCTTGAGGTCGCCAATGGGCTCGGTGTTGCGGATGCCGGCGACGACGTCCTCGCCCTGGGCAC
>URNC01000095.1 GCA_900549065.1 uncultured Collinsella sp. | reverse complement strand
AAGATTGACTACGAGCCGCTGGAGCCCGTGCGCAACATTGTCGAGGCCAGGGCCGCCGATGCCCCGCGCCTGCATGACAGCTTCTTTGCCTTCGGCAACACGGTGGAGCTCAAGGACAACGTGTGTCAGAGCCGTCACGTGACGCGCGGCGACGCCGCCAAGGCGCTGGCAGAGAGCGCGTTTACCGTGACGCAGCGCTTTGCCACGCCCTTTACCGAGCATGCCTTCTTGGAGCCCGAGTGCGCCGTTGCCTTCCCGTACAAGAACGGCGTCAAGGTGCAGTCGACCGACCAGGGTGCCTACGACACGCGCAAAGAGTGTGCCCATATGTTTGGCTGGGATAGCGAACCCGAGCGCGTGGTCGTCGAGACCATGCTCGTGGGCGGCGGCTTTGGCGGTAAGGAGGACGTTTCGATCCAGCACCTGGCCGCGCTTGCTGCCTATAAGTTCCAGCGTCCTGTGAAGTGCAAGCTCACGCGTGCCGAGTCGCTCGCGTTCCATCCCAAGCGTCATGCCATGGACGGTACCTTTACGCTGGGTTGCGACGCCGAGGGCAACTTTACCGGCCTGGACTGCGAGATCAACTTCGATACCGGCGCCTACGCTTCGCTGTGCGGCCCGGTGCTCGAGCGCGCCTGCACGCATGCCGTCGGCCCCTACAAGTACCAGAACACCGACATTCGCGGTTTTGGCTACTACACCAACAATCCGCCCGCCGGTGCGTACCGTGGCTTTGGCGTCTGCCAGTCCGAGTTTGCGCTCGAGAGCTTGATTGACCTGCTGGCAGAGAAGGTCGGCCTGGATCCGTGGGAGATTCGCTACCGCAACGCCATCGATCCGGGCGAGGTTTTGCCCAACGGCCAGATTGCCGACTGCTCCACGGCGCTGAAGGAGACGCTGCTCGAGGTCAAGGATGCCTACTATGCGCATCCCGGACACGCCGGTATCGCCTGCGCCATGAAGAACGCCGGCGTGGGCGTTGGCCTGCCCGATGCCGGCCGCTGCAAGATTCGCGTCGAGAACGGCGTGGCCGTGGTCTATGCCGCCACATCCGACATCGGCCAGGGCTGCAACACCGTCTTTTTGCAGGACGTTGCCGAGGCATGCGGTCTGCCGCTTCGCTACATTGCCAACGGCGAGTGCTCCACCGAGAACGCTCCCGACTCCGGCACCACGTCTGGCTCGCGTCAGACGGTCGTGACCGGCGAGGCCGTGCGCGGTGCCGCCTTCCTGCTGCGCGATGCCATGCTTGACATCGAGGCCGGCAAGTCTGCGCCCGCCGCTCCCGTGAATGCGCATGGCGACGGCGTCAAGATCGAGTACGACGACGGTCGCGCCTATCAGCTGCACACGCAGGAGCTCGTCGCCGGCCAGGGTATGCATCCTCAGGATCCCGCGGCCGCCATCAAGGCGCTCGAAGGATGCGAGTTTGGCTACGTGTACCTGGAGCCGACCGACAAGCTGGGTGCGGATGTTCCCAACCCCAAGAGCCACATCTGCTACGGCTTTGCCACGCATGTGGTTATTTTGGACGACGACGGCCGCGTGAGCGAGGTCTATGCCGCGCACGATTCCGGCAAGGTGGTCAACCCCATCTCCATCCAGGGTCAGATCGAAGGTGGCGTACTCATGGGTATGGGCTATGCGCTTACCGAGGACTGGCCGCTCAAGGACTGTGTACCCCAGGCAAGGTACGGTACGCTCGGACTGTTCCGTGCGCCCGAGATTCCGGATATCCACGCCATTTACGTGGAGAAGGACGAGCTACTGCCTGTGGCATATGGCGGCAAGGGCATCGGCGAGATCGCAACGATCCCCACGGCGCCCGCCGTACAGAACGCCTACCGCGCGTTTGACGGCAAGCTGCGTCCAAATCTGCCCATGGTGGATACGCCCTACAGCCGCGTCCGCAACCGCGGGTAGGGCGGGGTGCGGACAGCCATTGTTGACGGGCTGTTCGCGCTCAACATCAACTGCATATGCTGCGCCTTTGGCCCCGGCCCCATCGCGAGTCGGGGCCTTTTGTTTGGAGCGCCTCCGCATACGGAAACTGCGTCCCGGATTTGGCGCTCAGAATGGGATGCGTTTTCCCTTTGGAGCCCTCGGCAGAAATTACATCCCAGAATTGGCACTCAGAACGGGATGTGCTTTCCTTTTTGGGCCCTCGGCGGAAACTACGTCCCGGAATCCAGTCCCGGAGTGGGATGCGCTTTCCGGATCGGCCCTCAACCGGAAGCTGTGTCCCGGAATCATGCCTCAGAATGGGATGCGTTTTCCGCTGGCCGGTCGTTTGGAAAGCGCATCCCAGTTTGAGTGTTTATTCCGGGATGCGGTTTCCGCTGAAGGACTTAGCCGGAAAGCCTGTCCAGCTCTGAGACTGGATTCCGGGACACGCTTTCCGCCAGGCCCGCCATCCGGAAAGTGCATCCCGTTTTGAGCGTCCAGGCTAGGACGCGCTTTCCGTTGGCGTGGTCGTTGGGAAAACGCGGCCCAGATAGGGGGATGCGATCTGACGATGCGTGGCCTAGCAGCTCCTACAGGTCCACCTCGTTGAGCCATGTCGGCAGCGCAGTCTGCCGGATGCCTGCCGTCTGCAGCTTTTTGGCGAGCACTCCTGCCGAGCGGACCTCGTTCATGGTAAAGCGCAGCAGAGGGTGACCGTAGAGCGATAGGTGCGCCTCGCGCTGTCGTTCGGCAACGAGCGCCTCGGCGGTGGTGCGTCCGGCCAGCATGGTCTGGTCGGTATATTTGATGAGCCCGTCGAGCTCGCCCAGCGTGAGTTCCCGCGCCTGGCGCTCCCAGGCAAAGTCCGTTCGTATGGGCTTGGCCGAATTGAAGGGGTCCGTCAGCTCGTATTGAAGCCAATCGGGCGCAAAGCCCGTCTCGATCATGATGGCTCGGGCGACCGATTCCCCGTCGCTCTCGGCGCAGGCGTCGGCATATCGAAGTGTCGTGAGGGCGGTGCGAATCGTGCGACCATTGCGGGCGGTCGCTCGTTGCTCGACGGCCTCCATCAGCTGTTCCCGCGCAAGGCCGAGCTTTAAGATCGCCGAATCGGCAATGGGCATGCCGTCGGCAAAACCAGTTTGCAGCAAGCAATCTGTGACCGTTTGGATGGGCGGCGTTACCGATATGCCGGCTCTGCGTATTGCTCCGGCCGGCTCAATCTGGTGCCGCTGAATATGTGCGCCCGGACGAGCCGACGGCTTTGTCGAGCTACAGACATGCACGACATTCAGGTGTCGCCATGAGACCTCGAGCCCCAGCAGGCAGGCGGCCGAAAACGAGCAGAACGTCCAATCGGGGTGGATGATCGCAAGGGCGCGAATAATCTCGCAATGACGCTGCGCCCGGTTGAGCTCATTCCAGCGCGTTTTGCGCGCGAACATGCCCGGCATGGGGGAGACGACCATGTTGCCGATGCGCCGAAGGAGCGCTTTTCGGATCGCCGTGCTCGGGGGAATCAGGCATCGTCCTTCTTGTTCGGCTTGAGTGAGCAGTTGGTCGATGAGCTGGTCATTGCAATGGGTCATGAGCTACCGCCTCCTTTTGGGTAACAAAAACGTATCAGCTGGAACTTGCCGCTCAGCTGACCAAAAGCTGACCAAAATCTAACCATGCAGGTAGATGGCCTGCTTTTGGCGACATATTTCTTGTTTGAATCGGTGGGCGGTAATCGGCGACCGTGAACGGTAGCTGGATATGAAGTCTTGGTAAGTTTCGGGACGTGTACTTTTTGAAAAAGAGCATTCTATCTGCTGTTTTGTGTTTCTGGATCGCATATTTGAAGGCATGTGATAAGGGTGGCGGACTGTCGCCTTGTATCTGCGGAAACTGTGACCCGGAATTGCCACTCGGAATGGGACGCGCTTTCCGGACAGCCTCCAAGCGGAAACTACGGCCCAGTTTTTGGCTCCAGATCGGGGTACATTTTCCGGAACGGTCCACGTGCGGTGATGTACCGCCCCTTTTGCGTGCGCCGCTTGTCGAATTACGTTATAGCTGGCCATATTATAGGAAGGTATAATATAGCCAGCTATAACGTAAAGGAAGGATGGCCCTATGTTTATCGGAAGAACAGTGGAAATGTCCGAGCTCAATCGACTGTATGGCACGGGCTCCTTTGAGATGCCTGTGATTTACGGCCGCCGTCGCGTGGGTAAAACGCGCCTTATCACAGAGTTCATCCAAGGCAAGAAGGCTATTTACTTTCAAGCTCGTCGTACCAATGCAGAGGCAAACCTGCACGGCTTTAGCCAGGCGATACTTGCGGGTTCGGTTGGTGCTGTAGGCGTGTCGTTTCGTAGCTTTGACGAGGCGTTCGATGCATTAGCTACCATGGCTCGCACGGAACGTTTGATTGTCGTGATTGACGAGTATCCCTATCTCGCCCAATCGAATCCCGAAATCAGCTCGTTGCTGCAAGACAAGATCGATCACCTGTACAAAGAGACCAGGCTCATGCTGATCCTATGCGGCTCGTCTCTTTCGTTTATGGAGGAACAGGTGTTGGGCTACGAGAGCCCACTATACGGTAGGCGTACGGCCCAGTTTAAGATCATGCCGCTCGATTTTACGACGACCCTCGGGTTGTGGCAGAGCATGGGTCGCGAAGACGCTGCAGTTTGCTATGGCATGACGGGTGGCATTCCTGCATATATCGAGAAAGTCGATCCTGCCGCACCGCTCAAGGACAACATCAAACGTCTATTTCTTACTCCTACGGGCTATCTCTTTGAGGAGCCGAGTAACCTGCTGTTGCAAGAGTGCCGCAATCCCGAGCAATATGATGCGATCGTGCAAGCAATTGCTCAGGGGCGCCCGAGGATCTCGGAGATTGCGAGCTCTACGGGAATCCCTGCGAGCAACGTAAAGAGCTATGTGGATAAGCTGGCGTCGCTTGGGATTGTCGAGCGCGAGCTGCCCCTAAACGAGACGAGCAATAAGCGAGCCGTGTATCTGCTGAGCGACCAGATGTTTAGGTTCTGGTACAAGTTTGTGCCGCAGAACATTGGGCTGATTCAAAACGATATGGCCGAGATGGCGTATAAGCGCATTGAGCCGCACGTATCGGATTACATGGGTACGGTCTTTGAGCTTATATGCAGGCAATACGTGTACGAACTCGCGCGCGCGGGCCAGCTCGATGTGGTTCCGGCGAGCGTCGGGCGCTGGTGGGGGACGGACAATCGCACACATACGCAGGAAGAAATCGACTTGATTGTTGACGATGGCGAGGGCGCTGCGCTGTTTGCGGAGTGCAAATGGCGCAATGAACCGGTTGGCGAGGATGTGCTGCAAAAGCTCGTGCACCGAAGCGAGCTCTTTAGACGGCAGCAAAAAAGCTATGCGATCTTCTCGAAGCGAGGCTTTACGCAAGGATGTCAGGATGCTGCGGCGAGCAGGGGAGATACCAAGCTGATTTCGTTTGCCGAGATGTGCGAGCGGAGATAACCAAGCGCGCTCTGATTTGATGCTCGGAATGGGTCGCGCTAAGGATGCCAAGCGTAAAACCTTCAATGAAAATGGCGTAAAAACTACATCTGTCATGGCGTAAAAACTACATTGAAAGTAGCGTAAAATCAGCATTGAGAATGGCGTAATTTCGCATATCGCATGATAGAGAGGGACGGCCGTCTATGGATGCACCAAAGAGATTGACCCAAAAGGGATATAGGCCCCGGCTCATAGAGGAGCGCCTCGACACCCTTATGCGGGCGTTTGGCTGTGTGGAGATCAACGGCCCCAAATGGTGCGGTAAGACCTGGACGGCGCTCTCTCGCTCGGCGAGCGTCTCCAGGCTCGATGAGCCTGCGCAGCGTGCGGCGGCAGAGGTCGACCCAAGCCTGGCGCTCATCGGCGATGCGCCACACCTGGTCGATGAATGGCAGGAGGTGCCCGAGGTTTGGGATGCCGCCCGGCGTTTCGTGGACGCGAGCGGCAACGAACGGGGGACACTTTTGCTCACGGGCTCGACCGCGCTCAAAAGCGAGGAGCGCAGCCATGTTCGTCATTCCGGCACGGGTAGGATCGCCCGTCTGTCAATGCGCCCCATGGCCCTGTGTGAGTCGGGCGACGGCGAGCCGCTCGTGTCACTGGCAAGCCTCTTTAAGGGCGAGGATTTTGCCCCTCAGCGTCGCGAGAGCACGGTGGATGACGTCGCCCGCTGGTGCTGCAGGGGCGGTTGGCCTGCAAATCTTGGGCTTTCGGAAGATCTTGCGCGAGAGACGGCAAGCCAGTACGTGCACTCGGTGCTCGACGTCAACGTGCTGGACGAGGGCATGTCGTCCGAGCTTGCACACGGCCTTTTGCGAGCTCTTGCCATGAACGAGAGCCAGGCTGTCACGTACAAGACGCTCGTAAAGGATGCCTCGTACGGTGAGGCGGGCCCCGACGAGAGGACCATCGCTGCGTACTTGGACCTCTTCAACAGGCTCAAGCTGACCGAGGACCTCTGCGGATGGGAGCCGCCCATGCGCTCGAGGGCCCGCGTTCGCGTGCGCCCCAAGCGCTACTTCTGTGACCCGTCACTTGCGGCGGCGTTGCTGGGGGCTACCCCTGAGCGGCTGCTTGGCGATATGCAAACGCTGGGGATGTTCTTTGAGAATCTCGTCCTGCGCGACGTGCGCGTGTTCCTTTCCACCTACGGCGGTGTCGACAACAGTGTCCATTATTTCCGAGATGAGAAGGGCCTTGAGGTCGATCTGATCGTTGAGCACGACGGGCGCTGGGGAGCCATCGAGGTCAAGCTGAGTGATGCGAAAGCAGACGATGGAGCGAGAAATCTCAAGGCGCTGGAGAGGAAAGTGCTCTCCAATCCTGCCGCCCAGAATGCCGCGCCGGCGTTTTTGGCGGTCGTGGTTGGAAAGGGGAGTATTGCCTACACACGCGACGACGGCGTGGCGGTGATTCCCATGGCGGCACTTGGGGCGTAGTGGTTTTGCGGGCGTGCCGTGCTTCCTTTACCGAAAATCCATTTGGTAAACCAGATGCTCGCGGATAGAATAAAGTTGACGGCAGCCCAAGGGTGATAGCTGGGCAGCGCTGTTGCTTGGTCAAGAGGTCAGTGCCTTAATGGCAGCGACTTGTTATGCTTCGAATGCTGCTTGAGTGCCTCGGAAAGTTCGATAAGCGCCGTGAAGAGCGAGACCAAAGCAACCAAGAGCTCTACGAGCTCTGATGGGCCCGGGATGACCGCTGATTCAAGTCACCGGGCCCAAATCTTTTTCATGCATTTGAATAGAGCGGGCGATTCTCTTGGGGCCGTCTGCATGGCGTGCGACCAGCGCATGGTATTGCGCCCCGCTTTCATGTCCGCACGGGTTCCTATCCTTACGGCAATGTAGCCGCTTATGTAACAAGCGGCAGTTGACGGAGAAAGGCCATAACCGTGTCAGCTGAAAAGACGCCGTGTATCTCGGCTATCGATACGACGAACTTAGCGCACCAGATCGTGCTGGACTTTGAGTTTGCGCCGGTGCCAAAGCAGCGCCAGCGCCGTGGGCTGCACAATGAGATTATCGAGGTCGGTGCCGTCAAGCTCGATTACCACGGCAACGTTATGGGCGAGTTCTCGCAGTTTGTGCAGACGGAATTTACCGAAGGCGTTGCGTTTCCCGTCCGCGAGCTTACGGGGATATCAGCCGTGGATACTGCGATGGCCGATCCGCTCTACATGGTGATTAAAAGGCTAAGCGATTGGATCGGTCGCTACTCCGCCCAGGTGGTTTGCTGGAGCGGGGCGGACCGGCGACAGCTTTTGACCGAGTGCCAGGCAAAACATATCGACCTTTCCGCATTTCCTACGGACTGGGCCGACCTGCAGGCGTTTTACACCTCAATCATGGACGTGGGCAGCCACGGGTGCGTCTCTTTGAGTGACGCGGCAACGTGGTTTGGCATCGAGTTCGACGAGTCGACGGGTCACGCCCACAGCGCCTTAGCCGATGCGCGCGTGACCGCCAAGTTGCTCAAGCAGGTGATGAACGGAGACTACCACGTGAGCCCGTGCGCCCAGGAAGTCCGCCAACGGTGGGGGATGGGCGAGCGAGCCCAGACGTGCCTTTCCAGCAAGTGCCCCGGGCTGGGCGACCTGCTGCTGAAGCTGAAGGCGGAGGGGAGGTAGGGGGCAGACGGCCATCCGGAGGCTGTCTCTTATACACATCTGA
>URNC01000094.1 GCA_900549065.1 uncultured Collinsella sp. | reverse complement strand
CCATGATATCAGCAGGCGTTCCCGCCGCGACTACGTGTCCGCCGTTGACACCGGCGCCGGGCCCCATGTCGATCACGTAGTCGGCGGCACGGATTGTATCCTCGTCGTGTTCGACAACGATAACGGTATTGCCGATATCGCGCAGGCGCTCGAGCGTCTTGATCAGGCGCTCGTTGTCACGCTGATGAAGACCGATCGAGGGCTCGTCCAGAATATAGAGCACGCCCATGAGACCCGCGCCGATCTGCGTTGCCAAGCGAATACGCTGTGCCTCGCCACCGGAAAGCGTCGCCGAGGCGCGATCGAGTGTCAGATAGTCGAGTCCAACATCGACCAGAAAACGCAGGCGCTCCAGAATTTCCTTGACGATACGGCCGCCGATAAACTGTTGGCGCTCGGTGAGTTCCAGGCCCTCAAAAAACTCGAGCGATTCACGGCACGACAGGCAACAAACTTCGTAAATGGACTTGCCGCCCACGGTGACGGCGAGCATCTCAGGGCGCAAACGAGCGCCGTGGCAGGTCGAGCACGGCTCCTCGCGAATGTACTTCTCCAGGCGCGCCTTGGTGTTCTCGTTCGTCGTCTCGGTATAGCGTTCGTACAGGATGTTGCGAACGCCCGAAAACTTGGTATCCCACTGGCTGCGACGTCCGTCGAGCTTTTGGTAGTCGACCGAGATCTTCGTATCGCCCAGGCCATCCAAGAATGCACGACGCACGCGAGGGGGCAAGTCCTCCCACGGCCTATCGGCGCTCACCTTAAAGTGTTTGCAGACCGCAGCAAAAATCTGCGGATAGTAGTTCGAATTGCCAAACAGGCTACCAAAGACTCCGTCGGCAATGGACTTCGAGGGGTCCTCGATCAGCGCCTCGGCATCAACGGTTTTCTTAAAGCCCAGGCCGTCGCACTCAGGACATGCGCCATAGGGAGCGTTAAACGAAAAATCACGCGGCTGAAGATCGTCAATGGAGTGTCCATGCTCCGGGCACGCCAAGGCCAACGAATACTCCAGAAGCTCGCCCTCGGTCCCCTCGGGAGCATCACGATCGGGCAGCATGTACACGTTTACATTGCCGTGAGCCAGCGCGGTCGCCTGCTCAACAGACTCGGCGATACGGCCCAGAGAGTTCTCACGGATCACGATGCGATCGACCACGACCTCGATATCGTGCTTGAACTTCTTGTCCAGATCGATCGGATCGTCGAGCGAGCGCACTTCACCGTCGACACGCACGCGGCTAAAGCCCTCGGCGCGAAGGTCCTCAAACAGTTTGGTGTACTCGCCTTTTCGCCCGCGCACCACCGGTGCCAGCACAAACGCGCGACGGCCCTCCCCCGCCGCCAAGACCTTGTCGGCAACCTGGTCGGTCGTCTGACGCTCAATGACGCGGCCGCATTCGGGACAGTGCGGAGTGCCCACACGGGCGAACAGCAGGCGCAGATAGTCATAAATCTCGGTTACGGTGCCAACCGTCGAGCGAGGGTTTTTAGACGTCGTCTTTTGGTCGATCGACACCGCCGGCGAAAGGCCGTCGATTGAATCCAAGTCGGGTTTGTCCATCTGGCCCAAGAACTGGCGCGCATAGCTCGAAAGACTCTCGACGTATCGACGCTGGCCCTCGGCATAGATAGTGTCAAATGCCAGCGAACTCTTGCCCGAGCCAGAAAGACCGGTAATGACCACGAGTTGGTCGCGCGGAATGGAAACATCGATATCACGGAGGTTGTGCTCACGAGCGCCGCGAATAACGATAGAAGAATCAGACATGGAAGCTCCTTGCCTCCTATTGCATCGAATCATACTGTCGATGAGTTTAGCGCACTCGACGCGCACAGATGTTCGTAATACAAGATTCGCAGACCTTTAGCTTTGCGTATCGGGCGCTTTGTTTCTCGAAATGCCGTGGAAAGGTTACAGTAATCTAATACTGAACTTAATTTGCTGTAACAGAGGAACGTCCATGACCGAAGATATCCCCCTTGAAATCACTTCGAGCGACATGGCCAATCTGCCCATATTCATCGCCGTCCTTATCGTGGCCGCCGTCGTCGTGCGCGTGTATTTTTCAATCAAACACAATGAAAAGCCGCCCATTGCCCGCGTCTTTTGGTGCGCGACGCTCCTCATCCCGCTCGGCGTGGTAGCTGCATGGATTACGAATCAATTGCTCGTAAATGAGGACAGTTCCCTATGGCTCCTTTCTTATTCGGCGCTCGGTGCTGCCGCCGTCATACTTCTTGTCGAACCCTTGGTTTCGGGACTTATCGACCAAACCGATCTTGCGACGGGAACGGTTGCCTGTATTTGCCGTGACATCCTTGTCATCGCCGCTGTTTCAGCGCTCTCGTTCGTTTCACTCGAAATTGCCTGTAACGAAACGTTCTATCGCATTCCCGCCAACTCATTCGGGTTTTCCGTCGGGCTGCTCGCGACGGTTCTGCTCTCCCTTTATTTGCTGGGACAGCGTCATGGAGGCGTCATGGCCCTCGTGCCCGTCGCCTGTTGCATCCTTGGCATTGCCGAGCACTTCGTCATAACGTTTAAAGGCGAGGCCATCCTGCCAAGCGATATCTTGGCCCTTGGCACCGCAATGGAAGTGAGCGAGGGATACGAGTTTACCTTTACCGCCGGAATCGTAACCTCTCTCGCCCTGCTGGAGATTTCCCTGGGGCTTCTTTCGCTTATCCGACCGAGAAAGCTCCGTACGCCCACCCATGTCTTCCCCGCAATCGCCGCTAACCTCTGCGCTTTTCTGCTAGTGACCGTTGTGGGGCTCTCGGGCTTTTCCAGCATCGACTTGGAGCAGGCGCTGAATTTTGGATTTGACCGTTGGCAGCCCATCACCACGTATGCGTCTCAGGGTTTTATCACTTCGTTCACCGAAATGGTCAACGAGTTGCCCATTGAGAAGCCCGAAGACTATACGCCCGATGAGGCGCAGAGCATCGAGCAGGAGCTCTCCGCCACCTACGACAGCACGTATGGCTCGAGCGAGCAGCGCGCGGCGGCCGTTGCCCAGTTCAATGAAATCAAGCCGACGATTGTTGCCGTCATGAACGAGAGTTTTAGCGACCTTTCGTGCTTTGAGCAGCTCCAGGCGGCCGGGTACACCGGCCCCGCATTCTACAACTCGCTTCCCGACACACTTGTTCGCGGCACCATGCTCGCTTCGGTCGCCGGTGGCGGAACGGCGAACTCCGAATTCGAATTTTTGACCGGAGCGACAACGGCCTTTGTCGGATTAGGCAAAATCCCCTATCAGCTATATCAGATGAATGGTGTCAACAGTCTGGCAAAGGACCTTAAGGAGCTTGGGTATACCGCTACCGCTATGCACCCGCAAAACCCCGTCAACTACCATCGAGATAAAATCTATCAGCAGCTGGGCTTTGGAGACTTTCTTTCGATCGGCGATTTCGAAGGTGCGCCCTGTTACCATGCCGGCGTATGCGACTACGCCACCTATGACAAGATACTCGACCTGCTGAGGACCGACGACGCTCCGCAGTTCATCTTCGATGTCACGATGCAAAACCATGGCGGATACGATGTCGGCACCGTTCCCGCCGAAGAGCTGACAAACTATTGGGTCGAGGGAGCCAGCGAGGGCGCCAATAGCGCGCTCAACACCTATCTCACCTGCATCAACGCATCCGACCGGGACCTCGAGTACTTTATCAACGAGCTCCGCAATATCGGCAGACCGGTTGTCCTTGTCTTTTTTGGCGACCATCAGCCGAGCGCCGCAACGACTCTCAACGACGAGCTGTACCCTCAGGAAGATACGGCAAGCCACGCTTTCCGTATCTATCAGTCGACATATTTCGTCTGGGCTAACTATGAAATCGCCGGCAATACCGAGCTCAACGTCTACGACACCGTCGGGGCAAACGAGATTGCAGCCATTACCCTTAATAAGATCGGCGCCCCGCTCACCGACTATCAAAAGGCTCTGCTTGCAACAAGGTCAGATGTGCCCACCATCAATGTCGCCGGCTACCTTGGTGCCGACGGGCTGCGCTACGACTTGGAATCTGAAGACAGCCCATACGCCTCGACGATCGACAAGCTGCAGCGCATGCAATACCTCGAGTTCGCCAGCAAAGTTCAGTAAGCCCGCCCATTCGCTTGGACCCATCGTATTGCAAGCACGCTCGGCCCAAATGCATCGTAAATGACTCCCGCTCGCAAACGAGGGTACAATGACGCTCGTGTCACATCACGGGGCCCCGGCCCCAACATATACAAAGGAGTCATACATGGGTTGCGAGCACGCACAGGCCGCCGGCGGACAAACGTCGCCGTCGCAATTTGAGGAGAATACGCTGTCCGAGGTCAAACGCGTCATCGCCGTGCTTTCCGGCAAGGGCGGTGTCGGCAAGTCGTTTGTCACCGGTGCCATCGCCACCGAGCTTGCCCGTCACGGCCACAAGGTCGGCGTCCTCGATGCCGACATCACCGGTCCCTCTATCCCCAAGATGTTCGGTATGAGCGGACGCCACGTCCATGCCCTTGGCAACCTCATGCTGCCTGAAATCTCCGAGCACGGCGTCAAGGTCATGAGCTCCAACCTTCTGCTCCAAAACGAGACCGACCCCGTCCTTTGGCGCGGTCCGGTCATCGCAGGCGCCATCAGGCAGTTCTGGAGCGAGACCTCGTGGGGCCCCATCGACTACCTGCTGGTCGACATGCCTCCGGGAACAGGCGACGTCGCACTCACCGTCTTCCAGTCACTGCCCGTCGACGGCATCGTCATCGTCACGAGCCCGCAGGATCTGGTCTCGATGATCGTCGCCAAGGCGGTCAACATGGCCGAGAAGATGAACGTCCCCATTCTGGGCATCGTCGAGAACATGAGCTATATTGAGTGCCCCGACTGCGGCAAGAAGATCGAGGTCTTTGGCAAGAGCAAGCTCCCCGAGGTCGCAGAGCGCTATAACCTCGACATCTTGGGCACGCTTCCCATTAATCCGGCACTCGCCGAGGCCTGCGATAAGGGCGAGGTCGAGACCGCGCTGCCCGATGGCATGTTGCCCAAGGCAGTCTCTGCCGTCGAGGCTATTACCCCGCACGAGACCGACGAGGCCTAAGTGAACACGAGCGCCTTCTATGACGTCCTGGTAATCGGCGGCGGGGCTTCAAGCCTCGCCGCCGCCATTACGGCCGCACGTGCTGGCAAAAGCGTCTGCATCGTTGAGCGCGATGTCGCCTGCGGCCTTAAGCTCCTTGCGACCGGTAACGGCCGCTGCAACCTCTCCAACGAATCGATTGATCCTCAGCGGTATAACCACCCCGCATTCGTCGAATCTGTCATGGGCCCCCAACCCGAACAAGAGCTTATGGGTTTCTTCTCCTCGCTGGGCATCATGACAACCTCCGAGGAAGGCCGGCTGTACCCGCGCTCCCTTCGCGCCGAATCGGTGCGCGACGCACTTCTCAATGTTTGCGACCGCCTGGGTATCACCTTAATCTGCGGAGCCAACGTTGCCTCGGCACACAAAGCTTCCGAAGGCTGGGCACTCCAAATAGACCGTCCAGCGCGGGCGCTCAAGGCAAAAAAGCACGACGACCGAAAATCGGAGCTCCGCTCGCTTCGGAAAGCGCTCGCCGATGTCCCTCGCAAGAACGAGGCCCTGGAGGCACATGCCGTAATTATCGCCACGGGTGGCAACCCCACCGGTATCGCCGATACGTTTCGCCTCCCCCTCACTTCGCTGCGCCCCATCCTCTGCCCCGTATCGGCAACGGTCGTCGGCGATCGGGCGGCACTCAAGACGTTGGATGGCCTGCGCGTCCGCGCCCGCTTGACGCTCGCCCGCAATCATAATGAGCTCTGGCACGAAGACGGTGAAGTCCTGTTTCGAGCCTTCGGCATCTCGGGCGTCGCTGTCTTCAACCTCTCCCGTCGTATCCAGCGCGGTGATACGATCCTGCTCGACGTTTTCCCCGACCTCTCCAAAGACGAGCTGCTCGATATGCTCAACCGGCGCGTTGAGCTGCTCGGCAGCTTTTCGCCCCGCGATCCCCGTTGGCTCGACGGCATGCTCGCCCCGCAACTCTCCCGCGTCGTCTGCACGGCGTTCGAGCAGTGCCATCCAGGCTCCAACGATGTCATCCACCTGGTCTCGATCCTCAAGCACTTTAAGTTGCTCGTCGAGGGAACAGCCGAGGAGCGCTCGGCACAGGTCACGCGTGGTGGCGTATCTGTCGAGAGTATCTCAACACCCAGTCTACGCGCGCGCAGCGTTGTCGACGCCCCGCTTTACGTCTGCGGCGAAGCGCTCGACATCGACGCCGATTGCGGAGGCTTTAACCTTGCGTGGGCATGGCTCTCGGGCATTCGCGCTGCAAGCAGCCTGTAGCCGCGCAGTCTATAATCAAAAACGCATTCGGGCCGTCTGGGATACCGGACGGCCTCTTTCTTGCCTCTAAGGAGACCTCGATGATCGAAATCACCCAAGTCAACGCTTCGCTCGATGAAGCCGGCGATGAAAATGCCTGCCTCATTGTTGGCAAGCGAGTCGCCAAGCGCGTCCTACGTTGCAAGGACTCCGAGATCAAGTCCATCGAGCTCCACCGCAAGTCAATCGACGCTCGCAAAAAACGATACGTCCATTTTATCCTGAGCTTTCGTGTTGAGCTGACCAGTCCCCACCTCGAGCGAGAAGCGGTCGACAGCGTTTCCGAACGTGACCGCTCGCGCGTACGCGCGATAGAAGACGATGAGCCTTCATTCCCCACCCCCGTCTCCGACGCACCTCAAGAACGCCCTGTCGTTGTCGGCGCCGGATGCGCCGGCCTTTTCGCTGCGCTTACGCTCGCCGAAGCAGGTCTTAAGCCCTTGCTCATCGAGCGCGGCGACCCGGCATTTCGCCGCTCGCATGCGATCGACCTCTTTCTAAAGGAGCGCATCCTCGACCCCGAGAGTAATATCCAGTTTGGTCTGGGCGGCGCGGGGACCTTCTCGGACGGCAAGCTCAATACGGGAACAAAAAATCCCGCCCATCGCCTTATCCTCGAAACCTTCGTCGAGGCGGGTGCGCCCCGCGATATTCTGTGGGATGCCAAGCCGCACATTGGCTCCGACATCCTTCCCACGGTTGTCACCGCTATATCCCAGCGCATCGAGCAGCTCGGAGGTGTCGTCCGTTATCGAACAAAGCTCGTCGACATTCACATCGACGCGTCTGGCGCCATTACCGGTATTGATGTCCAATCGTCCCAAGACGCCGCTTGCGAGCCAATCGAGACAAAGCACCTCATCCTCGCCTGCGGGCATTCTGCTCGCGATATTTTTGAGCTCCTTAAAGACCACAACGTGGCCCTCGCACAAAAGACCTTTGCCATGGGCGTTCGCATCGAGCATCCGCAGCGCGACATCGATCGAGCCCAATATGGAGCCTTGGCGGGACATCCAGCGCTCGGGGCGGCCCCTTACAAACTTGTTGCCCATCTTCCCAACGGCCGCAGCGTGTTCTCGTTTTGCATGTGCCCCGGCGGACAGGTTGTCGCCGCCTCTTCCGAGCAGGGCCACCTGTGCGTCAACGGCGCCAGCCTCAATGCCCGCGACGGACGCAACGCAAACGCCGCCCTGCTCGTTAACGTCACGCCTGAGGACCTTCCCAACGATGACCCGCTCGCCGGCATCGAGCTCCAGCGTGCCTGCGAGGCGGCCGCCTATCGCCTGGGTGGTTCCAACTGGAACGCACCAGCACAACTCGTCGGAGATTTCCTCGCAGGACGCGCCAGCAAGGCGCCCGGAAAGGTAAAGCCCACCTATCCGCTCGGTGTGACCTGGACGGCAATTGACGAAGCCCTGCCGCAGCATATCGTCGAGTCGCTCCGCCTGGGACTTCCCCTACTCGGAAAAAAGCTACGAGGCTATGACCGCCCCGATGCCGTTCTTACCGGCGTGGAGACTCGTTCGAGCTCACCGGTTACTGTCACCCGAGACCGAACGTGCCATGCCGTGTCGACCCCGGGCCTCTACCCTTGCGGTGAGGGAGCTGGATATGCCGGCGGCATCATGAGCGCGGCCACCGACGGCATTCGTTGTGCCGAAGCCCTGATCGCAGACCTCTAGCGCACGAATTCCAGCACGCAAAAGACACAGGCCCCGAGCTCCACAGCTGTCTCTTATACACATCTCCGAGCCCACGAGACTACGCTGCATCTCG
>URNC01000093.1 GCA_900549065.1 uncultured Collinsella sp. | reverse complement strand
TCTCGTGGGCTCGGAGATGTGTATAAGAGACAGTGGATATGCTCAAGGAGTGGGGCCTCAACTGTATCCTGATCCTCGACGAAGACGGCACGGGCGTCCTCGACATGTTCCTTGAGGTCGCCGACCTGAAATGGGAGGCCAAGGACGCCACCACCGTAACGATTACCGCCGAAGATGAGTCGCACGACCTGAAGCTCAAGGACGACAAGCTCGTCCTCGAGGTGGAAGGCGACAAGCTTATCTTTACGAAGTCCGACAAGGATCTGTCCGGTACGGTGAAGAAGGATCGCGAGAACGCCGAGAAGGAAGAAGAGATCGATGAGGCCGTCGAAGACGACGACGTCCAGAGCATCGAAATCTCCCCCGCCGTCACCGTCGCCGATGACGACCTGTGCACCATCACCATCACCGAGAAGTTCAAGGACGACTGGGGCGACATCGGCTTTGTCGTCAACATCACCAACAAGAGCGACAAGGACCTGACCTTCTACGCTCCTTCTGGCAAGACCAACGTCAACGGCACCATGAAGGAACCCTGGTTCTCGGCTCACCTGATGCCCGGCACCAACGCCACCGAGGAATTCACGTTCTCGAGCGGCGAGCTTGACAGCCTTGACGACCTCGTCAATACGACCATCGGCATCGACGCCTACCTGACCGATTCCTATGAGGACGTCGCCTCCTACACCGCGACCATCGCGTAGCGACACGTAACATCAGCCGCGGATTGGCGGACACATCCGCGCACTTGCCAGGCGGGGCCGCGGGAGTTGATCCTGCGGCCCCGCCGCTTTATGCCGATGCGTAACGAGCGCTAGCGCTCCATGTTGGGAACGATGCTGCCCTCCGTTACTGCGCGCACGGCCAAGCGCATGATGTTGTCGTAGCCGGTCTTATTGAGAATCTCCGAGATGCGGCGTTTGATGGTGCCCTCGCTCATAAACAGCTCGGCCGCGATCTCGCGGCGGCTCTTACCCTCGCAGGCAAGGCGCAAGATCGACAGCTCGACATCGTCGAGGGCCGCCGTGCCCGAGAAGATGCTCTCGGGCGGCTTGGGAAACGTGCAGTAACCCGCCAGCGTGGAGCGCATCACGGCGAATAGCTCGTCGATACCGACGTTCTTGTACACAAAGCTGTCGACGCCCGCCTCGCGCGCCTGGTCCACAAAGGTGATTTCGGGCATACCCGTCATGATAATGACGCGGCACTCGGACAGTTGTTCTTTAATGCGCGCCGCCGCCACGATGCCGTTGGAATCATGCTCGGTGCATACGTCCATCAGTATCGTGTCCGGGCGCTCCTTGAGCGCGACACCCAAGGCCTCGGAAGCATCGGCAATGGCGGAAACAACGGTCATATCGGGCTGGTCTCCAGCGGAGCGCGCCAGGCTCTCGCGCAGGATGGCCCGGTCTTCGACTATAAGGACGCGGATCATGAACTTCTCCTTTGGACCGTGGCGTTGGAGGCGAGCGGGATGGACACCGTAAGCGTGAAGGGCGGGGCGGTGTGGACTTCCAGGCTGCCGCCCAGATTCTGTGCGACATGCCTCATACCTGGGATACCCGTTCCCTCGCGATACGATACGGGTGCAGGCGCGCCGTCGTTAGAAACGGTCATCCGCGCAACAGCACCGTCTTCCGACGTCTCCTGCCACAGACGCACGTGGACCCGATGCGCCTGTGCATGCTTGGTGGCATTGGTCGAGGCCTCGCGGATAATCTGCAAAAATGCTGCGGCGACACGTGCGTCGTTTGGCAGCTCGCCCTCCACATCGATCTGCACGCTCACCAGGCCAAAGGCATGGACGATATCGCCCAGTTGCTCTGCCGGTTCGGTGTCGCCTCCGCTGCGCAGATCGGCAGCGATTGAGCGCAGCAGCGGGTCGATCTGCTCGAGTGACTCATCGTCCAGGCGCCCCTCCTCCAGATAACGATGGAGGATGGACAGGCGCTGCCCGATCACGTCGTGCACGCGAGCGCGCATACGCAGATAGGCCGCATTGTCAGCAACTTTTTTGACTTCTTCGATCTGGGCTTGGAGCTCTTGGCCCGCAAGCTCAAGCAGGTGGTTGGCTTGCGCCAGACGATCATGGGCATGCGCATACTCTGTTACATCCAGACCGATAATGCGCTCGAAGAGGCGGCCCGAAACCATAACGTCATCGTGCACAAACAAGCGAATCTCGGCGGGAGAAACCTCGACCACCGCCCGCGCCTCACCAAAGCGGTCCAGATTAATCCGCACGCGGTTCTGGCTGCTTTCGGGCATTTGCATGCTGAGTTTGCGCAGGTCGTTCCATGTTCCGCTCATATCACCTAGGTCGGTGGGCATATGGAGCTCTACGAGGTTTTTGCGCATGCAGCGGTTCATGAGCAGCGGACGGCCCCTCGGGTCCAGATACAGGATGCCCACGGGAATCACGTTGATGGTCTCGATCGTCGAGAACATGGTGATATCTTCCTGGCGGTTACGGACGTCCATCAAGAGCGCCGCGATGGAGCGGAACAGGAAGAACGCTCCCTCTGCGATAAGGACAACGGTCCACGCCGAGCCCATGGCAAGCACCACCGGCGGTGTAACGGCGGCAACGAGCAGCAGCTCGACTAGCATGACGGGGCGACGATAGTGCACCATAAGCACCACGCCACAGGCAAAGATCGCGGCATTGAGCCACAACGCTCCGCCCATTGCCCTGGCGCAAACGTCAAGCGGCGCCACCAGATACGAACCAGACGACGCGAATAAGATAAGCGCCGAAACCACCAGGTGAAGCACAAGGCTCGCCTCGTAGGCGCAAATCACCTTACGGTTATAGGCCGAGCGGCGCGATGCGATGAGCGGAACGTGGATCGTCTGCAGACACGCAGCCAGGGCAAAGACAACATCGAGCGCAACAATTTGGGGAAGAATGAGCGAAATCTGCATCGTCACTCACCCGCCCTCGGCATCAAGACGATCATGCGCAGCTGGCCGGGCTCGCCCTCAAAGCGGTATGCCACGTTGCGCCCTTGCAGAGCGCTTTCGAGCTCTTGCGCAGCGGGCGTCTGCGAAAGATCTTCATCATCGTTGGAAAAAAGCGTGGCACGCAGCTCGACACTGCATCGGTCATGGTCGCCCAAGTGATACATAAGCGCCGGATGGTCGGTGGTGTAGGCACAAAACGCAAAGTCGTACACGCAGTCGTACAGGGCGCTTACCGTACTGGCGTGCAACGGGCGCCGTATGGCGATAATCGAGGCGCAATCGATATCGATGGTGCGCAGGTCGCTTGCGAGCTCGTTGGCGATGAGCTGAATGCGGTCGCGATCAAAACCGCTCTCCCCGTGCTGTGCCAACGTGAGCGACCCCTTGCGTTTGCAATAGGCGACGAGCATCTTGGCGCGCTGCAGCATGCGATAACGCTCGTGCGAAGACGCTTCGTCGGTCAACGGCGGCAGCGAGCTCAGCAGGTCGTACATTCCTTCGAGCGCGCGGGCAAGCGCCTGGTCCACGTCTTGGACCAGCAAAGTCTCGGCCTCTTGATCTGCCAGGTGCGTCTTAAGGTCGTAGTCGGCGGCAAGCAGCTCGTTTTGACGCTGCAGCTCCATGCGACGATGTGCCAGTTCACGGTTAAGCTCGTTGAGATCCGACACGTCTTGGGCAAGCAGGGCCGATCCGCCCAGCAGTGGAAAGGCTCGGTACATTACATCGGGATTGGACTCCACGGCAAAGGCATGGGCATGCCCGTGTTCCTGGGCTCGCAGCTCTTCGCACACGCCCGCCGGCATTGGCTTCGACACCGGCGTGGCATAGACTTCCTGCAGGTCGCGCGTTAGAACTTTGAGGTCGAGCGGCAGGGTATCGAAAATGCCGGCGATGTCGTGATATGACGGAATGACACCGCAATCGAGACAGATTTCCATCGCCACCACGCACAAGACGCAATAGATGAGCGAGAAGTTGAGCCTCCATGCCCAGGGCACGCGCAACGCATATGAGATGGCAAAGAACGCGCCGCCCAGCAGCACGAGCGCCGCCGTGCCCGAGAAACGTTGGATGCGAAAGGACGAGGACCGACCAATCAGGATAAAAAAGGCCACGAAGTCAAAGGCCGTCCACACGAGGACGGCGAAATAACCCCAGCCGTACGTGTAATCGTTGCTCCAGGTGTCGCTTGTACGGTCAAAGCGGAAGACCTGCTGGTGAAAATCGTTGGTGAGCACAAATCCGATAAGCAGGATGGCCACAATCCACAGTGCAGCGCAGTAGCGACGACCCAAGCGGTGTTGCTCCAGGCCCGCAAGGCG
The DNA here is from genome assembly GCA_900549065.1 of uncultured Collinsella sp. Taxonomy (GTDB): domain Bacteria; phylum Actinomycetota; class Coriobacteriia; order Coriobacteriales; family Coriobacteriaceae; genus Collinsella. The sequence goes on along the minus strand of URNC01000093.1, from coordinate 3,912 downwards.
CAGACCACACAACTGGTAGAGCAGTGGAATGAGCGTCATGGGCACGTAGTACAGGTACCACAGCACGGTGGCATAGAACGGCGTGAACGACTTGTACTTGAGAATGACTTCGATCATCCACAGGGCGCAGATGGTGGCGATGGCAACAAGACGGCGGCGCAACACATAGTCCAAACAGCGCAGATAGACCGATACGCCCCAGATCGAAAATACAATTGCGGCGACAAGCAACGGGAGAGAGCTCGAATGGACGAGCGCATCCACGACCTCTTTGGACACCTCGCTATAGGCGGGCACGACGTTAGAAAGTTTGGGGTCGGAGGCAAACAGCGCCGGCAAGACCGCCAAAAGCATGAGGAACAGTGCGGTGATGGCGCCGGCGATAGCAAAGACACGGTGACGATACGCCTGATGCGTTATGCCAACAAGGAATCGCGGCATGGCAAAGAGCGTGCCGCCCCTGGGATCCGCCACGGGAGCGGATCGGGCGGCCGCGTGGCCGATATGTCGTGCGCGGGTACCCATAGTGCTTTTAGTGTACCGACAGGCAGGCTCAAAAAGCGGGCCACATGTCCCAAAATCCGCAGACGGCAAGACGCCCGGCAGCCTCCCCCGTCCGGCACTTCCCGATATCCGCCCGCCCCAAACCACCGCAAAGGGGACAGGCACCTTTGTGGTGGTTTGGGGCGATGCGCTAGTCCACGGCGATGTCGAGGTTCTTGCCGATGAGACCTACGTAGCCGCCCTCGGCAGCCTTGGGGCTGTCAGCATGGCAGAGAACCCACTTGTCGGCCTTCCAGTAGCAGTAGCTGTCACCGGCGGCAGGCATGTCGGCTGCAGCCTCGGGGCGCGGACCATTGGTGCCAGCGGGCAGCGCCACCATCACCTGGAAGCCGCCGTCGTCGACCATGCAGGGCGTGTAGTGAAGCGTGGTGTTGAAAACCTCAACAAGCGTGCCGGCCGGCACGTGGAACGCCTTGACGCACGCGGTGTCGAGCTTGCCGTCCTCGATCTCCCAGCGATGCGCCACGAGCAGGATAAAGTCGCGGGCACCCAGGTTGAACTCGCTGGCGCGGTGATACTCCAGGCAGTTGAGACGCGTGTTGTGGCCGTTGCACCAGCCCAGCTGGAAGGGACGACCGCCAAACATGAGAAAGCCCAGCTTATCGGCATCCATGACACCTTCGAGCTCGGGTGCGGAGGCCACATACTTGCTGCCCTCGGGGATGGGCGTGGCAGAGAGCGCCTCGAGCACGGGCGACGTGAGCTCGGACGAAACGTTATCCCAAACGTTGCCATAAGACTTGAACTCGGGATCAGAGACAGAGTAGATATGCATGTTCGCTCCTGTTCGTTTGTGTGCAGTATAAACATTCTAGAACAATCTTGTTCTGTTTTGAGCACTCGGTATAAAAAAGCGCCCCGAAACGGGTGGGAGCGCTTCTAGTACAAACGCTATTCCTACGAGGGGCCTTTACGCCTGCTGATAGTGCAGGTGCTTCTCGTCGATATCGGCCAGGTCGCGGTCGAGGTAACGGCGCGCGAGCCAGTTAGCCATGGGAAGGTTCTGGTCCAGGTAGTTGCCGCACTCCGCGGGAGCGGCACCGGGGACATCGCCCTCAAAGTCGGCGACAAACTCGAACAGCTCACGCACGAGTGGCAGGATCTCCTCGCTCGTCACCTCGCCAAATACGACGAGGTAAAAGCCCGTGCGGCAGCCCATGGGGCCAAAGTAGACAATGCGGCTCGACCACTCGGCATGATTGCGAAGGAACGTCGCGCCCAGGTGCTCGATAGTGTGGCACTCGGCCGTGTTCATGACCGGCTCCTTATTGGGCGTGGTCAGGCGCAGGTCAAAGGTGGTGACGGCAGCGCCGGTCGCCGGATCGCGGTCGATGCGGCTCACATACACGCCGGGCTCGAGCAGCAGATGGTCAACGGAAAAACTCGCGATGCGCTCCATGGCAGATCCTCTCGTTAGTCAATTAGGGACGGGGCTCTTTTAGCTGGTTCGAATGGTCGCACCAATCATACCAGTCAAAAAAGCCCCGTCCCAAAAAGACAACTTAGCCAAGGACATGAGCCATGCGCGTCTTGAACTCGGACAGGAAGCGCGGGGCATCCACGGTCAGTGCCACAAGCGCGCTCTTGTCCGGATCGGATAGGCGGCGCTCGTCGCAAATGGTGCGGCCGCGATACTCGCCCAGCAGATCAACACGCAGATTGCAGCCGAGCGCACCCACGAGCGTGGGGTCGATCGCCACGGCAACGGCCAGCGGATCGTGCAGCGCACAACCACCCAGGTAGGGGGCGTTCATCTCGTACGAGCCAATATAGTGCTCCACCATGCTCGCAAATGCGCAGCCCGCCATGGTGCCCGAGCCCGTCCAGCCGGCAATGTCGCGGCGTGTGAGCACCACGCGATGCGTCACGTCCAGACCCACCATGGTGAGCTTGCGGCCCGAACGCAGCACGGCATCGGCCGCCTCGGGATCACTTGCCATGTTGGCCTCGGCGCCCGCGCTCACGTTTCCGGGCACGGTCAGGGCGCCGCCCATCACGACCACGCGACCGATAGACATCATCGCCGCCGCATCGCGCTCCAAGGCAAGTGCCAGGTTGGAGAGCGGACCGGTCGCCACGTAGATCAGATCGGGACCATAGGTGCGCGCGGCATCGATCAGATAATCGACCGCCGCGTTACCGTCGGCCGACGTCGCCCCCACCGGCTCGTAGGGCGACGCGGGCACGCTCGCCCCGCCAATGCCGTTCTTGCCGTGGATGAGCGTGGTGGACGCCGGCGGTGTATAGGGCTCAGCCGCCTTAATGGGACGATCGGCGCCCAGGTACACCGGAACCTCGGGGCGACCCAGCAGATCGAGCACCGCCAGGCAGTTATGCGCCGATTGCTCGACGCGCACGTTGCCAAAGCACGTGGTGATGCCCACGAGCTCCACCTCGGGGCTCGCGATGGCATAGGCAAGCGCCATCGCATCGTCCACGCCCATATCCAGATCAAGGATCAGCTTCTTGATTGCCATTGTTCTACTCCGCTTCTCCGTCTTGTACTAAATCGTCTAAATCAAACACGCGCTCAACTTCGGCGCGCGTGGGAATCGACTGTTGCGCGCCCAAGCGCGACACCGTCACCGCCGAGGCGCGTGCACCCGCCGCCATGCACTCAAAGAGCGGCAAGCCCTCCAGACGAGCCGCGGCAAGTGCACCGATAAACGTATCGCCCGCGGCCGTCGTATCGACTACCGTGCTCGAAAGCGCCGGCATGCGCAGCGGCTCGCCGTCATCGCCGAGCGTAACCGACCCGGCGCCGCCCAACGTGATGACCGCAGCTCCGGCACCCTTGGCGAACAGGGCATTGAGCGCCGCAACGCAGCTCGCATCATCCGCGGGCAAGATGCCCGTCAGCACCTGGCACTCAGTCTCGTTGGGGCAGACCAAGTCGACCGCAGGCCAGGCCTCCGCAGGCAACTCGCAAGCAGGCGCTGGATTAAAGACCGTATAGAACCCCAGCTCGTGAGCGCATACAAGCGCCTCGGCCGTCGCCACAAGGTCACATTCGCCTTGGGCGATAAAGACGCTTCCGACAGCCGGGGCAATCTCGCTGGCGTCTCCGTCGAGCTCATCGGCAACCAGGCGCCCCAGCGCGCAGGCAACGTCCTCGCCCGCAAGCGCATGGTTGGCGCCCGGTGACAGCACGATGCGGTTGTCGCCCTCGCAGCGAATGATGGTCGCCGTTCCCGTCTCCACGTCATCGCGACGCGCCACAAAGTCACAGTCCACGCCAGCATCCTGGAGCCCCGCCACGAGCACATCGCCAAACGCATCGCGCCCGACCGCGCCAATCACTGTCTCTTATACACATCTGACGCTGCCGACGAAGGCTTAGGTGTAGAT
>URNC01000092.1 GCA_900549065.1 uncultured Collinsella sp. | reverse complement strand
ATCTACACCTAAGCCTTCGTCGGCAGCGTCAGATGTGTATAAGAGACAGCTCGACCCCGAGCTCGGTCGCGTGGGCAAAGTGACGCACGTCAACACCGACTATATCGAGCGCTTACTCGATAGCGAGTACATCCCCGTCATCGCTACCGTCGCGGCGGGGGAGGACGGCGGTTTCTTCAACATCAACGCCGATACCGCCGCCGGTGCCGTTGCCGCGGCGCTCCACGCGCATAAGGCAATCTTTTTGACCGACGTCGATGGCCTGTACAAGGACTTTAGCGACAAGGACTCGCTTATCTCCAACCTAACGCTCGACGAGGTCAACGAAATGCTCTACGGCGGCGAGGTCGATAAGGGCATGATTCCTAAGCTGCGTGCGGCCGTCGATGCGCTTACCGGCGGCGTATTTCGTGCCCACATCATTAACGGTACCACGCCGCATTCGCTGCTCCTGGAGCTGCTGACCGATGCCGGCGTCGGCACCGTGATCCATTCCACCGAGACGGCTTACGAGTTCGATACGCATCCGCATCCGCTTTCGACGTTTGCTGCGCGTCTGACCGAGAACCTTGACGAGGTCGAGAAGCTTCAGACGGTCTAGCTGACCCGCAGCCGCCCCATTCCTGCACCCATAGCCCCGCGCCGTCTGGCGCCCAACGAAAGGCATCCCATGTCACTTGCAGCTCAGCAATCGCTTGAATCCCATTACGTTATGCATACCTTTGGTCGCTCTCCGGTCGAGTTTGTCGAGGGTCACGGCATGAAGCTCACCGGCGACGATGGCCGTGAGTACCTCGACTTTCTTGCCGGCATCGGCGTGTGCAGCCTAGGTCATGGCAACCTGGCTGTGCTCTCGGCGCTCGAGGCACAGACCAAAAAGCTCATGCATGTCTCCAATTACTTCTACATCGAGCAGCGCGGACAGGTCGCGGCGCTGCTGTCCAAGCTTGCTAACGACGACGTAGATGGTGCGCGCGTGCTTGCCGATGCCATTGTCGCCGGCGATGAGACCACGGCAGCTGCTCTTGGTGCCCCGGCTGCGGATGAGCAGGTTTGGGAGACCTTCTTTGCCAACTCTGGCGCCGAGGCCAACGAAGGCTCGATGAAGCTCGCGCGCCTGTACGCCAAGCGTGCCGGTAATGGCGGCAACACCATCGTGTGCATGCGCGGCGGCTTCCACGGCCGTACGCTCGAGACCATTGCCGCCACCATGCAGGATTGGCTGCAGGACAGCTTCCGCCCGCTGCCGGGTGGCTTTGTGGCCTGCACGCCCAACGATGCGGATGAGCTGCGTGCGATCTTTAAGCAGCTGGGGAGCGAAATTTGTGCCGTGATGCTCGAGCCGATCCAGGGTGAGAGCGGTGTGCATCCTATGACCGAGGAGTTTATGGCTACGGCGCGCGACTTGGCGCACGAGGTGGGTGCCGTGCTTATCGCCGACGAGGTCCAGTGCGGCATCTTCCGCTCCGGCAAGCCATTTGCATTCCAGACCTATGGCGTGGAGCCCGACATCATGAGCCTTGCCAAGGGCATTGCCGACGGCGTGCCCATGGGTGCCGTCGTGGCAAAGAAGGAGATTGCCGACTTGTTTAAGCCGGGCGACCACGGCTCGACCTTTGGCGGTAGCTGCTTGGCCATCGCGGCGTGCGCCGCGACGCTCTCCGCGCTCGTGCGCGGCGATTATGCCGACCATGCTGCCAAGGTAGGCGCCTATATGGAGGCAAAGCTCGCCAAGCTGCCGCACGTGACCGAGGTGCGTGGCCGCGGCTTGATGCTCGGCTGTGATTTGGATGATGCCGTGGGCGACGCGCATGATGTTGTTGCCCGCGCGCTGGCCGCCGGTGCCGTGATCAACGCTACAGGTGCGCATACGCTGCGTTTCCTGCCGCCACTTGTCTGCGAAGAAGCCGACGTGGACAGCCTGATCGAGATCCTGTCGGGTGTCTTGGGCTAACGCGGTGCAATAACTCAATTTTGACCGGGTTCCGGACTGCGGACGTGCCCTATGCGGCATGATTCAGCGGTCTGGAGCCCGTTTTGCCTTAGATTTGCTAAGGCAGGGAGACCTGCTGGTCAAAAAACATCAAATATGAGTACTGTTACCGATTTGGTAGCAGCAATTTTGGACTAATAAGGCCAGATAGCAAGTCGAAATGGCGATGAATACACGATTTTGATCCAACTGTTAGTCCTTATAATGGATATATGTTGCGTAACTTAAGCAAATACTATCTTTTTATATGTTGCAAACAAAGTAGCAGTACTCATTTTTGCCATTTTTTGACCACGGCCTTTGTGACAGACGTGCTGGCGGGTTCGAATCCCATGCGCTGGGCCTGAAAAAGGAAAGGCCTCCATCGCTGGAGGCCTAACAATTCAGCGGTGGGCGATGAGGGATGTCCGCGTGCGGCTGGCGCCGCCCGCGCCCCGCTTCGTCGCTCCGCTCCTCGCGTGCTGCGCTGGAAAACGCTTCGCGTTTCCTCAGCTCCGCACCCTGCCGGGTTCGAATCCCATGCGCTGGGCCCAAAAAAGAAAGGCTCCCATTGCTGGGAGCCTATCAAATCAGTGGTGGGCGATGAGGGATTCGAACCCCCAGCCTTGTGCGTGTAAAGCACCTGCGCTAACCGTTGCGCCAATCGCCCGTGCGGAGAGAGTATAGCAAAACAATCGCCCCATTCACCTCATATCCATTAAAGGTAACTCGCGCGTGTCACAGCGGAGCTGATTCAGTTGAGATTGCCTGAACATTCCGCCCCTCTTTACGCCCTCGGGTATACTCAAAAGCTACTGATTCGATTTGATGCCCAGCAACAGCAGAGGGGATAGTATATGTGCGGTTTTGTCGGTTTTGTCGGTGGGACGGATAACCAATCCGAGGTGCTCACCAAGATGATGGACCGCATCGTCCATCGCGGTCCCGACATGGGCGGTCAGTTTATCGACGGCCGCGTTGCCCTCGGCTTCCGCCGCCTGTCGATCCTCGACCTGACCGAGGCTGGCGCCCAACCCATGGCCAACGAGGACGGTAGCGTCGTCATTGTCTTCAACGGCGAGATCTACAACTTCCAAGAACTCCGTTCCGAGCTCGAGGCCAAGGGCTACAAGTTCCACTGCGGCGCCGACACCGAGAGCCTCCTGCACGGCTACGAGGAGTGGGGCGAGGCCGTTCTCGATCGCCTGCGCGGTATGTACGCCTTCGTCATCTGGGACAAAAAGAAGAACAAGCTTTTTGGCGCCCGCGACATCTTTGGCATCAAGCCGCTCTACTACTATCCCATGGCCGATGCGGGCGACGGCGCTCCGGGCGTGCTCTTTGGTTCCGAGATCAAGAGCTTCCTGGACTACCCGCACTTCCACAAGGCGGTCAACAAAAAGGCTCTGCGTCCGTACATGACGCTGCAGTATTCGGCAACCGAGGAGACCTTCTTCGAGGGTGTCTACAAGCTGCCGCCGGCGCACTACTTTACCGTCGATATCCCGACCGGCAAGATGAACATCGAGCGCTACTGGGATTGCGATTACTCTGCCGTCGAGAAGCCGTTCGAAGAGTATGTCGATGAGCTGGACGAGGTCGTGCACGAGAGCGTCGAGGCCCATCGCATCGCCGACGTCAAGGTCGCGTCGTTCCTCTCCGGTGGCGTCGACTCTAGCTACATCGCCGCTTGCCTCATGCCCGACAAGACCTTCTCGGTGGGCTTTGACTACAAGAACTTCAACGAGACCAACTACGCCAAGGAGCTTTCCGATAAGCTCGGCGTCGAAAACGTTCGCAAGATGATTACCGCCGACGAGTTCTTCGGTGCGCTCGAGGACATCCAGTATCACATGGACGAGCCGCAGTCCAACCTGTCTTCCGTGCCGCTGTGGTTCTTGGCCGAGATGGCCCGCAAGGACGTCACCGTCGTGCTTTCGGGCGAAGGCGCCGACGAGCTCTTTGGCGGCTACGCCTACTACGAGGACACGGTCCCGGTGCGCAAGTACAAAAAGATGGTGCCGCTGCCCATCCGTCGCGCGCTCGGTAATCTGGCGCTGCATATGCCGTACTTCAAGGGACATAACTTCCTGGTCAAGGGTGCCGAGATTCCCGAGAAGTCGTTCCTGGGACAGGCTCTGGTATGGCCAGAGCGCGAGGTCGACGGCGTGCTCAAGCCCGAGTACAACACCGGCGACGGCGCCTTTGAGCTCGCTGCACCCATCTACGCACGCGTGAAGGGTCAGCCAGAGCTGGTCAAGAAGCAGTACTTGGACATGAACATGTGGCTCCCGGGCGACATTCTGCTCAAGGCCGACAAGATGTGCATGGCGCACTCGCTGGAGCTGCGCGTGCCCTTCCTGGACCGCAAAGTCATGGAGTTCGCCGAGCACATTCCCGACCGCTACCGCATCAACGAGAACGGCAACAAACAGGTACTCCGCCACGCTGCCAACAAGTCGCTGCCCGATGAGTGGGCCACCCGTCCCAAGGTGGGCTTCCCGGTGCCGATTGTCTACTGGCTGCGCGAGCAAAAGTGGTACGACTATGTCAAGGAGTACTTCACCGCGCCGTGGGCAAGTGAGTTCTTCAATACCGACGAGCTCATGCACCTGCTCGATCTGCACTTTGCGGGCAAGGGCGATTTCCAGCGCAAGATCTATACGCCGCTCGTGTTCTTGGTGTGGTACAAGCGCTTCTTTATCGACGAGGACCAGCCCGCTGTTCAGGCTGCCTAGCCTCGGCTTACGAACGCCTGCGCGTAACGGCTCCTCCGGGAGCCGTTTTTGCGTGGGTGCGTTTCAGTTACTATAAAAACCGTCCCTGCCAAATGGCTGAGAAAGGTGAAAGATGCACCATTCGGATTCCGCGACCGTGACCACGGTCGATACGCTTGCCAAGCTGCTCGATGTGTGCGGCGAGCTGCGCGCATCAGAGCAGGTTGACGGGCGTGCCGTGACCGGCTGCTCGTTTGATTCGCGCGCGGTCTCGGCAGGTGACGTGTTCTTCTGCAAAGGTGCTGCCTTTAAGCCCGCGTTTTTGAGCATGGCGCTCGATGCGGGCGCCGTCGCATTTGTGTGCGAGGAGTCACTGGTCGAGTCTCTGGAGCCGCTGGCGCAGGAGAGCGGTGCTGCGATGCTGGTTGTTGATAGCGTTCGCACGGCCATGGCCCTGTTGCCGCCGGAGGTCTACGACCGTCCCGACCACGACGTCAAGATCGTGGGTATCACCGGTACCAAGGGAAAGACCACGGCCGCTTTTATGCTCCAGTCCATCATCAAGGCGGCGGGCGAGTCCTGCGGCATGATCGGTTCGGTGAACACCGACGATGGCATCGAGTGCTACGAGAGCACCAATACTACGCCCGAGGCCCCCGAGGTCTGGCGCCATATCGCCAACTGCCGCACGTCCGGTCGCCAGTCCATGGTCATGGAGGTTTCGAGCCAGGCGCTCAAGTACCAACGCGTCGAGAATCTGCCGTTTGACGTGGCGTGCTTCCTCAACATCGGCCGCGACCACATCTCGCCGATCGAACACCCCACGTTTGAGGATTATTTTGAGAGCAAACTCAGGATCTTTGACCAGGCAAAGACCGCCGTGGTGAATCTAGGCACCGAAGAGGTTGACCGTGTGCTAGAGGCAGCGTCGACGGCCGAGCGCTTGGTGACCGTTGGCGTCGAGCATCCCGAGGCAAGTCTGTGGGCGAGCGACGTACGCATGGTCGGCTTTAGCATCGAGTTCAACTTGCATGGCTTGTGTGCCGACGAGCCCGAGGCGGGGGAGAAGGTCCTGCTGGGTATCGCGGGCGACTTTAACGTGGAAAACGCGCTGGTCGCTATCGCCGCTGCGCGCGAGATCGGCATCGGTATCGAGGCTATCAAGAAGGGCCTCTCCAAACTGCGTGTGCCGGGCCGTATGGAGGTCGTGGAGTCGAAGGACGGCCGCGTGATTTGTGTCGTCGACTACGCGCACAACCAGCTTTCGTTCCGCTCGCTTTTCTCGTCGGTGAAGCGCGCGTTTCCCGCCAGCCCGGTCATCGCAGTGTTTGGCGCTGCCGGCGGCAAGGCGCAGGAGCGCCGCGAGCAGCTTCCGCGCGAGGCCGCACCATATTCCGACCTGATGATCTTTGCCAACGAGGACCCGGCTCACGAGGACCCGATGAAGGTCTGTCGCGAGCTTGCCGAACATGTTCCCGACGATACGCCGAACAGGATCATCCTCGACCGCGAAGCCGCTGTGCATGCGGCGTTCAAGGCGGCGCGCGAGGAGTACGTCAACCCCGATGCTCCCACCATTGTCTTGCTGTTGGCAAAGGGTGACGAGGAGCTCATGCACGTGGGCGACGAGTTCGTACCCATCGAGAGCGACCTTTCGCTGGCCAATCGCCTGATCGATGTTACCCAGTTTGACTAATGAACCATGATGGCGGCGCCCTGAGTGCGCTGTTGCCATAAGCGTGCTCCCTCAATCAAAACATGCCGTCCAAGTCCAAACCCTTCTACGTAAACGGAGTAACCATGTCCCACAATACCCTGCCGACCGTTGCCGAGCTTTCGGGCGAGATGCGCGAGCGCTTGGCCAAGGTCAAGTACGTCTTTACCGACCTGGATGCCACGATGCTCGCACCCGGCTCGTGCGTGCTGCGCGACAACGACGGCAACCCCTCGACCAAACTCGTCGAGGCCGTCGTGGCGCTCGCCCGCGCTGGCATTCAGGTGGTTCCCACCTCGGGCCGCAACCGTACCATGATCCACGAGGACGCGCGCGTGCTCGGCCTCAACTCCTACATTGGTGAGATGGGCGGCCTGGTTATGTACGACCTCAAGGCCAACGATTGGGAGTATCTGACCGGCGACATGCCCTACGACCCCTCTTGCGGCCTCACGCCGCACCAGGTGATCGAGCAGACCGGCGTGTGCGAGAAGATCCTCGCCCGCTGGCCGCACAAGATCGAGTATCACAACGACATGTCGACCGGCTACAAGTACCGTGAGGTCACCGTCGGCATGCGCGGCGATGTGCCCGACGATGAGGTTCAGGCCATCCTGGACGAGGCCGGCTGCGGTCTGATCTGGGCTTGCAACGGCCATCTGACTCACCTGTCCAAGCCGACGACGCTCGAGCTCGATCGCGTCGAGGACGGTCGCGCATTCAACATCAACCCAGCGGGCCTCAACAAGGGCGCCGCCATTGCGCACTTCTGCGAGCACCTGGGGATCGAGCGCGAGGAGACGTTGGCGCTCGGCGATTCCGAGTCCGACTTCTACATGGCCGATCACGTGGGCACGTTCTGCCTGGTCGAGAATGGCCTGACGAGCGCCGGCGCGCCCGAGTTCCTGGCTGCTTGCGAGAACGCTTTCGTTACGCGCGGCAAAATTGTCGACGGTTGGGCGGCGACGGCAGAGCTGCTGGTCGCGGCGCGTTCGTAGCGCGGCGTCGCCGCACTTGGACATGTCTTTTCGAGAGAGACTGGTGAGGTAATGTCCGATATCGAGAATCCGGCAGGCGACACGCGCCCGATTGGCGTGTTCGATTCTGGTTTGGGCGGTCTGACGGTTGCGCGCGCCATCGCGACGGCGCTGCCGCACGAGTCCGTCTACTACTTTGGCGACACCAAGCGCTGCCCCTACGGCACCCGTACCGAGGATGAGGTGCGCTCGTTTGCGTTGCAGGCGGGCCGTTGGCTTTCGAAGCACGACGTCAAGATTATGGTCATCGCCTGCAACACGGCGACCGCTGCGGCCTTGCGTCTGGCCCAGCAGGTGCTCGACGTTCCCGTGATCGGTGTGATCGCGCCGGGCGCACGCGCGGCAATCAACAGCACCCGCACGCGCCGGGTGGGCGTGCTCGCCACCAACCTCACTATTCGCTCGGGCGCCTACACGCGCGCCATTCAGGACCTGGATGCCGGCGTCGATGTATACGGCTGTCCTGCCTCGAGCTTTGTCGAGGTTGTCGAACACGAGCTCGCCTCGGGTGCACATCTGCAGGAACAGTGGCTTGAGAACGAGGACATCTTCGATACGCCTGCCGTGCGTGCGCTGGTGGGTGCCACGGTTGAGCCGCTGCGCGACCACGGTATCGATACCGTGGTGCTTGGCTGTACGCATTTCCCGCTGTTGGTGGGACCTATCCGCCATGCGCTGGGGCCTGGGGTGCGCGTCGTGAGTTCCGCCGAGGAGACCACGCGCGAGCTGACCGATATTCTCACGCGCCGCGAGCAGCTGGCGGGTGACGCCG
>URNC01000091.1 GCA_900549065.1 uncultured Collinsella sp. | reverse complement strand
CGAGATGCAGCGTAGTCTCGTGGGCTCGGAGATGTGTATAAGAGACAGGTACACGTTGGAGAGCTCGGTAACCACGAAGTCGTAAAGCGCACGGTAGGCGCGCGGGAACTCGTAGCTGGCGTAGGCATCGTCGACCTCGGCCTGGACCTGGGTCAGACGGGCAACCATGAGCTTGTCGAGCGGCAGCAGGTCGGCAAAGGCGACACCGTCGGTCTCGGGCTCAAACTGACCCTCGAGCTCGGAGAGCAGGAAGCGCAGCGTGTTGCGGAAACGACGGTAGGCATCGGACGTACGGGCAAGGATCTCGTGGTCGATGGACACGTCGGAGCTGGTATCGACGGAGGCAACCCATAGGCGGATGATGTCGGCGCCCATCTCGTCACAGACCTTGTTGGGGTCGATGACGTTGCCGAGCGACTTGGACATCTTGCGGCCCTGGCCATCGAGTGTGAAGCCCTGCGAGACGACCGCCTTGTACGGAGCATGGCCGTTGGCACCCACCGAGGTGAGCAGCGAACTCTGGAACCAACCGCGGTGCTGGTCGGAGCCCTCGAGGTACACATCCGCCGGATACTCCAGCTCGGGACGGTACTCGCAGACGGCCTTCCAGGAGACGCCGGAATCCCACCACACGTCGAGGATGTCCTTATCGGCCTTGAGGTGATGGCCGCCGCACTTGGGGCAGACGCAGGCCTCGCCCAGGTAACTCTCGGGAGCGTCGGTGAACCAGGCGTCAGAGCCCTTCTCGTGGAAGAGCTTGATGACGACATCGAGCGTGGCGTCGTTCATGACCTTCTCACCGCAGTCGGCGCAAGTGTAGCTGGGGATAGGCACGCCCCAGTTGCGCTGACGGCTGATGCACCAGTCGGGACGCTGCTCGACCATGGCGCCGATGCGGTTGGCCGCGTGGGCCGGATACCACTTAACGTTCTCGCGGACCTCTTTGCCAGCCTGCTCGCGCAAGCCGGTCTTGTCCATCGAGACAAACCACTGGTCGGTAGCACGGAAGAGCACCGGGTGCTTGCAGCGCCAGCAGTGCGGATAGCTGTGCGTGATCTTCTTCTCGAGGACCAGGGTGCCGCGCTCGCGCAGGAACTCGATGATGTGCGGGTTGGCCTCATCGGTGTCCATACCGCTGAAGGGGCCACCGGTGCCAAACTCCTCACCGGTGTAGAACTTGCCGTCGTCATCGACCGGCATGCAGATGTCGGTGATGCCCTCCTTGAGGCAGGCAAAGTAGTCGTCGACGCCGTGGCCGGGCGAGTTGTGGACGATACCGGTACCGTCATCGACACCAACGTAATCGGCCAGCAGCGCCACGCCCTCAACGCCGTCAAAGATCGGCTGCTTGTAGTGGATATGATGGAAGGTCTCGGCGGGAACCACGTAGGGCTTGCCGTCGACCATGACCGGGGTGTACTCCCAGCCAAACTCCTCGCAGCACTTGGGAGCCAGGTCCTCGAGCATGACCTCGGCACGCCCATCGTGCTCAACGGCAACATAGGCGGCGCCGGGCTTGAGGGAAACTGCCTGGTCAGAGGGGATGGTCCACGGCGTGGTCGTCCAGATGATAAAGTCGACCGGGCCGTCGAAATTCTCGAGGCCGGCGGGCTTGGAGGTCATCTCAAAGCGCACGAAGATGGACGGGCTCGTCTCGTCGGAGTACTCGATCTCGGCCTCGGCGAGTGCGGTGTGGCAGTGCTTGCACCAGTGGACGGGCTTGTGACCGCGATAGATCATGCCCTTGTCGAACATGGCCTTGAAGACCTCGATGTCGGCGGCGTCATGCTGGTGATAGAGCGTCAGATACGGGTTGTCCCAATCGCCGAGCACGCCCAGGCGACGGAAGCCGGCCTTCTGCAGCTCAATGTTCTCGACAGCGAACTTGTTGCACAGCTCGCGAATCTTGGCAGTGGAAGTCTGGTTGAACTTCTCGGTGCCGAGCTTCTCCTCGACCTTATGCTCAATCGGCTGACCGTGGCAGTCCCAACCGGGGACATAGGGAACTTCGCAGCCCTGCATCATCCAGTAACGGTTGATCATGTCCTTAGAGATCTTGTTCATGGCGTGGCCGATGTGGATCGGGCCGTTGGCGTACGGAGGGCCGTCGTGCAGCACGAACTTCTTGTGACCCTCGTTCTTCTTCAGAACCTGCTCGTAGACCTTGTTGTCCTGCCAGTCCTTGAGTCGCTTGGGCTCGGACTTGGAAAGACCGGCACGCATGGGAAAACCGGTCTTGGGCAGATTCATCGTCTGCTTGTACTCGTTTGCCACGGTACCCCTTTCATGTCATGGGCGCACACGCCCGTTGGGCACCAAAAAAGCGCCCGTCCCTACAAGCTGGGACGAAGCGCCACAAAACGAGCTGTACGCCCGCAAAAGCTCTTCGTTTAACCACCCAGCTTAGATGCCCTCGCCCGCGTATTCGCGCGCTCGCATCCGTTACTCGGCTGGCCTGTATCGACGACCATCTCGGCGATATCTACTAAGACGTGCCTGCGCGGCACGTCCGTTGGGACCGCAGCTCCGGGGTGATATTCATCGGTCGCATGCACGGGTTCTCAGCGCTCCCCGCTCTCTGTGGCATGCGGACGGCCGACTACTCGTCCCCATCAACGCTTATGCGGAGTATGCTAGCACGTTCCGCGCCGGCGAAAAACCCTCAACACTGGTTTTATACGTTCGAAATTTCTCGCGGCTGTGGACCTTCTCTTGGAGCAAAATACCTGAAAGCACTTTATCGAACGAAAGAAGGTTGCTATGCGCACGATTGGAATGAGCGACTACACCGTTGGCGAGGATTGCTTTGATGAGCTGCCCGCCGCACTGGCGGAGTACGGCGCGAAGAAGGTCGCGATCATCGGTGGCAAGCGGGCGCTGGCCGCAGCACTTCCCGGTATCGAAGCTGCGTTGGCGGGTACCGACGTCGAGATTCTGGAGACGCGCGTCTATGGCACCAACAGTACGCGTGCCAATATCGCCAAGGTCGTGAACTCCCCTGCCTGCCAGGAGGCTGATGTTCTTATCGCCTGCGGCGGCGGCAAGGCGCTCGACACCGTCAAGACGGCGGCCATCGAGCTCAAGAAGATCGTCTTCACTGTCCCGACGATCTGTTCCAACTGCTCCGCCGCGACCGCCATTGCCGTCGTGTACAACGACGACGGCTCGCTCGAGGGCTATTCGTACCCCAACCGACCGGCGCACATCTTCATCAACCCCAAGATCATCGCCGAGGCTCCGGCGGAGTACTTCTGGGCCGGCGTGGGCGATGCCCTGTCCAAGCAGCCCGAGGTCGAGTACGCAACGAGCGCCGGTAATTTGGAGCACACCGCCGGTCTTGGCCTGGCGCTTGCCCACACCTGCTCCGAGCCGCTGTTTACCTATGGCGTCCAGGGTCTTGAGGACGTGCGCCAGGACCTGTCGAGCGAGGCCGTCAACCAAATCGCACTCGATATCGTGGTCAATACGGGCTATGTCTCGAACCTGACGAACCAGAACGATTACTACTACAACTCGAGCGTGGCGCACGCATTCTACAACGCCACATGCAGCATTCCGCGCGAGGGCACCTACCTGCACGGCGAAGTCGTGAGCCTGGGCGTGCTCGTGCTGTTCGCCTATACGGGCGATACCGAGAACCTTGAGCGCTACGCGGCCTTTAACAAGCAGATGGGCCTGCCCGTGACGCTTGAGGAGGTCGGGCTTTCCGAGTCCGATATCCCGGCCCTGTGCGAGTACGCGCACGCCACCAACGAGTGGAAGCAGGGCAACCCCGAGCCCTTCACCGACAAAAAGTTCGCCGCCGCCATCAAGGCCGCAAACGCCTACGGCCACACCCTCTAGTTCTAACCCAAAACCACCACAAGGGAGCAGCACCTTTGTGGTGGTTTTTTATTGCTCCAGCATGCTGGGGTCGAACTCGCTAGCCGGGATCACGCGATAACCGTGGCGGAGCAGTAAATCAACGAAGACGCCGTTGCCCGCCGTAAGGGTGCCGCTGAATGTTCCGTCGTAGATGCGACCCGCGCCGCACGAGGGACTACGGTCCTGCAGGATGCACGCGGCGACCTCTTCCGGCCCGCCCGCCTGCTCGCACATATCGAGCGCTCGTTGGGCACCCAGGCGAAATTCGCGATCGACCGATATGCCCTCGCAGGTACGAACCTCTCCGTTCACAATCTCGGACGGCTTGCGCGGCGTGGGCAGGCCCCCAAAGACCTCAGGGCACACCAAGAGGACCTCGGTCCCTGTACGCTCGCAGGCCTCGACCAACTCGCGATGGTAGTTGTCGAGTCCGTTATACTTGCAGCTCTCGCCCATCAAGCAGGCGCTCACCACGATCTTCATTTCCATCCCTCTCAAGCAAAACGCCCCATTTGAGAAAGCTACTCAAATGGGGCGTCGGCGTCTACTGGCTCGGCCGCGGCTTTACTGTTGCTTGGGCATCAGCGGGTTTTCGCGCGTGAGGAGGTTCATAAACTCCTCACCCGTGATCGTCTCCTTCTTGTACAGATAACGAGCCAGCTCGTGGAGCTTGAACTTGTTCTCCTTCAGGATCTGCAGGGCGCGGTCGTGCGCATCCTCAATCAACTTGGCGACAATTGCGTCCACACGCTCGGCCGTACCGGGGGCGCAGGTGAGCGACGTGTCCTGGTTAAGGTACGCATTCTGAACGGTACCGAGCGCCATCATGCCAAACTCGTCGGACATACCAAAGCGCGTCACCATGTTACGGGCGAGCTTGGTGGCCTGCTCGATATCGTTGGCGGCGCCGGTCGTCATCTCACCAAAGATGAGCTCCTCGGCTGCACGGCCACCGCAATAGACGGCGAGCTTGTCCAGGACCTCCTGACGTGTGGTCAGGAAGCGCTCATCCTCCTCGACCTGCATGGTGTAGCCCAGAGCACCGCTCGTGCGCGGCACGATGGTGATCTTGGTAACCGGCGCAGAGCCCTTCTGGCGAGCGGCAACGATGGCATGACCGATCTCGTGGTAAGAAACGACCTGCTTCTCGTGGTCGGACAGCACCGTGGACTTACGCTGTTGGCCGGCGATGACGACCTCCACCGACTCCTCAAAATCGTCCTGCGTGGCGCGCTTGCGACCCTCGCGGACGGCACGCAGCGCGCCCTCGTTGATGATGTTGGCCAGGTCGGCGCCCGAGGCACCGGGCGTGGCGCGGGCAATCGCGGTCAGGTTGATCGGCGGCTGTGTCTTCACGCTCTTGGCATGCAGCTCAAGAATGTTCTTACGGCCGGTCAGGTCGGGCAGCTCAACGGGGATGCGGCGATCAAAACGACCGGGGCGCAGCAGAGCGGGATCGAGGCTGTCGGGACGGTTGGTGGCAGCGAGGACGACGATACCCTTGTGGTTATCGAAACCGTCCATCTCGGTCAGCAGCTGGTTGAGCGTCTGCTCGCGCTCGTCGTTGCCGCTAAAGCCGCCGCCATCGCGCTTCTTGCCGATGGTATCAATCTCATCGATAAAGACGATGCACGGGGCCTTTTCCTTGGCCTGCTTAAACAGGTCGCGAACTTTAGCGGCACCGCGGCCGACGAACATCTCAACAAACTCAGAACCAGAAATACTAAAGAACGGCACGCCCGCCTCGCCGGCCACAGCCTTGGCAAGCAGGGTTTTACCAGTACCCGGAGGGCCAACAAGGAGAGCACCACGCGGCAGCTTGGCGCCGATCTCCTCGTAGCGCTGCGGCTTCTCCAGAAAGTCAACGACCTCCTTGAGGGACTCCTTGGCCTCTTCCTGGCCGGCGACATCCTTAAAGGTCACGCCCACGTCCTTGGAGGCGATCACGCGCGCGCCGGACTTACCCAGTCCGCCGCCGCCAAAACCGCCGCCGCCAAAGTTCATCGACGGGCCGTCATCGCCCATAGCCTTCTTCATGCGGCGGTTGAGCCACCAACCGATGAGGAAGAAAATCGCCATGGGAAGGATGAGCGTGAGCAGGTAGTAGGTCATCAAACCCGAGTTTTTATCGGGAACGACCGACTCCAGCGAAGCGCCAGACTCAAGCACGCGATCGGTAAAGCCCGCATCATTCGGCACACCGGTCGTCTTATAGGCGATGTTCTCGTCCTCGCCCTTCTTGGTGTAATAAATCGTATAGTCGTCGGTGTTGTACTCGACCTTTTCGACGCTCTTCTTGTCGAGCGCTTTCACAAACGTCGAGTAATCGGTCTCCGTAATCTGCTGCGTGTGACCGATGTTGGGGAACAGAACGGTCGAGAGCACGAGGTAGACGACGAAGGCGATGAGCACGTAGAGGATCATATTCCGTCTACGCTTGTTGTCATCCATCTCCATCTGCTTGAACTCCATCTACTGGGGTTGATAATGGTTTCTAGAATACCCAACCCGGACGGCGATAAACCGACGCCGGGCACGAAAAGACAGAGATGGCATCACTGGAAGTCGGCAAGGTTCAAATCTATACGGGCGACGGCAAGGGCAAGACGACGGCTGCGCTGGGGCGCGAGAGGATGTCGAGGAACTGATTGCGATAAAGCCCGCCACCACGGAGCTCGTGCTCACCGGCCGCGGACTGCTGCCACTGGCCGATCTCGCGGACCTAGTCACCGAAATGCGTCCCATCAAACACTACTTCGACGAAGGCCTCCTAGCCCGCCAAGGCATCGAATACTAATTGATCCGAAGGGGGCAGAGGAAAACGGATCATCGACATCACGACGGAGAGCAATGATCCGTTCTCCTCCGCCCCAAGGGATCATTAGGCGGTGGCGCGGCCTAGCCAGTTGCCGCTGTGGTGGTAGATGGTGAACAGCGTGGCCGTGATGAGCCAGGTTACGGGGTAGACCAGTAGCAGGTGCTCAAGCGATGGATCGAACGGCATAATCGCAAACACCCAGATCACCCTCAAGACAACGGTGCCAAAGATGGTGAGCATCATAGGCTGCAAGCTCACGCCGGCACCGCGAATGGAGCCCGACGCGTTTTCGATAATCGAGAAGATCGCGTAGAACGGCGCGATAAAATGAAGAATCGTCGTGGTGTACGCCGAAATCGAAGCATCGTCGACAAACAGGCGCGACAACGGACCCGAGAACACCAGCAGCACGGCAGACAGGCCACCAATGAGCATAAACGACAGCACGAGCGACGTATGGTAGCCCTTGCGCATGCGCTCGTAGTTGCGCGCGCCAAAGTTCTGTGCCGAGAACGTGGTGATCGACACGCCAAGCGCCTCGGTAACCATCCAGACAATGCCATCCAGGCGGCCCGAAAGACCCCACGCCGTGGTGACATCGGCGCCAAACGAGTTGACCGACACCTGAATCAAAACGTTGGAAATCGAATACGCAGCAGACTGAAAGCCAAGCGGCAGACCACACGAGATCATACTCTTGCAAATACCGCGATCGATGCCGAGCTTAGACAGCGAAAGACGCCATGCGCCCGGAGCGCGCATCATGCGCAACACGATCATCGTTGCATTGGAGCAAATGGTCAGCGCCACTGCGATGCCGCAGCCCAGCGCCTCCATATGCAACACAGCGACAAAGATGATATCCAGCACCACGTTAACCAAGCAGCCAGAGGCAATGATCACAGCGGGGCCGCGCGTGTCGCCCACGGCACGCAGCAGTGCGGTTCCCATATTAAGCAGCAGTGCCGCAACCATCGCGGCAAAATAACAGCGAGCATAGGCCACGCCCTCGGCCAATAGTTCATGCGGCGTGTTCATAAGCACCAGCATGGGCTCAACGTACACTATGCCAAGAATCGAGAAAACGATACCGCCCACCAGCGCGAGCGTCATGGCTGTATGGACCGAACGACTCAGTCGCTCATCATCGTGCTGACCAAAATACTGACCGGTAATGACCGCGCAGCCGGCCCCGACGCCAACGCAAAAGCCAATGCAGAGCTCGGTGAGCACCATCGTAGCTTGAATGCCACCTAGCGCGAGCTTGCCGCCAAACTGACCGACGATATAGGTACCGATAAGCGTGTAGGCCTGCTGAAAAAACGAACTAAAAAAGATGGGAACGCACAGCGAAAGCAGCTGCTGCCAAATAACACCCTGCGTTACATCGATAGCCGTAGATTTCTTAGCCACACGCCCTCCCCAAAAGCGTACGTCAACCGACAAAACAGTAATTAAAGACCTAAGCTAATAGCAGCTTAGCACCGACCGACGTCGACCGAAACACCCCGAGTCAGAGCCCGGTGCAAACTATCTGCCTCTGTCTCTTATACACATCTGACGCTGCCGACGAAGGC
>URNC01000090.1 GCA_900549065.1 uncultured Collinsella sp. | reverse complement strand
TGCAGCGTAGTCTCGTGGGCTCGGAGATGTGTATAAGAGACAGGAACGGGTATAGTATCGAAAGTTTTGTCGTTAACCAGCGGGGGAGTCCTGTGGGCATCAAAAAGAAGATCAAAAAGGAGCTTATCGGCACTTCCGATTACCCGTCGAATAAGATCTTTACGATCTCCAATTTCATCACCTTTACGCGCCTGATCCTCACCTTGGTATTTTTGTACCTGTTTGTGACTGATAACAACCGCGTCATCGCCATCGTTATCTACGCCGTTGCCGCCTCCACCGACTGGATGGACGGTCAGATCGCCCGCATGACTAAGACGGTCTCGTGGCTCGGCAAGGTCATGGATCCCATCTGCGACCGTGCGCTGCTGTTCACCGGCGTGCTGGGACTGGTGGTTCGCGGAGAGCTGCCCATCTGGGTCTGCGTGCTCATTATTGGCCGCGACATCTATCTGGGCATCGGCACGCTTATCGTGCGCCATTATCACCGTCGCCCCATCGATGTCGTCTTCCCCGGAAAGATTGCCACAGCGCTGCTCATGACTGGCTTCTCGCTCATGCTACTCGGGTTCCCCGTTATTGACGGCCTGCATCTTTTGCCTTCAGCCCTTACGGCCTTCCCAGGCCTCAACGGAAGCTCGGTGCCCCTCGGCATCTTCTTTGTGTACGGCGGCGTGATCTTCTCCATGCTCACGGCTGTCATCTACTCCATTAAGGGCGGAGCGGCCATTAAACAGGCTCTCATGCATCCCGAAGACGAGGACATCGACTTTCTGAACCCTGAAATCGAAGACTGATTCGTTGGGGTATGATTACGTACGGTTCATTATTTGCGGCACGTCCGCGATAAGTTAGGGGTTGTCATGGACAACATGGTTAACAATATGCCTCAGAATGATAAGACTGCTGACGCTACCTGCGTATTCCGCGTGCCTTCAAGCGACGTCACCGTTCCCGACCTCATGGCCAACGTGCGCATCACCGCCCCCGTCCTGTCCATCGTCAAGGGTCCGCAGACTGGTGCCGCCTTTGAGCTCGAGGACGACGTGACCACCATCGGCCGCGATCCCGCGAACGGCATCTTCCTTAATGACATGACCGTTTCGCGCAGCCACGCGCGCATTATTCGCGAGGTCCTCGGCGCTCGCATCGAGGACCTGGGCTCGCTCAATGGTACCTGGGTCGACGGTGCCATTGTCAATGCAGCCCCGCTGCACGACGGTTCTTCCGTTCAGATCGGTACGTTTACGCTCATCTACCACGAGAGCACGCCGGAGCGCATCGAAACCGGTGAGTAGGGCATGGCCGAACGCAACTATCTGAGTATCGGCCAAGTCGTCAACCTACTTCGAGGCGCATACCCCGATCTTTCGAACTCAAAAATTAGATTTCTAGAGGATGAGGGGCTCATTACCCCTCATCGTACGCCTAAGGGATACCGTCAGTACTCTAAGGAGGACGTTGATCGTCTGGAGGTCATCCTGCACTTGCAGAAGACCCGCTACATGCCGCTCAACGTGATTAAGCAGCGCTTGGAAAACGCCACGGACCTGTCAACGCTCGCCTACGAGGTGGGCTTGCTATCCGATGTTCCGCTCAAGACGGAGCCCAAGGAGACTAAGCAAAAGCTGCATCCCATCGAGACCATTCCCGATATGTTGGGCGTCGAAATTTCGTTTATCCGCTCGCTCGCCGAGAACGACCTCATTCGCATCATCAAGAGTCCGCAGAATCGCGAGCTTGTCGATGGTCGCGATTTTCCGATCATCCGCTACTGCTCCGAGCTGTCGCGCTTCCATATCGAGCCGCGCAACCTGCGTCAGTACGTGTCTTCCGCCAACCGCGAGTCCTCGATGTTTGAGCAGGTGCTTGTGAGCATGCTCGGCATGGATACCTCCGATGACGAGCGCGACGCCAAGCTCGAGCGTGCGTTTAAGAAGCTTCACGACCTGACGGAGGGCGTGCACACCGCGCTGCTCAAGAACCGCGTTTTTGAGTCGCTCAACGCCGTGGTCGAGGACGCCGACATCGATGCACTCGATGAGGAAATCACTCGCTCCGAGTCAACCAAGGCCAAAAACGAAGAGATAGGCGCGCCGGCTTCGTACGAGGATTCCCTCGTAAAGCCGCTCAAGGTCGTCACCCCTTCGCAATCCGGCACCGCCACCGCGGGCAAATAACAGCTGCCGCTTATCCGGCAACCCATTGAAAGGTCATGCAATGTACGACTTCGAATCTCAAATCGTCGACATCCCCGACTATCCCGAGCCCGGAGTCATCTTTAAAGACATCACGCCGCTCTTTGGCAATCCCGAGGCGCTCAAAGCCATGACCGATGCCCTCGCCGAGCACTTTGCCGGCATGGGAATCACCAAGGTCGTGGGCCCCGAGGCTCGCGGCTTTATGGTTGGCGTACCGGTGGCTGTAGCCCTTGGCGCCGGCTTTGTTCCCGCACGTAAACCGGGCAAGCTACCGCGCGAGACCGTGAGCCAGAGCTACGAGCTCGAGTACGGAACGGATTCCATTGAGATCCATGCCGACGCTATCAGCTCTAAAGATACCGTGTTGATTCTGGACGACTTGGTCGCGACGGGCGGAACCGTCGAGGCAACAGGTAAACTGGTGCGAGATATGGGCGCAAAGCTTGTCGGTTACGGTTGTATCCTTGAGCTTGCGTTTCTCAACCCGCGCGAGAAGCTCACGCCGTCTGATGACGATGTGGAGCTCTTTAGCCTGGTGACGGTGGACTAGCCGTTACCCTTAGTTAGTGGAAAGGAAGCTACATGCGCACAGCAAACACGCACAAAAACATGGCACGCTGCGCTGCTACGGCAACCCTCGCTTGTGTTTTGGGCTTGGGCCTCGCGGCTCCTGCCTACGCCGATACCGCATCCGACCTTGCCGCTGCTCGTACTAAGCTCGAGCAGATCGGTACCCAAACCCAGCAGATTTACGATGAGCTCGCCACGCAGACGCAGGCGCTCGATCAGACTGCTGGCGAGATCACGCAAAAGCAGCAGGAAATTGCCGATGGTCAGGCCAAGCTCTCGACCTATGTCGCCGGCGAGTACAAAACCGGCGGCCTGAGCCTGCTTCAGGTTCTGACGGGCGTCGATGACCTGAGCGATATGCTCAACCGTCTGTTCTACTACGGCAAAGTTTCCGATAAGCAGGCTCAGACCATTCAAGAGGTCAAGGAGCTTAAGCAGCAGCTCACCGATAAGCAGGCCGAGCAGGAGAAGAACGTCGCCGCCACGCAAAAGAAGGTCGACGAGCTTAATGCCCAGCAGGCTGAAGCCCAGAACGTCGTAAATTCCCTGGATTCGCAGCTGCAGGCCGAGCTTGCCGCCGAGGCCGAGGCCAACGCCGCGCTGCAGGCCGGCATCAACGCCAGCACCGCCGAGAAGGCCACGGTGAGCAACGAGACTGCCGGTACGACCGAGAACACCAACAACGGTGGCCAGACCAGCAATAACAACAACCAGGGCGGCAACACTCCGGCTCCTACGCCGGCACCTGTTCCGACGCCGCAGCCCTCCACGCCTGCTCCGGCTCCGACGCCTTCTGCTCCGAGCCAGTCTGTTGATGGCGGTTCTGTTGTCTCGCGTGCATACAGTAAGCTTGGTTGCGCTTATTCCTGGGGCGGAATTGGCCCGAACAGCTTCGACTGCTCTGGTTTTGTTAGCTATTGCCTCACTGGTCGCTATTGCCGCCTGGGCACCACGGGCACCTTTATGGGCTGGACGCGTGTGTCCGATCCGCAGCCCGGTGACGTTGTGGTCAACTCGTACCACACCGGCATTTACATCGGTGGTGGTCAGATGATTCATGCTTCCGACTACAACACGGGTGTTATCATCAGCTCCGTTGCCGCCGGCATGAACAATAACTACATCTTCGTGCGTTACTAAGTATTCAGATAATGCAAACGGATATGGACCTCGTGGCTTTGAGTCATGGGGTCCATTCTTTTGCCTTTAGTGCAGGCCGCTATCTAGTTTTGAATACTAGATAGCGGCCCAATCGGTCTGCAAGATGGCTATAATTGAATGGGAACAATTAGAAAGGATCCTCTATGAGCTGGGCACTTATCTCCGATTCAAGCTGCAACCTCCGCGATTGGCAACCGACCGCGCCCCATACCACCTTTACATTTGCGCCCCTCAAAATTCGAGTGGGGGAGCGTGAATTCGTTGATGACCTTTCGCTCGATGTTCATGAGCTCAACTGCGCTGTTATGGCGGAGACGAACGCTTCTTCGAGCGCTTGTCCCAGCGTAGGGGAGTGGGCCGAGCTCTTCAAATTGGCAGACAAGACCATCTGCATGCCGATCTCTGAGGGCGTGTCGGGCAGCTACAACGCGGCAGCCACGGCTCGCGATATGGTTCTTGCCGAGGAGCCCGACCGACAGATTCATTTAGTCAATTCACACGCAGCTGGCGGCAAAATGGACCTCATTTTCTTGCTGTTCGACCGCTATCTTGCAAGCAATCCGAATGTCTCATTCGAGGATGCTTGCGCATACTTCGATAGCCTTGAACAGAACAGCAAAATCCTCTTCAGCTTGTGCAATTACGAAAACCTCGCCAAAGCCGGACGTATCCCTAAGGCAGCCGGCGTCATTGCCAACAAGCTCAATATCCGCATTTTGGGCACGGCGAGTGAGGCCGGTAAAATCGAACTCGTGGGGCACACGCGAGGCGAAAAGAAGATGCTCAACAAGATTATCGATACCATGGAAGCCGAGGGTTTTGCCGGCGGCGAGGTCATCATCGATCACGTTGAGAACGAAGCTGGAGCACAGGCGCTTACTGACCGCATAGTCGAGCATTGGCCCGGCTCCAAGACCATAATCATGCCCTGCAACGGCCTGGATTCCTATTACGCCGAGATGCACGGCCTCATCATCGGCTACGGCATGGGCGTAGCTTCGGGCAAATAAAGTCCAACCAAGCAAAAATACGGGCGGGACAAAGCGACAGATAGCTCTTTGTCCCGCCCGTTTTATACGTCGGCTAGCTATTAAACCCGTTGAACTTGAGATAGCTCATCAAGTAAGCCTTCGAAACGAAGGACGATACCGCGCTACGCACAAGCAGCGACTCACGCGTTACCTGATGCGCCGTATCGGGCACGGGAGTCTGCTCGACGGAAAACGCCGCACGAATCGATGCCTCGAGCTGATCGACCACATAATCAAAGGCCGTCGGGGCATCGTAGCTCAAACGCTGAATGTTAAAGAGTGCCTGCACAGCAGCAATAGGTAGCACCTGCTTAAAGATGCAGATAGCGATCAGGCGGGCAATCTGCTCGCGGCCATATTGCTTTTTGACCGGAGCAGGCACCAGGCCGGCCTTTACGTAGTTATTGATCATCGATGGCGTAATGATAGGCTGCTCAACGCAAAGGGACAGCGGCTCCATCCACAGCGCAACATACTCAATGACCTGGTCGCGGTAGAGCGTCACATTGGGCAACTGGTCATAGCGCGACAGACTCAACGTATTGAGTTTGCGTACGATATCGGACTGAATAAATGCATCGGGCAACACAGTAGGCTGAATATCCTCAGGTTTAATGCTGACCGACGAATCAGACATCGGAATAACGTGTTTAACGTGATTCATAAAGGTCCTCCGTTCATCTTCTATATTGTATTCTACATTATCTAGTTTTGAATACCACATAGCCGGCAAGAAAAATGGCGGGACAGTGCACTGATGCATCGTCCCGCCATTTAGTTAATAGATAACAACCTTACATAAGATATATTATCGTACTTATCCGCGGAGAAACGCGTATGCGCCCGTTGCTGCTATGGCTCCGTCAGAAACGGCGGTCACAACCTGACGTAAGCGCTTGGAACGGATATCGCCAGCAGCAAATAGACCTGGCGTGCGGGTCGCCATGGATTCATCAGTCAGAATGCCGCCATCAGGCGCCAGATCGACAAGATGCTCAACAAGCTCGGTATGGGGTTGCGTCCCGGTAAAGACAAAGATGCCAAACGAGCCAGGCTCAAAGGTCTCAGCATGCGTCTTACCGCTTGCATTGTCCTTGAACGTAATTGTCGTGGGCATCGCTTCACCAGAAAGCTCAACAATACTAGTTTGGTACCTAACTGTAATATTGTCCTTTTTGAGTACTTTCTGAACAACACCATCTGGCGCACGGAACTGGTCGCGGCGCAGCACGATGGTCACACTGCTGGCAATGTCTGACAGGAACAGTGCCTCTTCGCATGCCGAATTGCCACCACCGATTACAAAGACCTGTTTGCCGCGGAAGAACATGCCGTCACATGTTGCGCAATATGAAACGCCACGACCGCGATAGGTATCCTCGCCAGCGAAACCTGCCGGACGCGGCGTGGCACCCATGCAAGCGATAACGCTCGAGGCAAGCGTATCGCCCATATCGTGATGCACCGTAAACAGCGCTGCATCGGCATCGTAATCGATACCCGTAACCATGCTCCATGTAACCTGCGCTCCCAGCCCCTCTGCATGTTGCTGAAAACGCTCGCCGAGTTCGGCGCCACTCAAGAGCGGAATGCCCGGATAGTTCTCGACCTCATTGGTCGTGGCGATCTGTCCACCCGACATGCCCTGCTCAATCACGGTCGTCGTCAGGTTGGCACGCGCAGCGTAAATGGCGGCAGCATAGCCCGCGGGGCCTCCACCGATAATCGCAACATCAATCGGCTGATCGGTAGTCATGAAGAATCCTCTCGTCGAAACGTTGTCGTTCTTTGCGCTCATACCCAAATTTACGTGAACATGACACTCATGCACTACAATGATAAATCGCGTAACAAAGCTGAAGGGGAGTTATCGATGGATCAAACGCAGACGAGCAATAGCGCTCCCCTGCCCATGCAAGCCACTCCCCAACCGGAGCAAATGACCGTTTTACCTGCACAAAAACCCCTGGTAACCATTGTGCACGCATCAGTTGGATCGGGCCACAAAGCCGCCGCCAACGCGATTGCACAAGCATTTGACCTTATCCGCGGCACCAAGGGAATCCCTGAGGATATTGAAATTGAAGTGCTCGATATCCTTGATTTTGGACGTATTAAATTCGACGGCAATAAGACCGCGGCTTCTTTTACGGGAGCCACACGCCCCATTTACGACCTGACCTGGCGATATACGCTTACGGGGCATCTTCTCTGGGGTGGCGGCACGGCATGGTCGCGAATTATGTTCCCCGCCTTCAACGAATATATTCGTCGCCGCAGGCCTATAGCCGTGGTCGCAACGCACATCACAGCAGCCAATGTTGCCGTGGGCGCCCGCGTTATTACGGGTATCGATTATCCGGTCATCTGCGTACCAACAGACTATGAAGTCGAAGGCTTTTGGCCCCACAAGGACACCGACCTGTTCTGCGTGGCCAACGAGTTTATGGCCGAAACGCTGCGCCCCCGCAAAGTTCCCGAGTCAAAGATCCGCATAACGGGCATCCCCATCCGAGCCGGTTTCGATTCAAATTACGATCGCGAGGAAGAGCTGAGCAAGTTCAATCTCCCCATAGACAAAACCGTCGTATTGGTGATGGCCGGCGCCAGTTTGCCCCAACCATACGTGCGTTTCCGTGCCGCGATGGACCACACGCTCCCCTTCTTACGCAGCTTTGAGGACATGCACTTTGTCTTTTTACCGGGCAAGGATAAGGAATACGCCGCCCGACTCAAGACGCTCTTCGACGACATGAAGCTCGACAACGTCACGGTTCTGGACTACGTGGACGACATGGCGGCCCTCATGCACGGCTGCGACCTGGCAATCCTCAAATCAGGCGGACTCACGGTCACCGAGTGCCTGTGCGCTCATCTGCCGATGATCCTGCTGGGCAAATCATACGGTCAGGAAAAGGCCAACACCACGATGCTTACCGGCATGGGCGCCAGCATGCACGTCACCACCGCACGCGAGCTCATCGTGACGCTTCGTCACCTGCACGACCACCCTGAGTCGCTCAAAGCGCTACTCATCAACGGCGAAGTACTACGCCGCCCCCACGCAGCCGAAGACATAGCCATCGCCACCATGGAGCTCGTAGGCAAACCCCAAAAGCGCAAACGAGCCTTCTGCCGCTTCTATTGGGGCGGAAAACCCGCGCATATCCGCTAGCATTGGACTGTCCGCTTACCTGTGGGAGGCCCCTATATATCATCCCATGCTCAAACATTCTCGCTGCGCTGCGAAACTGCGCGTGGGACGATATATAGGGGCCTCCCACAGGTAAGCTGCGTTAACGTACTAGCGGCTATACCAGATTCCCCACCAGTAGAATCTGCAAAGGGGAACCAGATAATATAAATACAGTAAGCCGATGCGACAAAGGGACAACCCCTGTCTCTTATACACATCTCCGAGCCCACGAGACTACGCTGCATCTCGT
>URNC01000089.1 GCA_900549065.1 uncultured Collinsella sp. | reverse complement strand
CGAGATGCAGCGTAGTCTCGTGGGCTCGGAGATGTGTATAAGAGACAGCTACATCACCGCCCTGCCGGTAAGGACCGCGATAAGCGACTGCTCGCCCAGCTGAACCAAAGCTCGCTCGACATCGGAATCGAGGAAGAGTGGCGACAGGCGCTCGGACTCCGGGCCCAGGCCCTCGCCGATAAGGCCGGCATGGCGGAGCGTCTGGCGGAGCGAGCCCTTAATGCGCTTGACCGTGGCCTCAGTCCAGCGGGCCGCGTCCGGATACTCCGTGGTAAAGCGTGTCATAAAGGCGTTGAGGTCAACCGCCGTAAAGGCATAATCGAAGTTTTGTAGGCGCTCCCCCATCTCGACGAGCACGAGCTCGCGCACGATATCGTAGCGGCAGATCATGCTGTAGAAGATGGCCTGGTCCGCCTGCGTGGGAGTGCCGGATGCCATGAGCCTGGTTAGGGATGACGCAGCCTCGACGGCGGTTTTGGGGTCGATGCCGCGCGCGGCGCATACGGCGTCCGTGGGCACCATGGCGTCAAGGCGGCGAAGGCACACGGTTGCGCGGTTGGCGACCATGCGCTCCGTGGGATATTGAAAGAGGTTCTCGCTCTTTACGCGTACAATGACCTGCTCGTCGCTTGCGCCCTGCATACGAAGGGCAGCGACGATGCGCATCTCATGCGGGAGGAATTGCTCGCGAGTGAGCACCCCCCCCCCGAACGCTTTTTGTGGTTACATCCGCAGTACACGCTCCAAGGGTGTCAAAGGCTGTCACAAGTGCGCCGCAACCCGGCAGGCAGGCGCGGCGCACATGACAATAATCATACCTGTTGGTAAAAAGTTACCACGCCCAGAGTGTCAAATGTTGAGTAACAAAATTTAATCCGGTTAACGGTCATTTTCGCAGTTTAGAAACTTTAACGAGGTCGCCCCAAATCACACTTGCCAGACAACCGCGCTTACGAATGCAGGCACGCACACGCCCAACGCCACCCTCCGCTACGCTCAACATAGAGTTATACATATGATTCTATGTAAGAAGTTTCATATGCCTGTCGTAAAGCCTATTTCTGATCAGACGCGCGCGCTAACTACCATTCAGGAACGCGAAGATCACATTCAACGTACCATCGCTCATGGTTACGACGACCTCACCAACGGTCGCGTGCGCCCCTGGAAACAAGCGAAGGCCGAGGCGGATCGGATGCGAGCCTCGAGATAAACCCTCCCCCATGTAACCATCCTGTAAATCATAGCGGCGCACTCGGGTTTTGTTGTGATGCGGTCGCGCCTGGCGCTCCACTGTGCTAAAGTATCCCGAACGTTCAAACGACTACGAGGGAGACTAGAAGATGGCACGTGTGCACAACTTCTCAGCTGGCCCGGCCGCACTGCCTACAAGCGTGCTCGCCGAGATCGCCGACGAGATGATGGACTACCGCGGTTGCGGCATGTCCGTGCTCGAGATGAGCCATCGATCTAGCATGTACCAGCAGATCATCGACGACGCCGAGGCAACCCTGCGTCGCCTGCTAAGCATCCCCGACAACTACCGCGTCCTGTTTTTGCAGGGCGGCGCCACGCTGCAGTTTGCGGGCATCCCCATGAACCTCATGCGCCGCGGCCGCGCCGGCTACATCGTGACCGGCAACTTTGCCAACAAGGCATACAAAGAAGCCGCCAAGTACGGCGAGGCCGTGCTGCTCGCGAGCTCCGAGGACACCAACTTCGACCGCATTCCCAACATGGCCGACATCAACGCGCGCATTGCCGACGAGGCCGCGGGCGACGGGCTCGACTACGTCTACATCTGCCAGAACAACACCATCTTTGGCACCATGTACCACGAGCTGCCCAACTGCGGCGACGTGCCGCTGGTCGCCGATGTCTCGAGCTGCTTTCTGTCGCAGCCGCTCGACGTTGAGCGCTACGGGCTCATTTACGCCGGAGCGCAGAAAAACGCCGGCGCCGCGGGCGTGACCGTGGTCATCGTGCGCGACGACCTCATCGCAGATGGCCCCGCCTTTGCGCAGACGCCGCAGTACCTGGACCTTAAGACCCAGGCCGCCAAGGGTTCCATGCTCAACACGCCCAACACCTTTGGCATCTACGTGTGCGGCAAGGTGTTCCATTGGGTCGAGGAGACCGGCGGACTTGCCGCCATGGCCGAGCGCAACTGGGCCAAGGCCAACCTGCTCTACAACCTGCTCGAGAACAGCGTGCTGTTCCATGGCACCACACAGGCCGACAGCCGCTCCATCGCCAACGTCACCTTCCGCACCGGCGACGCCGAGCTCGACGCGGCCTTTGTCGCAGGCGCGGCCGAGCACCAGATTCAAAACGTCAAGGGCCATCGCCTGGTGGGCGGCATGCGCGCTAGCGTCTACAACGCCGTAACCATGGAAGATGTGCAGGCACTGGCCTCGTACATGAAGGACTTCGAAGCGCAGCATAGTTTGAGTCCGCGATCTAACTAGCCCGCAACGCGCGGGCCGACCTGCCACTTCAAACCACCTGTTTAAACCAAACCTGCTAAGGAGTTTTTCCATGCGTAAGATTAAGACCATCGACGACATCACCAAGGACGGCAAAGTCGAGTTTGGCGAGGGGTACGAATTTGTGAGCACCGCCGAAGAGGCCGACGCCATTCTGATGCGCTCGACCGACCTGCACGGCTACGAGCTGCCCGAGGGCATCCGCGCCATCGCCCGCTGCGGCGCCGGCGTCAACAACATCCCAGTCGAGGAGTACGCCAAGAAGGGCGTCGTCGTCTTTAACTCCCCCGGCGCCAATAGCAATGCCGTCAAGGAGCTCGTCCTGGGCATGCTGGTGCTTTCGAGCCGTGGCGTGGTGCAGTCGATGAACTGGGTGCGCGACAACGCCGACGACCCCGAGATTCAGGTCGATGCCGAAAAGGCCAAGAAGGCCTTTGTGGGCCGCGAGCTAAAGGGCAAGCGCATCGGCGTCATCGGCCTGGGCAACGTAGGTTCCAAGGTCGCCAACGCCTGCGTCGACCTGGGCATGGACGTTTACGGCTACGACCCGTTCATTTCCGTCGAGCACGCGTGGGTGCTGAGCCGCGAGGTGCAGCGCGTGGGCACGCTCGAAGATCTCTGCCGCGGCTGCGACTACCTCACCGTGCACGTGCCCAGCAAGGCCGACACCATCGGCATGATCAGCACCGAGCAGATCAACCTGCTGGCTCCGGACGCCGTGCTGATCAACTACGCACGCGAGACCATCATTGACGAGGACGCCGTCGACGCCGCCCTGCGCGAGGGTAAGCTGAGCTGGTTTAGCTGCGACTTTGCCACGCCCAAGACCGTCAAGATGCCCAATACGTTTATCACCACACACTCGGGCGCCGGCACCGGCGAGGCCGAGGCCAACTGCGCCGATATGGCCATCAGCGAGCTCAAGGATTACCTGGAGAACGGCAACATCGCACACAGCGTCAACTACCCCGCTTGCAGCATGGGCAAGGCGCGCGCTGCAAGCCGCATTGCCTGCCTGCATGCCAACGTGCCCAACATGATCGGCCAGATCACGGCCATCCTGGCCAAGGACAACGCCAACGTGCAGCGTATGACCAACGAGTCTGCCGGCGAGAACGCCTACACCATGTTCGACACCGACGAGCACCTGGACAGCAGCACCATCGAGGCGCTCAAGCAGATTCCGTCGATGTATCGCGTGCGCGTGATCAAATAGCGCCGGCTGATCTGACGGGCAGTTCCCCATGTGGCCTGCCCGTCGCTGACATTGAATGCCCGCGGGGGCGCCTTTCGCACGAGAGGCGTCCCCGTTTTTGTGAGCCCTCCATTAAATGCACCGAGCCGCTTCTTGGCATACAATCTGTATGTTGACCTAACTATCTGTGAGGTGCCTATGGTTGATACAGATTTTGCTTGGCGGCTTACGCAAGGACTCATGCGGATCGACAGTTCCGACCCAGGTGCGTATGAGGACGAAATTGAGCGCTATATCAAAGCGTTGGTTGAGGAACGGTTGGCGCAGCTGAGCCATCCGGTGCTCCATGCCGTGCAAATTGCAGAGCTCGAAGTACTCCCCGGGCGCCACAACCTCATGGTCACCGTGCCGGGCCAAAGCGACGAGCCGCGACTCGTCTATATCTGCCATATGGATACCGTAACCTTGGGCGATGGCTGGGACGCGGACACGCCGCCGCTCGGGGCGGTTGTGCGCAACAACAAACTCTATGGCCGCGGCGCCTGCGACATGAAAGGTGGCCTGGCTTGCGCCATTGCCGCACTGGTCCATACGCTCGAGCGCGTGGTGGCGGATGGCGCGCTGCCCCGCCACGGCTTTTCGCTCATCTGCTCGGTCGACGAGGAAGATTTTATGCGCGGCTCAGAAGCCGCGATCGATGCTGACTGGGTCGGCTCGCGTGAATGGGTGCTGGACACCGAGCCCACCGACGGACAGATCCAGGTGGCGCACAAGGGGCGTACGTGGTTCGAGATTGAAATGGCTGGCGTGACGGCGCATGCGAGCCAGCCCTGGAAGGGCGCGGATGCCGTCGCCGCCATGGCCGAGGCCGTATGCTCGCTTCGCCGCGCGTTTGCGGCGCTGCCCGCGCACAGTGAGTTGGGACCCTCGACCATTACGTTTGGGCAGATCGAGGGCGGCTATCGTCCCTATGTGGTGCCAGACCATGCCAAGGTCTGGGTCGACATGCGCCTGACCCCGCCGACCGACACCGCGGCCGTGGTCCGGATGGTGGAGCAGGCCATTGCCGCAGCGGAGGCCGCAGTTCCCGGTTGCCGCGGCACCTATACCGTGACGGGCGACCGCCCCGCCATCGAGCGTGACCCGAACTCTCCCCTTCTAGCAGCGCTCAAGCGTGCCGCCGATGACGTGACGGACGCGGACACGACCGTCGGCTTCTTTACCGGCTACACCGACACCGCCGTCATCGCCGGCAAGACAGGCAACCGCAATTGCATGAGCTACGGTCCCGGGTCGCTCGCGCTCGCGCACAAGCCCAACGAATATGTGCCCCACGCCGATATCGTTCGTTGTCAGCAGGTGCTAATCGCGCTCGCCGATAACGTGCTCTGGGACGCGAGCGGCCAAGTTGGGGCATAATAAGCCGCGAACAAACCGACTCGTGCGTTAGGACCGCCCATGAAAGCACTTCCGTTTCCCTGCATCCGCCCAGCTCAGGACCGCGTGCTCGAG
The DNA here is from genome assembly GCA_900549065.1 of uncultured Collinsella sp. Lineage (GTDB taxonomy): Bacteria > Actinomycetota > Coriobacteriia > Coriobacteriales > Coriobacteriaceae > Collinsella. Next base: position 3,241 of record URNC01000089.1, on the reverse strand, counting down.
GCGCTGCCTGCAATGGGCAGCATCCTGAGCGGCAACGATGCTCTGCGCGGATCCATTGCCGATGGTCTGATGCTCAAGGACCCGGGTGCGGCGTATTACGTGTACGAATGTTCGGGGGAGCCGGGGCGCGTGACGGGTGTTGTGGCGATTTGCCCGACGAGTGTACTTGCAGGCGACAAGGGCGATGCCAGCGCTGACGTGGCCGCCGCCGCGCGCGCGATCGCCGAGCTCAAGGTGCAGCCGCGCCCCGTGTCGCTCGCCTACGAGGCCTCGCCCGTCATGGATATCATCCTGGGCGCCGCCAAAGAGGGCGCGTCGCTCTACGCCGTCACCGACCCCGCCGGCATTACGCACCGCGTGTGGGAGGTCAAGCGCGAGGACGCCGTCGGGGCCATCCGCGCCATGCTCGACCAGGCGCCGGAGCCGGCACTGGCCGACGACCCTGCCTACGCTGTCGCACTAGTCGAGGCATCACAGCTCCTGGCCGACGATGCACGTGCCGCCGGCACCTACACGGGCAAAGAGCCGTTCAACTTTGCCGTAGCTGCGCTCTTCCCCGCCGCGCAGGTCAGCGGCGGCGCGGCGCAGGTTCCGACGGGTCTGCTCACGCACCAGGTCGCGCGGTTCTAGCAAGACCAGACCATCCAGCACAAAAATCGGCAGCCCAACAAACAGGAGGCGGAGATGCAGCAGGTACATGCATCTCCGCCCCTTTTGCGTCGAGAAGTTATGCCGACGACCCGTGCCGCCGCGCTCGCGTTATCCGCGCTGCGGACCCGCAGTAGCCACGAGCGGTTCAAGCCCCAGCTCGCGCGCGTAGTCTTCCTGCGTAAAGACTTCGACCAGTTCAAACGTATCGGCCGCATCGTCAAACGCAAACTGCAGCACTGAGCAGTTGCCCGGCACGCGTTCGCGCTCGTCGGCCGCCGCGCCCCGCACGTGGTCCAAAAACTCCTTGATAGCCGAGCCGTGGCTCACCGCGAGCACGCACTCGTGGTCCGGACGTCGCATAAGATCGGTTATCGTCGCCGCCATGCGCTCGCGCACCTGCATCTGGCCCTCGCCGCCAAACTGACGATAGAAATCTCGCCACGGCCGCTCGGGCATAAGCATCACGCGCTCGGCCTCAAAGTCGCCAAAGAACCACTCACGCAGACCGTCCAGGCGCTCGTACGCCAAGCCCGGCCACAGGTTGGCGATAGTCTGCTCGGTGCGATGAAGTGTGGAGGTGTAGGCATGATCGGGTTCAATGCCGCGCGCACGTAAGAACATGCCGGCACGTGCCGCCTGGTCGCATCCCAGCTGCGTGAGCGGCGAGTCACTCCAACCCTGAATAATGCGCTTAAGGTTGAATATTGTCTGCCCATGACGAACCAGATACAGGTCTTTATTCATAGGGGTCCTTTCGTTCGTTACCAATCAAGGAGCGAAAACGCACCGTCGCAATAGCCAAAATGAAGCACGGCACCGTTGTCGGGTAGCTCTCCCCCGCCAGTCACATACTCAAGAAACTCCTGGCAGGAAGAGCCGTGGGAGACTGCCAGCACACAGTCGTGCTGCGGCCTGGCCATGATGTGGGACAGCGCCGCGACCATGCGCGACTGGAGCTCGCCTTCAGACTCACCACCAAAGGCCACCGGATAATCGCCCCAGGGCTGCGGCGGCATCTCGCGATTTGATGTACCCTCCAGCGAGCCCAAATGCCACTCGCGCAGGTCATCGACCAGCTCTATCGAGCGGCCCTCACCAGCAATTAGCTCAGCCGTATGCCGCGCCCGGCCCAACGGCGAGGAATACACACGGTCAAAGGTCACGCCACGCGCCTCAAACGCCGCGCGCGTCGCCAGCGCCTGCTCGCGCCCGCGCGCCGTAAGCGGCGAATCGTGCCCACCCTGCAAAATGTTCTGCACATTGAGCTCAGTCTGCCCATGCCGCACCAAATACAAATCTGCCACACGTCCTCCCCTCGCACCACCGCAAAGGGGACAGGTACCTTTGTGGTGGTTTACCGCCGGATCACACCGCGGTGACGCTCAGCTACACCAGTACGTCGGCAAGCGGGCGCTTGGGTACGTGGTGCACCTGCGCCTCGTCGCGCCAGTAATTAATTGAGCCGTCGGGGTTGGAATCGATCGCATCAATCACCTGCGTCTCGGCCGGAACGCCAAACGCCATGATCAGCTTGAGCTCATACTTGTCGCTATCGAGCCCCATGGCATCGATCGCGTGGGGCGTAAAGGCCTTGAACATGCAGGCAGCCACCTCGGGCGTGGCGCTGCGGGCGGCGAGCATCATCGTCTGCGCGGCAATGCCCGTGTCGACCTCGGTAATAGGAGCGGCGGGCTTGCCCGGAACGGCGCGCTCGGCAAGAATCGCGATGTAGCCGGTCGGGCGCTCGCCCTCGGCAGGACCCGACCAGTCCTTAAGCGCGCCGGCCCATGCAAGCTCGTCAAACACGCGAGCGCAGTCCTCGGAACCGCTTACCACATGAAAACGCAGACGCTGAGCATTGGCGCCGCAGGGAGCCAGGTGCGCCAGTTCCGCCAGCTCGAGCAAAAACTCGCGCGGCACGCGCATGGACTCGTCAAAGCGACGGCACGTACGGGCGCGGCGGACCAGCGCGTCAAACGTGTCCAGGCCGAGCTTTTCGCAACCTTGCTTTGCCATCGACTCCGCGCTAGACGGCGCCGCGGGAACTGTTTCGTTCATAGGGACCCCCAATTTCGGGCAATTGTTCTTAGGAAAATCTAACCTAAAACGTAGGCAATAACGAACAGGGCCGCAATGTTCTACACCTGTTGAATAGAAAATCGCGACGTGGGGAACAACGGAAACAATTCGGGGCCTTTGGGTTACGTTTCGCCCTCCCCGACCCATACGTCAGCGCCTTTAGGCGATACTGGTCGTAACGATCAAGGCTTACGCCGCACGGAAAGGAGACATTATGGGCATCTTTAAGAATGATGACCAAAAATCGAGCCAGTTTGGATTTGACGAGAAAAGCATGGCAGGCAAGGCCGTCAAGGCCGTGCGCTGGATTTACGCCATCACGGGCGTCTTGGCGCTCGTCGCCGGCATCGCACTGCTGTTTGCGCCCGCCAAGTCCCTCGTCTTCTTAACGACCGTCTTGGGCTTCTACTTTGTGATCACGGCCGCGATCAGGCTGTTTACCGCTGTTTTCGAGCCACTGCTGCCCACCGGCTGGCGCGTGACGAGCATCATCTCCTGTCTCTTATACACA
>URNC01000088.1 GCA_900549065.1 uncultured Collinsella sp. | reverse complement strand
TGTGGGAGGACCTCCACCACAGGGACCCGTACCCGTTCTGGCTGGATTAATGGATGGAAACGGGTGTTCTATCGGGACACACATTTTGTCCTATAAGCCTAAAGCGACTGGCTCAGGCTGGTCGTTTTTTGTTGACCTCGCATGGGGTCGAACCCGAAAGGGCACAGCCGCTTTCACAGATCGAGCCTACCCTGGGGATCGGTAAAACCGTCAGTACCCTCCTTGAGTTTCTTCTCGTCTGTCTTCACGCGACGCTCGAGCTTTTTTGTATCCTCGGCAGGCGGTAGGTTCTCGGGGACAATTCCGCGGTCGATGAGGCTGCCACGCACGCTTGTGTTGTTCTCGACGTGCTCTTGCTTGATCTGGTCCAGGCCGTACAGGTCGTGTTCCTCGGCGTTGAAGGCCGTCATCGAGTTCGTAAGGTCCTTTGCTTTGATGAGGACATCGGCTAACCTGTCCGCCAATGCCGCTCTCTTGGGTACGCCGAGCTGCTGCTTCATTTCCGCCGTGCTTCTGCCGCCGAATAACGCCTCATCGCCCTTCGACTTGATGATCGCGAATCCTTTGGAGTCCACGCCGCGTTTGAACGCAATACCCGAGAGCTGTTTCTCTGAATCGGATAGCGAGTGACGCGCCTGCAAGCGCTGAATCTCTGCGAAGCGCTGCTCTATGAGCTCTTGGCGGCGCGTCTGCACGGCAAAGTATGCCTGGGCGAGCGCGATCTCTGGCTTGTTTGAATCTCCGTTCTGTGCGATTAAATAGCATGCATAGCGCGTAAGTTTGTAGTCTTTAACCGCGCGAGCGGCGACACCGGCAGTTACCATTTTCGTGGTGTCACGAAAATGGGAATCAACTGGAGTTTTGTTTGTTTCGCATGAGACTTTTGCCCTCTTAACAACTTCGGCGAAGTTCTCCCATCGAGTGTACCCCATGGGTTCCATTAAATCGCGTGCGAGCCAATACTCAACGCCGTCTTCCACATTGGCGTAGCTATCAAGTTCGATACGCCACTTCTCGATATCTCTACTGTCCATATCTCCTCCTCGCTGGTCTATTTTCTATGCGGGCTTTGTCCGCTCTGTATTCAGAATAAGGATACGCTGTCGTGCGGACACGAATGGGCCCCGTGCTGCTTCGAGCTCACGGGGCCCATGGATATCGATTGGTTGTGTTCTGCTTTAGATAGGTGTCCGGTTTAATCCGCTCGATAGTGCGACCCGAGACTTTCGGTTCGCTTGCGCATGGCTTTGACCATTTCCTGTGCCAGCTGAATCTGCGATTGCAGGCGGGCGAGGGCTGCGACTTCGCTGTCCTGGGCTTTCTGTGTGCTCAAGGTCGTTGCCTCCGTCTTCAAGCCCTCAAGCTCGTGTAGTGCCTCGGATAGGCCTGTTTCGGTCCTGTTGATCATGCAAAAGGTGCTCATCGTGTGCCTAAGGCTGTGTGTCAGGCGTTCGGCATCTGTTGTGGCAATGCCGTACTGGGGGAGGGTGATATCCGCCTTCAGGGCCGCCTCAGGCTCTTTCTGCGCTGTGAGGGCTGCCGATGCGCCCGCGATACGTCCGAATACGATGCCGTTGGCGCTTGACAAGCCACCAATGCGGTCGGCGCCGTGCATGCCGCCTGTCGCCTCGCCGCAAGCGTAGAGGCCCTCAACGCCCGTGTGCGCGGTCTTATCGATCTTGATGCCGCCGTTAGCGGCGTGGGCATACATCGCAACGCGCATCTCGTCAGTCGGGGCGATGCCGTGCTCGTCTTGCAGCCAGGTGGCAAAGGTCTGCACAAACTCTGGGACATCCTCGCGGGGGAAGTCGTAGTGGAGTGCCAGGCCTTCGACACCTGCCTGATCGATGACGAGATCGATAGCGCGGGAGGCCAAGCGTGACGTGAAGGGACCATATCCAGAGCGCTGCTCGAGCAGGTCGTTCAGCTTGTCGTCGGCAATATCTACCGGCTGGTCTACATGCACGTAGCGCCAGGTTTTCTCGTTGAAGACCAAGTTACGCCTGGGCTCGATGAAGCCGGGCATCATCTGCATGAACTCTATATTAGTAAGTGTTGCGCCGTGCGCCAGCGCGATGGCCTGCGAGGAACTGAGCACATCAGCCGACGTAAGGCTGCGCTCGAACAGGCCGCCTGTGCCACCGGCTGCGATGACCGTGGCCTTGGCAGCAAAGGGCACGATTCGATTTTCGGTAAGGTCGTAGAGTACGGTTCCGGTTATTCTGCCGTTCGTGTCCTCAATAAGGTCGATAAGCTCATGGCGGGGGAGCAGGCGAATGCCGAGCGACTCGATCCAGGTCGTCAGAGCGTCCTCAAGGGGCTTGCGGGTGAGACCGCGCCACATGCGCGTCTTGTGGTCAAAGCAGGGGATAAATTGCTTTTGGTGAGCACTCTCGGCGCTTCGTGGACGCTGGAGCTCAACGCCCAGGTCTTGCTCGAGCCATTCAATTGCTTGGGGAATGCCGTGGACAAACGTCTGGACAAGCTCGGGGTCGGCGACGCCGCCACCAACGGTCTGAATGGTGTCGATGAGGTCTTGTTCGTCGTCTTCGTTAACGGGTCCGATAAGCCCCAGGCCCCAGGTTCCGGGGAAGAAGCTCGATCCACTCATGGTCTTGCCGGCGCTTGCCACAGTGACGGTTGCACCCGTGCGTGCCGCTTCGATGGCGGCGCAAAGGCCCGCAATGCCAGATCCAATTACCAGTACATCAGTCGATTCCATCGGATTCCTTTCTCGTCCGACGCATTGTCGCACGGGTGATCGGCAATGGGGCCGCAAAGACTCGGCAAATCGTTAAAGGGCAAATATGGCAGGTGGGCGTCATGGACGCTCTGACGCTCCATCTCATCACATCTTGTATTTCGCCCCAACTGATATATCGGCATTAAGCTACCCTGCGACAGCGCAAACAAAAAGAGCCGCTACCCGGGTGGGTAGCGGCTCCAAAGCTCAACTATATGAGCATCGCGCGGGCGCGATTAGGCCTTGAGGGCCTCCTCGACGGCGACAGCGCAGGCGACGGTGGCACCGACCATGGGGTTGTTGCCCATGCCGATGAGACCCATCATGTCGACGTGCGCAGGCACGGAGGAAGAACCGGCGAACTGGGCGTCGGAGTGCATGCGGCCCATGGTGTCGGTCATGCCGTAAGAGGCAGGGCCGGCGCCCATGTTGTCCGGGTGCAGGGTACGGCCAGTGCCGCCACCAGAAGCGACGGAGAAGTACTTCTTGCCAGCCTCGAGGCGCTCCTTCTTGTAGGTGCCAGCGACGGGGTGCTGGAAGCGCGTGGGGTTGGTGGAGTTACCGGTGATCGAGATGTCGACGTTCTCGTGCCACATGATGGCAACGCCCTCGCGGACGTCGTCGGCGCCGTAGCAGTTGACGGCGGCGCGGGGACCATCGGAGTAGGGGATGGTCTCGACGACCTTGAGCTCGCCCGTGAAGTAGTCGAACTGGGTCTTCATGTAGGTGAAGCCGTTGATGCGGGCGATGATCTGAGCAGCGTCCTTGCCCAGACCGTTGAGGATGACGCGCAGCGGCTTCTTACGAGCCTTGTTGGCGTTCAGAGCCAGGCCGATAGCGCCCTCAGCGGCAGCGAAGGACTCGTGACCGGCCAGGAAGGCGAAGCACTCGGTGTCGTCGGAGAGCAGCATAGCGCCCAGGTTGCCGTGGCCCAGACCGACCTTGCGGTCCTCGGCGACGGAGCCGGGAACGGTGAAGGCCTGGATGCCCTCGCCGATGATGGCTGCAGCCTCAGAAGCGGACTTGGCGCCACGCTTGACAGCGAGAGCGCAACCGAGGGTGTAGGCCCACTCGGCGTTCTGGAAGGCGATGGACTGGGTGTTGTTGACGATCTCACGCGGGTTGAAGCCCTTGTCGGTGCAGATCTGCAGAGCTTCCTCGAGGGAGGCGATGCCGTTGTCGGCGAGGCACTTGTTGATCTTGTCAGCGCGGCGCTCGTAACCTTCGAACGTAACAGTCATAGTTATTTCCCTCCCTTTCTACTCGTGAACCGGGAACACGCTGGCGACGGAGTGAGTCTCCTCGTCGGTGCGCGGGTCGATGTACTTGGCAGCGTTCTCCCACTGACCATAGTGGCCCATAGCGCCAGCGATGGCCTCCTCGGGGGTCTTGCCGGCCTTGACGGCGTCGGTGAACTTGCCGAGGTTCAGGAACTCGAATGCGATGATCTCGTTCTTGTCGTTGAGAGCCATGCGGGTGACGTAGCCCTGAGCGAGCTCGAGGTAACGAGCGCCCTTGGCCTTGGTGCCGAACATGGTGCCGACCTGAGAGCGAAGGCCCTTGCCGAGGTCGTCGAGGGAGGCGCCCACGGGCAGGCCGCCCTCGGAGAACGCGGTCTGGCTGCGGCCGTAAACGATCTGCAGGAAGATCTCGCGCATAGCAACGTTGATGGCGTCGCAGACGAGGTCGGTGTTGAGGGCCTCGAGGATGGTCTTACCGGGAAGGATCTCGGAAGCCATGGCGGCAGAGTGGGTCATACCCGAGCAGCCGATGGTCTCAACGAGGGCCTCCTCGATGATGCCGTCCTTGACGTTCAGCGTGAGCTTGCAGGCGCCCTGCTGAGGTGCGCACCAACCCACACCGTGTGTAAGACCGGAGATGTCGGAAATCTCCTTAGCCTGGACCCACTTGCCCTCCTCGGGGATGGGTGCGGGGCCGTGGTATGCACCCTTGGCAACGGGGCACATGTTCTCCACTTCCTGTGAGTACTGCATGCCTCTCCTCTCTATCGTGTTGGCGTCCCGTCTGGGGGTCGTGGCTGGCGATTGCCGGGCGACCCTTCGAAAGGGACATGACATGCAGCCCCTATAATACCGCGAAATGCACGGAATATTCGGCGAACGGCTCAGTTTTCGTAGCGAGAAGTCCTGAAGTTTTAATTGAAACGGTTTAACTCTATGTTTTGTGGTCGTGAGCTTCCGTAGAGGGGGTCCGTCTTGGGCAAGCTTTTGGTCCGCTCTTGCAAGCGTTGCAGTGGTTGACCTGTTGCAACGGTGCCGTTCGCCGCCTGTTTGCTGCCTTTGGCCGCGCGAGTGTATTGTTTTGCGTGAATGTTTTGATGGCACGCTTCAATCGTGCTGTATTGGATGGCAAGCAGATCCCGGCGAAGGGAGCGCCATGCAGCGCGTTTGGAGAACGGTTACCGGCTTTTACCATGTCTGTGCTCGCGGTGTGGGCAAACAGCTCATCTTTGAGGGCGACGAAGACCGGTGGGAGTTTTTGGAGCTGATGCGCGAGTGCTGCCGCGAGGAGGGCGTGACGGTTATCGCCTGGTGCCTTATGGGCAATCACGTGCATTTGGTGCTTGCAGATTACGAGGACAGGATGAGCGCGGCGATGCACCGTCTGCTTTTGACGTACGCGCGGCGGTTCAATAAACGCACGGGGCGCACAGGCCATCTGTTCCAGAACCGTTTCGACCGGCGCTCGCTCGATACCGACTGGCAGGTGATGGAGGCTATTCGCTCCGTACACGCCGATCCGCAGGAGGCGGGCGTTAGCCTAATCGAGCGATATCCCTGGAGCAGCTTTGCGGAGCATTTGTGCGCTTACGACGGTGACGCGACTGATGTCGCGAGGGGATTTTCTGATCCTTCTTGCGTGCTTGAGCTTTTTGGTTCTGCCGAGGGCTTTATTGCCTATTCGCTTTCGACGCCCGACGGCGGCGAGCCACCGCTGGGCGATATGAAAGAGACGGAGTGGGAACGCCACGCCTTTGCCGGCAAGTTGGCGAAGAGCCTCGGGGTTCCGCTCAACGGGGTTAAAACTGCACCGCCGGCGCAGCGCGATACCGTTATTGTTGGATTGAACAATGCCGGCTTTACGGTGCGCCAGATTGAGCGGTATACCGGGATTGGCAAAAGTACCGTCTCTCGTATCGTGCGCGCCCGCGCGCGAACGGCGATGCGGGCTGGCGGAAACGTGATGTAAGGTCGCCTGTTCATCGCAGCTGGGGTCGTCCATACGCCGCAACCAGCGTTCAAAAGCTTGGTACGGTAACTGCACTTCTTAATATGCATAGAACAATCGTCATCTTGCATAAAATAACGGCTCGGTCCGGGTTTGCCCGTGCCTACCCCCGTCTGCGCCGTGCAAAAAACGGAGTTTTCAGCATCGTGTTGCTGTCGGCACCGCCGCAATCTTGCAACATACGGGTCCCGAAGCTATTTATGCCTTCCGATGCGCCTCCGAAGCGCATGTATGTGATCCCTGAGACCGCGATGCTTGTTCTAAAACACAATATATATGCGCCTGGAGACGTTGATTAACGCTTTCGATGCGTATACATACAGCTTGGCGTGCTGAATACTCGCAAAAATGCACGTCGCACCCTATGGGACCCGTCTGCGGCACGCGCGAAGCGAGTCGGAGCTCAGCAGAACGGGGCTTGGCGCATTGCTTGGCGGGCCCGGGGCCCTGCCGCAGGCCTTTGGTGCTGTGGAAAACGCGCGTGTTCGCGTCTGGCCGTGTGGTAAATGACAGACGGGGCGCCGGGCGCGCTGATTTTGTGTGTTCGTGCTCATTAGGAAAAACAGAGCCGCCCGTATCGGGCGGCTCGGCAATCAAAAACCTTGGATTCGGAGCATACGCTACTGGTTAGCTTGCCCCTCGAGCATGCCGTCGAGGGTGCGCCAGGCGAGCTCGGCGCATTTGACGCGGGCGGGCATGTGCGAGATGTCCTGGAGCTGGGCGGCTTCGTCCAGGTCTTCCAGGTCCTCCTCGGAGAGCTTCTCGCCGCGGATCATGGCGAGGAAGAGCTCTGCCAGGCGGCGAGCTTCCTCGACGGTCTCGCCGGTGATGAGGTCGGCCATGATGTCGGCACTGGCCTGGCTGATGGCGCAGCCGTGGCCGGTAAAGGAGGCCTCCTCGATCACGTTGTTCTCGACACGCAGCTGCAGAGTGAGCTCGTCTCCGCAGCTGGGGTTGATGCCGTCGTGCTCGTGCGTGGGAGCATCCATCTCGTACTTGTAGTCGGGGTGCGAGTTGTGCTCCATAAATGTGGTGGAGGTGTACAGATTACCCATTGAACGTGCTCCAAACGTGATGCAGGCCGGCGATGAACTTGTCGATGTCGGCCTTGTCGTTGTAGAAGGCCACGCTGGCGCGGCAGCAGGCAAGGTTCTCGACGCCCAGCCAGGTGAGCAGCGGCTGTGCACAGTGGTGACCGGCGCGGATGCAGACGCCGTCCATGTCCATGATGCTCGCGACGTCGTGCGGGTGGATGCCGCGGACGTTAAAGCTCACAACGCCGTGGTGGTTGTCCCAATAGATGGAGCCGATGATCTGGACAAAGTCGAGCTGCATGAGCTCGCCCATCAGGTAGTGGACGAGTGCCTGCTCGCGTGCCTGGATGTTCTCGTAACCCACCGTGTTGACCAGGTAGTCGAGTGCCGCACCCGTGGCGAAGATGCCGGCGGCGTCCTGTGTGCCGGCCTCGAATTTCTCGGGAACGGGCGCCCAGACGGCGTCCTGCTCGGTAACAGAGTCGATCATCTCGCCGCCGGTGAGCATGGGCGGCATGGCGTTGAGCAGGTCCATCTTGCCCCACAGCACGCCGATGCCCATGGGGCCCATAGCCTTGTGTGCGCTAAAGGCAAAGAAGTCGGCGCCCAGGTCGGCCACATCGACCGGCATGTGCGGCAGCGACTGCGCACCGTCGACGACCAGGTAGCCGCCATACTTGTGCACGAGCTTGCCGAGGTTCTTGACTGGGTTCTCGACTCCCAACACGTTGGAGACCTGACCCACGGCCAGAATCTTGGTCTTGGGACCAACCTTGGCAAGAACCTCCTCGGTGGTGAGCTGACCGGTCTTGGTGGGGTAGAGGTAGACGAGCTTGGCGCCGGTCTCGCGGCAGACCTGCTGCCACGGAATCAGGTTGGAGTGGTGCTCCATGATGGTGATGACGACCTCGTCGCCCGGCTCGAGGACTGTGGGTGCAAAGCTCTTGGCGACCAGGTTGAGCGACTCGCTCGTGTTGCGGGTGAAGACGACCTCGTTGGCCTGGGCAGCGCCGATGAGGTCGGCGATCTGCTGGCGCACCTTCGCGATAGCCTCAGTGGCCTCGACGGACAGCGAGTACAGGCCGCGCAGAGGATTGGCGTTCATGCGCTGGTAGAAGTCGCGCTCGGCGTCGAGCACGCAGGCAGGACGCTGCGCGGTGGCGGCACTATCGAGGAAGGCGATCTCGGGGTGCTGCTGGAACAGCGGGAACTGCGCCTTGTAGGGATTAGTCTCGATGTCGACGGTAGGCCAGCCGCGCGAAGCCTCGTCGCTGGCGTCGAGCTCCATGGGCTCGGGGGCAGTACAGGTGTCGCATTTAACGTGCTCGGTGTCGATCATGCGAGCTCCTCTTCAAAGTTATCGATCAGGTTGTTGCCCAGGCGGACGACGGCGGCGCGGGTGCGCTCGTCGGTGGCGGAAAG
>URNC01000087.1 GCA_900549065.1 uncultured Collinsella sp. | reverse complement strand
CCTAAGCCTTCGTCGGCAGCGTCAGATGTGTATAAGAGACAGCAGGTAGGCCGAAACAGGCGTCGGCGCCTCCATGGCCGAAGGCAGCCACATGTACATGGGGACCTGTGCGGACTTGGCCCAGGCCGCAAACAGCACGAGCAAGAGGACGATAGCCTTGAGCTTGGCGTCGAGGCCTGCAATCGCGGTAATGGCGAAGGTGCCGGTGTGGGCAAACACGATGGCGGCGCCCAGATACAGGCCGAGCGCACCGATATGCGTGATGATTAGGGCCTTCATGCCGGCCTTCTTGGCCGTAGGCGTCATGTAGTAGCTAATGAGGCCCCAAGAGCACGCACCCGTGATCTCAAAGAACACGAGCTGGCCCAAAAGGGTCGAGCTGTACACGAGGCCGGCCATGGCGCCGATGAAGGTCGCGAGGTACGCGTAGAAGCGACGACGCGGCGCATCGGGATGCTCACGGTTATTCTTGCTCATATAGGGGGTCGAATAGATCACGACAAGCAGGCCGATACCCACAAAGGCGGGCGCGAGCAGCGTGCTCATGCGATCGAAGGTGAATCCCATGACGAGGGTCTGCCCAAACGAGATCAGGGGGACCTGCGTGTCGGGCATGCCGGCGCCAGCGAAATTCGCGGCGAGGGCGATGGTGCAGGCCGTCGAGACGGCGGCACCCAAAACGCTGAACCACTTGGCGTACGGACGGGGGAACAGGGCGACGAGCACCGAGGCCACCATCGGGGCCGCGATAGCGACCAAGCCGAGAAGGGACAGACTGACTGCAAATGACATTGTTTCTCCCTTCTCCTACACGCCGACGACCACGAAGACAAACGCCAGAACGGCGATGCCCACAACGGCCCAGGTCTGATTGCCAAGCACCTTAAAGCGCGAACGCGAGCAGGAGTTCTCGATCACGCCGCATACGACAAAGTCGATCAGGCACTTCACCAGGAAGATAACTGCGCCCAGAACAGCGGCGGCGCCCACGGTCGCGGGCTCGCCCCAGGGGACGAAGATCGCACAGAACCAAGCGACGACCAGAACCTGTTTCATGGACATGGCGAGCTTGGCCATCGCAAGCGACGGGCCGGAAAGCTCGGCGAGCGGACCTTCCTGAAGCTCTTGCTCGGCCTCGGCCTGGTCAAACGGCAGCTTGCCGAGTTCCATGTAGCAGGCAATCGCAAAGGCGATGCCGGCGAGGACCACGGCGACCGGTGCGTCGATGGCGCCCGTCATGATGTGCTGACCCATGGTGGCGATGTCGGTGGAGCCGCACACCAGGGCGGCGGCAAACAGCGCCAGCAGCATGGACGGCTCGATGAGCACGCTCATGAGCAGCTCGCGCACGCCGCCGATACCGGCGTAGGCGTTGGACGAATCCACACCGCAGAGGGCGAAGAAGAAGCGGGCGAGCGCCAGGCTGTACATGATGGTGATGGCGTCACAAAACACCGGGATGGGACTTTGTGCCGTAAAGAGCGGCAGGCCCATCGCGAGCATAAAGGCGACGGCGAGGAACAGCGGCGGCATAATGCGCAGCGCAAAGCTCGCGTCCTCGCACTGGGACTCGGGGCGCGCAAAGAGCTTGGCCAGGTCGCGGTAGTCCTGCATGATGCTGGGGCCGCGACGGTTGTGCATCTTGGCGCGGATCACGCGACCGAGACCGGAGAAGAACGGCGCGACGGCCATAACGACCACGCCCTGCAGAACGGCAAGTACGATGTTGTTCATGCTCTCCCCTCCTTAACCCATTTGCACGGCGAGCACGAGGAACACCACGAGTGCCGCGACGATGTAGCAGATATAGATGCTGTAGTTGCCGCCCTCGAGCTTAGTCGCGAGGTCGGCGAGCTTCTCGACACCCTTATGCGGGGCATCGACGAGAACCTTGTCGGGTACGGGCTCCACAGCCTCGGCCACACCGGTGAGCTTCTGGAAGAAGTGCGCGATGGACCAGCAGACGGCCGTGCAGCGGTCACGCAGCGTGTAGAGCGGCTGCATAAACCAGGACACCTCGGAGGCAAAGGTCGTGGCCACGACGGGCATATGCTCGTTGGGAGCATAGCCGCATGCCCACGGCTGGGACTTCTGCACCTTGCCGACGGTCTTGAGCTTGCGATAGCCGCAGGCAAGGCCGACGAGCACCACGAGCGCAATAGCGATCGCGGGCGTGGAGGTGGCAGCGCCGGAGTACTGGTTCATGAGCTCCATGCCCTCGGCGGCAAACACGCCACCGTACGGATGCAGCACGGACGCGGCGACATCGACCAGCACGGGCGCGATCACGGGAGCGCCAATGCCCAGCACGACGCAGATGGCCGCGAGCAGGCCCTGCGCAAACACCATGGGGGCGGGAACCTCCTTAGCATTGGCCGCGGCCTCGGAGCGGGGCGCGGAGGCAAAGGAGACGCCATAGGCCTTGACGAAGCACGTGACGGCCAGCGCGCCGGTAATGGCAAGCGCGACGGCAGCGAACACGGCCACGATCATGACGGCCTTGTCGCCCTGCATGGCGGCGTTAAAGAGCGACTGGTAGGTAAACCACTCGGACACAAAGCCGTTGAAGGGCGGGATGGCCGAGATGGCCAGCGCGCCAACAAGGAAGCAGATGGCCGTTGCCGGCATACGACGGAACAGACCGCCCATCTTCTCCATATTGCGCGTACCCGTGGAGTACAGCAGCGCGCCAGCGCCCAAGAACAGCTCGCCCTTAAACATCGCGTGGTTAAACGTGTGGTAGAGGGCAGCCATCAGAGCCAGGACGGCGATGCCGACCGAGTTGAGCGCCATGGCGGCCATGGAGGCGCCGACGCCGAGCAGAATGATGCCGATGTTCTCGACGGAGTGATAGGCCAGCAGGCGCTTGATGTCATGCTCCTGCAGGGCGAAGGCCACGCCGAGGACCGACGAAATCGCACCGAAGACCATGACCATAAGGCCCCACCAGACCTGAACGCCCGAGGCGGAGAGCAGGTCGAGACCAACCTTGAGGATGCCGAAGATACCGATCTTGATCATGCCGCCGGACATGAGGGCCGACACGTTGGACGGCGCCTCGGGATGTGCCTTGGGCAGCCAGCCGTGCAGCGGGATGATACCGGCCTTGGCACCAAAGCCAAAGAAGGCAAGCACGAAGCACACGGATGCGACCGCGGGGCTAAACTGCGTGGCGCGGAAATCCGCAAAGGCAAACGAGCCGCCGGCGAAGTTGGTCATGGTGAGGAAGCTCGCCATGATGAGCACAAAGCCCACGTGCGCGATCACAAAGTAGAGCCAACCGCCATGGATGGAGTTCTCGTTCTCCTCGATCACGACCAGGAAGTACGAGGTCAGCGACATGAGCTCAAAGGCGACCAGGAACCAAAACACGTTGTCGGCGGTGATGACGAGCATCATGGACGCCACGAAGGTGTTAAAGAAGAAGCCGGCGCGGCCCTTTTTGCCCGGATACTCATCAAAGTAGTTGAGACCGTAGATCGAACCGGCAAACGCGAGCACCGAGATGAGCGCCACGAACAGGCCGGACAGCTGATTGAGCAGCAGCTGGAAATGGGCAAACGGGAAAAACACGATGGTGTCGACCGACGTGACATCGCCCAGCACGGCCTGGATACCGGCCACAAACGAAAGCACCGCGGCGACGGCACCGATAAGGCAGCCGGCGGTCTTGGCGGCGTTATCGGCCTTGATCAGCAGAACCGAGGCGAGCGCACCGATGCACGAGACGGCAAGCGATGCGATAAACAGCGTCAAGCTATCCATTGTTTACGCTCCCTTCTGCTTTCTCGGACAGACCCTGGACCACAGCGGTAACGTCGACGGACGGACCGTTTTCGATCGAGCGCAGGCGCTTGGCCTCGTCGAGCTCGCGATCGGCCGCGCCGCCCATGACGGTCAGCGCCTTGGTGGGGCACGCCGCCACACAATGCGGGCCGTCCGGATCGAAGGCGCACAGGTCGCACTTGACAGCGCAGGTGTACTGGCCGGGAGCCCACGTAAGCAGGCTGCTCAGGGACTTAGGATACGAAGGCGTCGGGTCGCACATGCCTGCGACACCGGCGATAGACGTGCCATCGGGATGGATGGCTCCGAAGGGGCACGCGATGGCGCACAGCCTGCACCCGATGCACTCCTGCTCCTTGACGTGGATGCGGTCGCCATCGTGCTCGATGGCATTCACCGGGCAAACCTCGGCGCAGGGGGCACCCTCGCAATGGTGGCAGGCAAGGGCGGCCGAAATACCGCCGGTCTTCACGAGCGCCAGGCGCGGCGTATCCTGAAGACCCTGCATCCGGTGGGCGTCGGCACAGGCGGACTGGCATGTTCCGCAGCCGATGCACCTCTCCGGGTTGATGTCGATGAAGCGGTTCATCCCCACTTCCTTTCAAAATAACGGGCCGGGCGTCCGATGCGCTTGGACGCCCGGCCCAAAAAGCCAACGAGAACGGGACTACACGATTTGGTTCACGTGCGTCTCGTCGTCGAACTTGGCGGCGCCGGGCTCAACATCCTGGGGAGCGGCTGCGTCCACCAGAGCCTGCTTGAGCTCGGTGTACTGACGCTCCACCTCGCCCTCGGCCCACACCTGGTCGGCGATGGCGTCGACCTGGCAGGCAGAGAACTTGTCCTCGGGCGTGTGCGAGACCGGGTCGACCTTGTGCATGGTCAGCTCGTTGCACTTGCCGATCCACCACTGGTAGGTCATATAGACCGTGCCCTTGTTGATACGGTCGCTCACGTCGGCGCGGCTGTAAACCTGGCCGCGGCGGCTGTGAATCGAGACGATGTCGCCGTTCTTGATGCCGCGGGCCTTCGCGTCCGCGGGATTCATGCGAACGAAGCCGGGCTCGTCGGCAAGCAGCGCCAGCGTCTTGCAGTTGCCGGTCATCGAACGGCAGCTGTAGTGGCCGACCTCGCGGACGGTGCAAAGGATGAGCGGGTACTCATCGTCGGGAAGCTCGGAGGGCGCCTCCCAGTCGTGCGCCATCAGGTTGGCACGACCGTCCTTGGTAGTGAACTTGCCGCCCGCGAACATGTCGGGGGTGCCATGGTCGTTCACATCGGTGCTCTTGACGGGCCACTGTGCGTAGCCGCCCTCGGGAGCCATCTTCTCGTAGGTCGCGCCCACAAAGTTGGGGCACAGGCTAATGCACTCGTTCCAGATCTGCTCGGTGTTGTCGTAGTGCATGGGGTAGCCCATGCGCGTGGACAGGTCGGCAAAGATCTCCCAGTCGTGACGGCACTCGCCCTTGGGCGGAACAGCCGCGTCAAAGTGCTGGAAGCTACGGTCCGATGCGGTAAAGACACCCTCGTGCTCGCCCCAAGAGGTGGCAGGCAGGATGACGTCGGCGAGCATGGTCGTCTGCGTCATAAAGATGTCCTGGCAAATGAACAGATCCAGCTCGGAGAGCGTCTTGCGCATACCGGCCGAATCGGGCTCGGTCTGCACCGGGTCCTCGCCGTAGTTGTAGAAGCAGTGCACCTTGCCCTCGTCGACCAGGTGGCCCAGGTCGGTGAGCTTGTAGCCCTCCTCGAGCGGGAGCTTTTCCTCGGGCACGCCCCAAGCCTTTGCAAACTTGGCGCGTACTGCCGGGTCGGTGACCTTTTGGTAGCCAGGGTACAGGTTGGGCAGCATGCCCATATCGCAGGAGCCCTGGACGTTATTCTGGCCACGCACGGGCGCGAGGCCGGAATTGGGTTTGCCGATCTGGCCGGCAACGCAGGCGATGGAGGCGATGGTGTGCACCGTCTTCAAGTTCTGCTTCTGCTGGCATACGCCCATACCCCAGCCAATGATGGCAGAGGGCTTCGCCGTGGCGTACATCTCGGCAGCTTGGTGGATCAACGCGGGCTCGACACCCGTGATGTCCTGTACGGATTCGGGAGTGTAGTTCTTGATGGTCTCCCACCACTCGTCAAAGCCGTTCGTGTGCTCGGCGACGAATTCCTTGTCGTAGAGGCCATCGTTGACCAAGCAGTTGGCAAAGGCGTTGAGGAACGCGACGTTGCAACCGTTCTTGATCGGAAGGTAGAGATCGGCGATACGCGCGGTTTCGATATGGCGCGGGTCGGCGACGATGATCTTGCAACCCTTTTCTTTGGCTCGCACGATACGCCTTGCGACGATGGGGTGCGAATCGGCAGGGTTATAGCCGAAGAGGAAAATGCAGCCCGCATCCTCCATACCGGGGATGGAGCATGACATGCAACCTGAACCAACCGTGTCCATCAGACCGAGGACAGTAGGGCCGTGTCAAGTACGGGCGCAGTTGTCCACGCTGTGGGTGCCGATGCACGCACGCGTAAACTTCTGCATGACGTAGTTCGCCTCATTGCCGCCGCCTCGCGAAGAGCCGGTGGTCATGACAGCGTTAGGACCATATTCGTCAATTATGGCCTGCATCTTAGATGCGGTGAAATCCAGTGCCTCGTCCCAGCTTACGCGCTCAAGATCCGCGCCCTTGGTGCGGCGGATCATCGGGTGCAGTACGCGAGGAGTCAAGATCTTGGTGTCGTTGATGAAGTCGTAGCCGCTCATGCCCTTAAGGCACAGCTCGCTCTGGTTGGTGATGCCGTTGAGCGGTTCGGTACCCACGACCTGGCCGTTTTGGACCAAGAGGTTAAACTGGCAACCGGCGCCGCAGTACGGGCAGATCACTTTATGCTTCTCCATGACACCCTCCTTCCTTTCTCTGCTACCGAATACTCGGTTCTTATTTGACAATCATTGGGCCTGTATGGCCGGCCGTTTACGCCTCGTTTTCGATGGTGGCGCGGGTACGCTCGGCAGTCAGTTCTGCCAGGCGCTCCTCGTCTACCAGGGTGAGGCCCTTGGTCGGGCACGCCTCGGCACACGCCGGACCGCCGGGACGCTCCACGCACAGGTCGCACTTGAGCACGAAGCTCTTGGTCTGCGAACCCACGCGCACGTCACCCATCAAGACGGGGACCTGCGTGGTCGCCACGCTCACGGCGCCAAAGGGGCATGCCATGACGCAGCTCTTGCAGCCGATGCAGTTGTCCTCGTTGACGCCGATACGATGGTTCTTTGGATCAAAGAACAAGGCGCCCGTAGGACAGGCCTTCGCGCACGGAGCGTCCTCGCAGTGGTGACATGCCACCGGCGCGGAGATCTCGTAGGTGCGCGTTACGCGCAAGCGAGGTGCGGCGATGTTGCCGGGAATATCGTGTGCCTCGATGCACGCCGCCATACAGGTTTGGCACCCAATGCAGCGCGAAGAATCGGCTACGACTCGTTTATTGCCCATGTTGTTCACTCCCTCCTGAATCCCATGCCGGAGAGACCCTGTCGACGTTGCCCCGGACCGCCCGTGGTCCGGCATCGACGTATCGAGCACATGCGGCGAAACAGGCACTTCGATAGAATTCCTCCAACGATATACAGGTTAAATATACGCAGTTGCAGGTGGCAAACTTGAGGATAGGCCCTGCAATACGGGTGTATTGCAGGGGTTTTGGCAGGTTGGAATTATTCTCTAGAAGCTATAAAGGTGAGTGTATTACATGCGTACGCCCAAGAAAGATTTCACGCTCATTTCTAAAGGATGTAGTACGTTTGTAATATCCTTTACACTCAATTACTCTAGTGCAATAAAGTAGTGGTTGTAAGATTGGCTATTATTAGCCGATGTTGTATTTGTTATTCAAATTGCACGCTCATTAAGGGAGGCCAGTGATGTCATCGACTCAAAAACGAGCCATCCTGCAGGTGCGCATTCGCGAGGAAGACAAGCAGCATGCCGAGCGTCTCTACGACGCTATGGGCACATCGCTCGCCGAGGCTGTCCGTCTATTTGTCGCGCAGAGTATTTTGATGCGCAAGCTCCCCTTTCAGCCGGTCGCCGTGCGCTCCAAGGACGGCACGGCCGCCTATGGATTGCTCAAAGCATATGGGGCCCCAATCGCCGCTCCGAGGAGCGCAATGCCTGGATTGAATACCTAGCCACAGAAAGCGACGAGTCGGTTTTGGGTCCCGAGGAAGTAGATATCCATGAGTAGCACCATCATCGACGAGACCGTCATCCTGCGCTACCTGCTTGACGACGACGAAGTTCTGTCACCGCGTGCCGCCAAGGTCATCGCCACGCGCACCGCTCGTGTCTACCCCGAAATCATCACGCGCGTCGTGGTCACGCTGCGCGACGTCTATAAGGTTCCCCGCGTTGAGATTGCCACGGCCATGAAAAGGCTGCTCGATGACGTCATGGTCGACGAGCCCACCGTTGTCGCCCTTGCCGTCAAACTCTTTGGCAAGACCCATATGGACTTTACCGACTGCCTCCTCGCAGCCCGAACCGCCATCTACAACGATGATGTCGTGAGCTTTGGCAAGCCCATCATCCAAGGCATGATCGATTACCGCCGCAAGCGCCAAACCGCAGCCGAAGCCCGCAACCGCAGCACCGACTCCACCATCGACAAGCTCCGCCACCACGGTCGCCACTAACCGACAGCCAACGGCATCGCCCGCCCCTCAGC
>URNC01000086.1 GCA_900549065.1 uncultured Collinsella sp. | reverse complement strand
GCCGGGCGCACCTCCGTTGCGATTTCGAAAGGTTGGGTTCACGAGCCATGCCAAGTGCTCAGGAGCTACAACATCAATTTGGTGAATATCGAGGCGCCATGCCCCGTCCATCAGATTTCGATCTCTTTTGGAAGGATCGCATGGCCGAGGCCGACGCCGTCGGGCTTGACTATGCGATCGACACGGCATCGGTCACCGATGCCGCGACCTGCCAACTTTTCGACCTCTGGTATACCGGCATGTGTGGCGCTCGCCTGCATGCCAAGTACCTTAAACCCGTCTCGGACGAGCCCGTGCCATTGGTACTTCAGTTCCATGGGTATCCGGGTGCAAGCCGCAGCTGGTTTGAGCAGGCGTCGTTTGCGGGCATGGGCATGGCACTCATCGCACTCGACTGTCCCGGCCAAGGAGGTCCCTCCGAGGACATTGGTGGATTTGAGGGCACAACGGTTGCCGGTCATATCGTCGCCGGTATCGACGGCGACCCGGCCAACCTCTACTATGTCCGCTTGCACCAAGATATTCGCATCCTGTGCCGCATCGTTCGCGAGCTCGAGGGCATCGATCTTGCGCGTGTGTTTGTGAACGGCGCGTCGCAGGGCGGCGGTTTGGGCATTGCGACCTGTGCGCTTAACAGCGAGCTTATCAATCGTGCCGCCATCCTCTATCCCTTCCTGTCAGATTTCCGCCTGGTCTGGGATTTGGATGCCGACGACATTGCCTACGAGGGCCTGCGCTATTGGTCTCGCTGGTTTGACGAGGACTCGACTCGTATTGACGAAGCCTATGCCAAGCTGGCGTACTTCGATTCCAAGAACTTTGCCCCTATGGTCGAATGCCCCGTGCTGTTTGGCACTGGCACAGCCGATATCGTCTGTCCGCCAGCGACGCAGTTTGCGGTCTATAACAACCTGACCTGCGAAAAGCGTCATGAGTTCTTTGAAGGCTTTGGCCACGAGGAGATTCAGGATTTTGACGATCTGATCATTCCGTTTTTCTGCAAGGGAGGGGAGGCTCATGTCTAAGTGCGAGAGCAATGTTGACGAGCTGATTGTCCCCGGACTCGTGGGAATTCCTGGAACGGTTTCGTCAAGGCTCGCAGAATATCGGGACTGGCGCGGCGATGTCCAAGCAGATGTTTCTGATTTAGAGACATGCGCTTCGAATCTTGAGATTCAAGGCCTGGCCATAACGGCGATTGACTTTGTTAACCCCTGCGCCCGTTACTCGGAGGTCTCCTTTGAGCTCGGTGACGATGCGATTCACGCTCGTTTGATCGAGCCTGTCGGTCGTGCCCGAGTATCTGAGCGCGTGCCGTTGTGCCTGATGTTCCACGACATCGATCGGCCTGTGCGCGGCTGGCATCACATGACGAGATTTGCCGCCATGGGGTATGCCGTTCTCGCGCTGGATGACGATGTTGCTGGTGCGGACGACCTGCGGCGGGGGATTGCTTCGCCCGCTTTTGTCGAGCGCGTCCGTTGGGGTTGCGCGCTGGCGAAGGTGGCGCGCAATCTTGATGGCATGGACCCCGACCGCATCTTTGCATGGGGCGAGGGCCTTGGCGGCGGAGTCGCGCTGGCGGTTTCTGCTCTGGACGAGCGGGGCCTCGCCTGCACGGCGGTTGCCAATCCGCTTCCTGGTGGCCTCGAGGCGCTGTCGTCTCGGGTGCGCGGATCGGTGCTCATGGGCACATCGCTTATGGATACCGTGAGCGATCCCAAGGATCAGTTTGCCGTATTCAACGGTCTTGAGTGTGACCGGAGGCATATCATCTATGCAAAATACGCTCACGAGCGCATCAATGCGTTCGAAAACGAAGTCGTCGACTTTTTTAACCAAACGTTCTACTCGTGTTCTTTGGCCTAGACGGCCTGGACACTGCCAACAAGAGTGGGTGGCATAGGGCCGCCCGCCAGACAACTAAGGAGATTCTTGTGGCAACTCAGAAATTCACCGGCGTTATCCCTCCCGTCGTTGTTCCCGATACCGAAGATCACCAGCTCGACGTTGCCTCCTTTGAGCGCAGCATCAACCGCATGATCGATGCCGGCGTCGATGGCCTGTTCTTCTTGGGATCCTCGGGCGAGGTCGTCTTCTCCACCGACGAGCGCCGTCGCCAGATTATCGCCGAGGCCGTTCGTATCGTCGACCACCGTGTGCCTGTTCTGGTCGGCATCATCGATACCGAGACCGAGCGCATGATCGAGCACGGCAAGGTCGCCCAGGAGCTGGGCGCCGATGCCCTCGTCGCCACCTGCCCGTTCTATGCCCTGCAGGGCATGACCGAGGTCGAGGAGCACTTCCGTATCCTGCACGAGGAGCTCGACCTGCCCATCTTCGCCTATGACATTCCCGTCTGCGTTCACACCAAGCTCCCCTGGAAGCTCCTTGCCAAGCTCGGCGCCGAGGGCGTCCTTGCTGGCGTCAAGGATTCCTCGGGTGATGACATCTCGTTCCGCTACCTCGTTCAGGAGAACGAGAAGAACGGCCATCCGATGAGCATCCTCACCGGTCACGAGGTTGTTGTCGACGGCGCCTACCTCGGTGGCGCCGACGGTTCCGTCCCGGGTCTCGCCAACGTTGAGCCCGAGGGCTACGTGCGTCAGTGGAAGGCCGCTCAGGCTGGTGACTGGGCTACCGTCAAGGCCGAGCAGGATCGCCTCAATGAGATTTCGCACATCTGGGATGTCACCTCGGGCGTCCAGGGCTATGCCGGTGGCGTCGGCGCCTTCAAGACCGCTATGAACCTTATGGGCATCTTCGACAGCCCGACCATGCCGCGCCCGGTGAAGGCCATGACCGGCGAGAACGTTGAGGCGATTAAGAAGGTCCTCCAGGACAACGGTCTCCTGTAAAGCTTCCCCAGGCACCCGATCTTGGGGCTCAAGTGGTCGGGCGTGACCCATTAGGTCAACGCCCGACCACTTTCACCCCAACCTCGGGCACCTGGGAAACCTTTACTGAGTTGCGGCGATAACACCGCCTTCATTTCCTGTAGTTGTTTTTATCTCCTAAGGAGAGCGACATGGAGAACAAGTACGTCTGCTCTGTCGATATCGGCGGAACTAAGATCGCGACTGCCATCATGGAGTACCCGGCTGACGGCAGCGTGCCCCATCCCGTTTTTGAGGCCGAGGTTCCTACCGAGGCCCAGGAGGGCGGCGAGGCCGTCTTCCAGCGTATCGAGGCGTCCATCAAGGCTGCTCTCGAGGCGAATCCCGATGTCGAGGTCCTTGGCGTCGGTATCGGTGCCGCCGGCGTCGTCGATCCCAAGACGGGCGCCATCGCGTATGCCAACGAGATCATGCCCGGCTGGTCCGGCGTTCAGTTGGGGCCGCGTCTGCGCGAGGACCTCGGTCTTCCCGTTGCCGTTGTGGGCGACGTGCAGGCTCATGCTCTGGGCGAGGCCCACTGGGGCGTCGGCAAGGGCAAGTTCTCCGTCTTGTGCCTGGGCATCGGCACGGGCATCGGCGGCGCATATGTCGAGAACGGCCGCGTGATGCAGGGCTTCCATGGTGCTGCCGGCCATATGGGCCACATCGAGTGCTCGGCTGCCGCCGGCATTCCCTGCGCCTGCGGGCGTTCCGGCCATCTGGAGTCGGTTGCTTCGGGCACTTCCATTGGTCGAATGTACGATGAACGTTTTGGCCGCGTCGACCCCAGCCGTCCTTCGGTCGGTCGCGATGTGAACGACCTGTGCCGTGCGGGCGACGCAAAGGCGACCGAGGTCATCCATGACGCCGGCTTTGCGCTGGGGGCCAGCTTGGGCTCGCTCGCTAACATCCTGGACCCTGAGGTCATCGTGCTTTCGGGCGGCGTGATTCACCAAGGTCCCGATTGGCGTTCGCAGACGTGGAAGGATTCGGTGCACGAGGGCTATGCCAGCCAGGCGCTCGATCCGCTTCAGAACACACCGATCCTCATCGGTTCTCTGGAGGGCGATGCTCCGCTCATCGGTGCCGCTGAGCATCTTCTTGCCTCGTTGAAGTAAACGTATCTGCTGTAGGAGCCTCCCGAGACAACACGCCTCGGGAGGCTGTTCTAGGAAAGGTTGCAGCCTTATGACCGTCGATCCTTTGATTCAATCCCTGAAGGGCAAGCTCGTCGTGAGCGTTCAGGCGTATATGGGCGAGCCGCTTCGTACGCCCGAGACCATGGCGCAAATGTCTCGCGCTTGCGAGCTCGGCGGCGCTGCCGCCATTCGCTGCCAGGGCCTTGCCGACATTGCCGCCATTAAGGGTCGCTGTGAGGTTCCCGTCATCGGCCTGTGGAAGGATGGGCACGAGGGCGTTTACATCACGCCGACGCTGCGTCACGCTCGCGCCTGCGTTGCTGCCGGTGCCGATATCGTGGCGATCGACGCCACCGATCGTCCGCGCCCCGATGGCAAGACGGTCGAGGATACCTTCCGCCCGCTGCACGAGGAGGGCGTGCTCCTGATGGCGGATTGTGCCACCATCGAGGATATTCGCCGTGCTGTTGATATGGGCTTTGACCTGGTATCCACCACGCTTTCTCATGGCGTCGCCGCCATCGACTGCACCATGGCCGATGGCCCCGACCTGCCGCTCCTGCGTCAGGCGACTGAGGAATTCCCCGGCCTTCCCATCATTTGTGAGGGTCGCGTGCATACGCCCGAGGAGGCTCGCGCCGCGATCGATGCTGGCGCCTGGGCCGTTGTCGTCGGCACCGCCATCACGCACCCCACGAGTATTACAAGTTGGTTCAAGGCTGCGCTTGAGGCGTAAGACAGACCTCGTATCCGCTCGGGGCGGTATACTCAATATAGGCAATTGACCGCGCGGGATCCGGGTTGCTGGGTCCCGCGCTTGTTTTCGGGAGGCAGCACATGCAAAAGGGAGATGCCATGGATGCGGCGGAGCGCTCGGAGCGCATCCCCGATATCGTCATCATCACCGGAATGTCCGGATCGGGCCGCACACAGGCCATGCACGTGTTCGAGGACATGGGCTATTTTTGCATCGATAACCTGCCTCCGCGTCTCATCGCCCAGCTTGCCGAGCTCGTCGGCATCAATACGGGCGTGGGCAGGCATCTCGCCGTTACCTGCGATTTGCGTAGCCAGGGACTGTTTGACGAGTTGCTCGATGCGGTCGCTGCGCTCGAAGAGCGCGAGATGAGCTGCGACATCGTGTTCCTGGAGGCTTCTGACGAGGTGCTGATTCGTCGCTACAGCGAAAATCGCCGCCGTCATCCCATTGCCAAGCCGGGGGAGACTACGGCCGATGCCATTCAGCGCGAGCGCCTTCAGCTTCAGGGCGTGCGCGACCGAGCCGATATGATTATCGACACGAGCCGTCTGCGCACCTCTGCGCTGCGCAACAAGCTACGTATGGCATTTTCCGAGCTGTCCGACCAGCAGCTTATGGATGTCCACGTGTTCTCGTTTGGCTTTAAGCACGGCATGCCCGTCGAGGCGGACATTATGATCGATGTTCGCTTCCTGCCTAATCCGTTCTACGATCCCGAGATGCGCACGATGACCGGTCTCGATAAAAAGGTCTCCGATTTTGTTCTGGACCATCCCAAGACGCAGGAGTTTTGGAAGGCTTGGACACAGCTGCTCGATACGGTGATGCCGGGCTATATCGCGGAGGGCAAGCCGCAGCTTTCTATCGCCATCGGCTGTACAGGCGGCCAGCACCGCAGCGTTGCCATTGCCGAAGCCACGGCACGTTATTTGGAAGGTGCCCAATATCACGTGAGCATTTCCCATCGCGACCTGTCGCGCGCCAACACGAAAGCATAGGCCTGCATGTCGTTTACCGCCGAGGTGCGTGACGAGCTCGCGCGCTGCGAACCCGAATGTGAATACTGCGATTTGTCGACGCTTGCCGCCCTGACGCGTGTGAGCGGTACACTTTCGCTGGCCGGCTCCGGGCGGTATCGTTTGACGGTCGCGACCGAGACGGGCGCCGTCGCGCGCACGATGATCACACTGACGCATCGCATCCTTAAGCTCAAAACGGAATTCACCGTCCGTAAATCGGTCTTGCATAAGGTCCGTAACTATCTCATTACCCTGCCCGATCAACCCGACCTGGACAAGGCTCTTGTGCTGCTGGGCATTCTCGACCGCAGGGGAGGGCTCGTCGCCGGTGTTCCCCGGCACATCGTTGCCCGTCCCTGCTGCAGGCTTGCCTACATCCGCGGCGCGCTCATCGCCGGCGGTTTCGTGGCCGATCCCCGCGGCGATTTTCATTTGGAGATCGCGGTGCAGGGCGAGCAATATGCCAAGGGGCTTTGCGGTCTGTTGGAGCAGATTGGGGTCCATGCTCGTGTTAATGCGCGGCGGGGGTCATATGCCGTGTACATTAAGAGCGCCGAGGAAATCGAGCATCTATTAAAGCTGATTGGTGCCAAGCGCAGCGTTGCCGAGATTGAGGAGGCGCGCGCGGTCAAGTTGGTTAAGAACGATGTGAACCGTCGCGTGAACGCCGAACTGGCCAATCAGACCAGAAGTGCGGGTGCCGCCCAGCATCAGCTTGCGTTGATCGATGAGCTCGAACAGCGGGGTTTGCGCGACACGCTTCCGGATGCCTTGGCGGTCTTTTGCGACCTGCGCGAGCGCTATCCCGATCTTTCGCTGCGTGATTTAGGGGAGATGGCTGACCCTCCCTTGTCGAAGTCGGCCCTCTACCATCGTGTTTTACGGCTTGAAAAGCTCATTGAAGCAAACAGGTAGTTTGAAGTATCGACTTATATACGGATTTAGCTGCTATTTTATTCTTTAAAACGTTTTAACGTAAATTTGATTTTCAATTTCGAGCATTCTCGTGAAATTCAAGTCAAAAAAAAGGTATATTAGGCGAGTGGTTAGTTTGTGGGCCTCAACGGCGGGCGCTGTAGCTCGCGGGGGCCTTACGAAAGGAGACACAATGGCAGTAAAGGTTGCTATTAACGGCTTCGGTCGCATCGGTCGTCTGGCTTTCCGTCAGATGTTCGGTCATGAGGGCTCCGAGATCGTCGCTATCAACGACCTCACCTCTCCCGATATGCTCGCTTACCTGCTGAAGTACGACTCCACGCAGGGCAACTACGCTCGCGATCACGAGGTCGTTGCTGGCGAGGATTCCATCACCGTTGACGGCAAGGAGATCAAGATCTACAAGGAGGCCGACGCCAACAACCTGCCTTGGGGCGACCTCGACGTCGACGTCGTTCTCGAGTGCACCGGCTTCTACACCAGCAAGGCTAAGGCTCAGGCCCACATCAACGCTGGCGCCAAGAAGGTTGTCATCTCCGCTCCGGCCGGCAGCGATCTGCCCACCATCGTGTACAACGTCAACCATGAGACGTTGACCGCTGAGGACAACATCATCTCCGCTGCTTCCTGCACCACCAACTGCCTCGCCCCGATGGCCAAGGGTCTGAACGACTTCGCTCCCATCGTGTCCGGCATCATGACCACCATCCACGCCTTCACCGGCGACCAGATGCCGCTCGACGGCCCGCAGCGCAAGGGCAACTTCCGTCGCTCCCGCGCCTGCTCCGAGAACATCGTCCCGAACACCACGGGCGCTGCCAAGGCCATCGGCCTGGTTCTCCCCGAGCTCAACGGCAAGCTCATCGGTGCCGCCCAGCGCGTCCCGACGCCGACCGGCTCGCTGACCAACCTCTACGCCGTCGTTGACAAGAAGGTCACCGTCGACGAGGTCAACGCTGCCATGAAGGCCTACGCCGAGACCATCCCCGATACCTTCGCCTACAACGAGGACCAGATCGTCTCCCGCGACATCGTCGGCGAGACCCACGGCTCTATCTTCGACGCCACGCAGACCATGGCCTCCGACCTCGGCAACGGCCAGACCCTCGTTCAGGTCACCTCTTGGTACGACAACGAGAACTCCTACACCTCTCAGATGGTCCGCACCATCAAGTACTTCGAGAAGTTCGTTGCTTAATTTAGCTTTTAGCGAATAGCTCGTTGAGCGTCTAAAGAAGGGCGCGGCCTCATAGGGCTTACACCCTAGGGTCGCGCCCTTTTTATAAGAAATCGTCTGCCGTAATGGGAGGCAGACACGTACGAAAGGTAGAAGCAAACATGGCCTTTACCAAGAAGACCGTCCGCGACATCGATGTCGACGGCAAGCGCGTTCTCGTCCGCGTTGACTTCAACGTGCCTATCAAGGATGGCGTCGTTGGCGACACCACCCGTATCAAGGCTGCCCTGCCCACCATCAACTATCTCGTTGAGCACAACGCTCGCGTCATCCTCATGAGCCACCTCGGCCGTCCCGATGGCACCGGCTTCCAGCCCGAGCTGTCCCTCGAGCCCGTCGCCAAGAAGCTCGCCGAGCTCTCTGGTCTCGACGTTGCCTTTGTCGCCGACACTTACGGCGAGAAGGCTGCCGAGGCTGTCGCTGCCGTCGAGCCGGGCAAGGTTCTCGTTCTCGAGAACGTCCGCTTCGATAAGCGTGAGAAGAAGAACGATCCCGAGATCGCCAAGAAGCTCGCTTCCTATGGTGACGTCTTCGTTCTCGATGCCTTCGGCACCGCTCACCGCGCCCAGGGTTCCGTCGTGGGCCCCGCCGCTTACCTGCCTGCCGTCGCCGGCTT
>URNC01000085.1 GCA_900549065.1 uncultured Collinsella sp. | reverse complement strand
CACTGGAACACGAGCCGGAGGCAGGTAAGATTGAAGGGCCTGACCCCGGAGGAGTACCGGAATCAGGCCCTTGCGGCCTAGTCGCTATTTAGGGCGTCCAAGATTTGGGGCGCAGTTCAGTGCGAGCTGCAGGGTCTTTTGTCAAGTGACGGATCGCTTGTGGAGCCGCGCTTCATTTTGCTCGTTAGCCTTCCTTGCGGACTTTTTGCAGGTAGCGATAGACGCTGGGCTCTGAGATGCCCAGCGCGGAGGCGGCGCAGGCCACGGCGCCCTTGAGCATGAACACCCCGTTACCGTTGAGGTGGCGAATGACGTCCACGCGGTCGCTCTGACCAAGCGACGCTACATCCAGCCCGCGCGCGCTCAGCAACTCGGCAATGCTGCGGTCGATGAGCTCCTGTGTGGACTCCGAAAGGCTTTCGACCTCGATAGGGGCGGGCTCCGTGCGCGTCGGCGCCGCGTCGAAGCACGCCATGAGCTGCTGCGCCATGGCGTTGATGGAGCGCACAGTCGAGAGGTCGGTGTTAACGCAGAGCATACCGACGATCTCGTCATTCTCGCGGATAAAGTACGTCGCTGACTCCAACGTCTTGCCGCCGGCACCGCGCCCCTCGTAGCCCGTAATAAACGGCAGGTCGCGATACTTGGCGTCGTGCATGATCTTGAGTGCCAGATCGGTGGCGGGACCGCCGACCTTGCGGCCGCTCACGATGCCGTTGCGAATATCAACGATGGCGTGGTCGGGATCCGAGAAATCGTGCAGCACGATTTCGCTGTTTTTGCCGAGTATCTGCTCCAGAAAATCGACCATCGGCAAAAAGCGACGTACGGTCTCGTTCACGGGCAACTCCTTTGGGTGAAATCGGAAATGTTCATAACAATTTTTTCTCATGGTAACACGCTGCCCATCATCTCGTATATCCGCAGGTACATTGCGTAATGCAGACGAACGGTAGGAATTTAGCGGTAAACGGTTGACCAAAAGAAAAGTTAGATGCTATTTTGACCAGACACTTTCCTGACCTGCGGAAATGCGTTATTTCAGCTGAAGAATAGTCTGATAACAAAAAATTATTATTGAGAATGAGAATCATCTTTAATACGATATGCAATGAAGGCACAACCTCAACCCCGCACTGCGTCACAATAGAGCGTTAGATGCGAAAACAACTACTTCGAGGATTGGTGGTCAAATGACCCAGGAGACGGTTACGAACGGCACTGAAGCCCTGTTCACTCGCGAAGGCATGCCTCCCGTTAAGGAAATGATCCCGTGTGCCCTTCAGCACGTACTGGCATCGTTTGCCGGCATCATTACCCCGGCGGTCATCATGGCCGGCGTCTACGGCTTTAATAGCCAGCAGAGCACCGACATCATCCAGGTCGCGCTCATTCTTTCGGCGATCGACACGGCCCTTCAGGCCTTCGCTCCCTTCCGTCGCATCGGCGGCGGCCTGCCCATCGTCATGGGCGTTTCGTTCGCGTTCCTGCCGGCCCTGCAGGCCATGGGTGCCTCGGGCTTTAGCTTTGGTGCGCTGCTGGGTGGCGAGATCGTCGGCGGCGCCGTCGCGGTCCTCTTTGGTCTGGCCTACAGCAAGATCAAGTGGCTGTTCCCGCCCGTCGTGACCGGTACGGTCATCTTCTCCATCGGCGTTTCGCTGTATCCCACGGCCGTCAAGTATATGGCCGGCGGTATGGGTACGCCGCTGTGGGGCACCCCGCAGGCCTGGTGCGTCGCTCTTATCACCTTCGCCGTGGTCTTTGCGCTCGCCAACTTTGGCAAGGGCACGCTCAAGCTGGGATCCGTGTTCTTTGGCATGATCGTTGGCATGATCGTCTCCATCCCCTTTGGCATGATCGACTTCTCCAGCGTCGCCACCGCTCAGGTCTTCGCCCTTCCCAAGCTCATGCCCTACGCGCTCGAGTTTGATCCCGAGGTCTGCATTACCCTCGCCGTCGTGTTCCCCATGGTTGCCATCCAGGTTATCGGTGACGTCTCCGCCGCCTGCCTGGGCTCCATCGACCGTATGCCCACCGAGCGCGAGCTCTCCGGCGCTATCGTGTCCCAGGGCCTCACCTCTATGGTCGGCGGCCTGCTGGGCGGTCTTCCCACCAGCGCCCTTGGCCAGAACGTGGGCATCATCTGCTCCAACAAGGTCGTCAACAAGTGGGTCTTTGTGATCATCGCGGCCGTCTTTGCCATCGCCGGTCTGTTCCCGCAGCTCTCTGCCGTCCTTTCCGCTATCCCGCAGCCCGTCATCGGCGGCGCGACCGTCGGCGTCTTTGGCACCATCACCATGAACGGCGTGCGCATGTTCACCCGCGAGGGCCTCACGCAGCGCACTACCACTATCGTCGGCACCTCCGTCGTCTTTGGCCTGGGTATCTGGATGGCCAGCGGTTGCCTTGCCGGCGAGGGTATGCCCGCCTGGGTGTCCACCGTCATCGGCTCCAATGCCGTAACCCCCACCGCCATCATGGCCATTGTCCTTAACCTGATCCTTCCGCAGACGCCGGTCGTGGCTCAGCACATCGATGCCGCCAAGGACGCTGCCGTGGATCTAGTCTTGCCCGAGAGCAAGAAGTAACCAATTCGGTGCTATTCGTCGGCGGACGCATCGCCTCGTCCGCCGACGCCATGCGGCGCCAAGCCGCACTTCAAAGGGTTTGTCCCTTTGGTGAAGCGTTGACGGGAGAGGGCCCGTTTCCGGTGTAGGCCGGCGCTTCGCACTCCGCCATGTCAGAGGTGTCAAACCCCGCCTCTGATGTTGAAGGGAGCATCCATGCTTCTGGTCGCTAACGGTTCCGTCTTTACCCGCAACGCTCAGACCCCGTTCATTCCAAACGGTGCGGTCGCCATTGACGGAGATACGATCGTCGAAGTGGGCCCCGAGCGCGAGCTCAAGGCCAAGTACTCGGATGCCGAGTACGTCGATGCCCAGGGCAACCTCATCATGCCTGGACTTATCAACTGCCACACCCACATCTACTCGGGTCTGGCCCGCGGCCTTGCCATTAAGGGCTGCAACCCCACCAACTTCCTGGAGAATCTTGAGCAGCAGTGGTGGAAGATCGACGACAACCTGACGCTCGACGGCACCAAGGCCAGCGCCTATGCCACGATTTTGGACTCCATCCGTGATGGCGTCACCACGATCTTCGATCACCATGCGAGCTTCTGCGAGATCCCGGGAAGCCTCTTTACCATTAAGGATGCAGCTCAGGAGCTGGGCATGCGTTCGTGCCTGTGCTACGAGGTCTCCGATCGCCGCGGCCAGGAAAAGTGCGACCAGGCCATTGCCGAGAACGCCGAATTTGCCCAGTGGGCCGCCAAGGAGCGTCGCGATAACGACAACCACATGATCGCCGCCATGTTTGGCGGACATGCTACCTTTACGCTTTCGGACGAGACCATGGATAAGATGGCCGAGGCCAACAACGGCCTGACCGGCTTCCACATCCATGTGTGCGAGGGCATGAACGACGTGTGGGATTCCCGCCTCAACCGCGGTGGTATCAGCCCCGTCGAGCGCCTGCTG
Organism: uncultured Collinsella sp.; assembly: GCA_900549065.1. Taxonomy (GTDB): domain Bacteria; phylum Actinomycetota; class Coriobacteriia; order Coriobacteriales; family Coriobacteriaceae; genus Collinsella. The sequence continues at coordinate 5,089 of URNC01000085.1, read as the reverse complement.
CAGCACAACCTGCTGGGTCCCGACACCATGCTCGGCCACTGCATCCACGTGACGCCTGCCGAGATGGATATCGTCAAGGAGTCCGGCACTTGGCTGGTCAACAACCCCGAATCCAATATGGGCAACGCCGTGGGCTGCGCCCCCGTGCTCGAGTTCTTCCGTCGTGGCATCCCCGTGTGCATGGGCACCGACGCCTACACCCACGATATGCTCGAGAGCCTTAAGGTCTTCCTGATCATTCAGCGTCACAACGCCGCCATGCCCAACGTGGGCTGGTGTGAGGCCATGACCATGCTGTTCGAGAACAACGCCAAGATGGCGAGCAAGTACTTCGATCGCAAGCTCGGTGTGCTCGAGGCCGGCGCTGCCGCCGACGTTATCGTTATGGACTACAAGCCCTTTACGCCGCTGAGCGAGGAGAATATCGACGGCCACATGCTCTTTGGCATGATGGGCAAAAACTGCCGCACCACCATCATCAACGGCCGCGTCCTGTACAAGGATCGCGAGTTCGTTGGCATTGATGAGGAAAAGATCAACGCGTGGACCATGGCCGAGTCCAAGAAGCTCTGGAGCACGCTCAACGATCGCACCTACTAATTCACAAGTAGATTCGCGCGCGTCGGATGTTTCGCCACATCCGGCGCGCGCATAGGCGGCCTCCGCGGGGTCGCCGGCGCTGTGCTAGCGCTACACCGTATTTGCGCCCGCCGCGCGGTCTCGCCGGGCGTTACAGAGAGGAACTCATTATGAGCGACATCATGAGGCCGATCCCGTTTTCGCAGCTGATGAACTGGATCATCGAGGAGCACAAGACTCAGGGCGCCGTCTTTGGCGTGCGCAAGATGGTTACGACCAACCAGGAGGGCGCGCTTCCCATTTTTGACGAGCGCATCGAGACTCCGTTTGGCCCGGCCGCCGGCCCCAATACGCAGCTTGCCCAAAACATCGTGGCATCCTACGTGGCCGGTTCCCGCTTCTTTGAGCTCAAGACCGTTCAGGTGATGGACGGCGAGGAGCTCTCCAAGTGTGTGAACAAGCCCTGCATCGTGGCGCAGGACGAGTGCTACAACTGCGAGTGGTCGACCGAGCTCGAGGTTCCGCAGGCTCTTGCCGAGTACGTGAAGGCATGGTTCGCCTGCCACCTCATCGCTCGCGAGTACGGCCTAGGTAGCCCGGACGGCTTTGTCTTCAACATGTCCGTGGGCTATGACCTCGAGGGCATCAAGAGCCCCAAGGTCGACGCCTACATCGAGGGCATGAAGGACGCCAGCGGCTCTGACGTCTGGAACGAGTGCCGTGCCTGGGCGCTCGCCAACCTGGACAAGTTTGAGCATGTCGACGCCGCGTTTGTCGAGTCCATCCCGGCACGCGTTTCCAACTCCATCACCGAGTCCACCCTGCATGGCTGCCCGCCGGCGGAGATCGAGCGCATCGCGACCTATCTGATTACCGAGAAGGGTCTCAACACCTACATCAAGTGCAACCCCACGCTGCTGGGCTATGAGTTTGCCCGCCAGCGCCTCAACGAGCTGGGCTTTGACTACATCGTCTTCGATGACACGCACTTCCGCGAGGACCTGCAGTGGGCCGATGCCGTGCCTATGTTCGAGCGCCTGATTGCCCTGTGCGCCGAGCGCGGCCTGGAGTTTGGCGTCAAGCTGACCAACACGTTCCCCGTCGACGTGACGAGGAACGAGCTGCCCTCCACCGAGATGTACATGTCCGGCCGTTCGCTGTTCTCGCTGACCATCGAGGCTGCCCGCCGCATTACCGAGCAGTTTGATGGCAAACTGCGCATAAGCTACTCCGGCGGTGCCACGGTCTACAACATCCGCGCCCTGTACGATGCCGGCATTTGGCCCGTCACCCTGGCGACCGACGTGCTCAAGCCTGGTGGCTACGAGCGCTTTAGCCAGATGGCCGGCGAGTTTACCGACCTGGATGGCAAGCCGTTCGCGGGCGTCTCGCTCGAGGCTGTGACTGCGATCCAGACCGACTCACTCACCAACCCGCTCTACAAGAAGCCGCTGCGTCCGCTGCCCGACCGCAAGGTCGCCGGCAAGAGCCCGCTTTCCGATTGCTTTACCACGCCGTGCCGCACGAGCTGCCCCATCCAGCAGGATATTCCCGCCTATCTGGCGGCTGTTGACGAGGGCCGCTACGAGGACGCGCTCAACATCATCATCGAGCGCAACGCTCTGCCGTTCATTACCGGCACCATCTGCCCGCATCCCTGCGGCCGTGCCTGCGAGCGTGCGTTCTACGAGCCCGAGGGCGCCCAGATTCGCGCCAGCAAGCTCAAGGCCGCCCGCGAGGCCATGACCGCCGTGCTGCCCAAGCTGCGCGCCCAGGCCATCGCCAACGACGGCGAGCACAATGTTGCCGTTATCGGCGGCGGCCCGGCCGGCCTGGCGACCGCGTTCTTCCTGACGCGTGCCGGCGTGCCCGTCACCATCTTCGAAGCTCGCGATTCGCTCGGCGGCGTGGTCCGTCACGTCATCCCCGAGTTCCGTATCGCCAGCGACGATATCTCGCACGACGCCGAACTCTGCCTGGCCTTTGGTGCCAAGGTGCAGCTCAACGCTCGCGTGGATTCCATCGACGAACTCAAGGCCCAGGGCTTTACCGACGTGGTCGTGGCCACCGGTGCCTGGATGCCCGGCTCTGCAGGCTTGGGCGAGGGCGCCGAGCTCGACGTGCTGGAGTTCCTCGAGGCCGCCAAGAAGGGCGAGAAGCTCGAGCTGGGCGAGGACGTCGTGGTCATTGGCGCCGGCAACACCGCCATGGACGCGGCCCGCGTGGCCAAGCGCCTGGCCGGCGTGAAGAACGTGCGCCTGGTCTACCGCCGCACCAAGAAGCAGATGCCCGCTGACGAGGAAGAGCTTGATCTTGCTCTTGCCGACGGTGTTGAGTTCTGCGAGCTGCTGGCCCCCAAGGCGCTTAACGGCGCCGTGCTGACCTGCGACGTTATGGAGCTTGGCGAGCCGGATGCAAGCGGCCGTCGCAGCCCCGTCGCCACGGGCGAGACCGTCGAGCTTTCCGCCACCACGGTGATCTGCGCCGTGGGCGAGGGCATCGATGCCAGCCTGTACGATGCCGCGGGCGTCGAGCACGACCGTCGCGGCCGTCTTGCCGCCACCTCCACCGGCGTCGAGGGCGTTTGGGCTGCAGGTGACTGCCGTCGCGGTCCTGCTACCGTGGTCGAGGCTATCGCCGATGCCGCCGAGGTCGCCCGTGCCATCGCCGGTGTGGACTTTAACAAGTACGCCGAATGCAACGAGCAGGCCGGCCGCGAGGACACCTGCTACGAGCGCAAGGGGTCGCTGTGCCGCGACAAGCGCAGCTGCACCAAGACCCGCTGCCTGGGCTGCGGCTCGGTGTGCGAGGTCTGCTGCGACGTGTGCCCCAACCGCGCCAACGTGGCAATTAAGGTGCCGGGCCTGGCCAAGCATCAGGTCGTCCATGTCGACGGCATGTGCAACGAGTGCGGTAACTGCGCCGTGTTCTGCCCCTACCAGGAGGGTCGTCCCTACAAGGACAAGCTCACCCTGTTCTGGAGCGAGCAGGACATGGAGAACTCCGAGAACGAGGGCTTCCTGGCCGTGGATGATGACCACTTTAAGGTCCGCGTCGCCGGCACGGTCCGCACCGTCTCGGTCGATGCCGTCAACACCGGCCTTCCCGAGGCCGTCCGCCTGACCATCAGGGCTGTGCGCGACAACTATTCGTACCTTCTTAAGAAATAGGCGAGTCTCTTATGGCCAAATCCATTCAACATAACGTGGCCTACGTTGCCTGCGGAAGCGGTTGCGCCTCCGCAGGCGGCGACGCCCGCTGCAGCGAAGGCTGCATTGGCTGTGGCGCTTGCGTCGCGGCCTGCCCCCACGGTGCCATTGCGCTGGTCGATGGCATCGCCCGCGTGGATCGCTCAAAGTGCACGGGCTGTGGCCTGTGCGGCATGGCGTGCCCGCAGCGCGTGATTGCCTTCGTTCCCGGCTACCAGAATATCCTGGTGCGCTGCAACAACACCGATAAGGGCGCCATCGCCCGTAAGATTTGCGATACGAGCTGCATCGGTTGCGGCATGTGCGCCAAAAAGTGCCCTGCCGGCGCTATCCGCATCGAGGACAACTGCGCCCATATCGACGGTGCGGATTGCCTGTCGTGCGGCATGTGCGCCGTCGTCTGCCCGCATGGCGCCATCCACGACCGCACCGGCATCGCCGCCGGCGTGTAGAAGGGAATCACCATGGCACAGGAATTCACTTTTACCGTTAACGGCGTCGAGCGCACGACGACCCAAAACAAACCGCTGCTGCGCTACCTGCGCGACGACCTGCATATCCATTCCGCCAAGGACGGCTGCTCCGAAGGTGCTTGTGGCACCTGCACCATCCATGTGGACGGTGCAGCCGTCAAGGCGTGCGTGCTGACCACCGCTCTTGCCGCCGGTCGCAACATCGTGACCGTCGAGGGCCTGCCCGAGGACGTGCGCGAGGCCTTTGTGTACGCCTTTGGCGCTGTGGGCGCCGTGCAGTGCGGTTTTTGCATCCCTGGCATGGTCATGGCGGGTGCGGCGCTCATCGCCGAGGACCCCGAGCCCACTGAGGAGCAGATCAAGTACGCCATTCGCGGTAACGTCTGTCGCTGCACCGGCTACAAAAAGATTATCGAGGGCATCTCGCTGGCCGCTGCGGTGCTCCGCGGCGAAAAGCAGATCGACGAGGACCTGGAGCGCGGCGATGACTACGGCGTGGGCAAGCGCGCCTTCCGTATTGACGTGCGCAAGAAGGTGCTCGGCGAGGGCAAGTATCCCGACGACATCGACGAGCTCGATCAGCCGGGCCTGACCTATGCCAGCGCCGTGCGCTCCAGGTATCCGCGCGCCCGCGTGCTCTCCATCGACACCTCCAAGGCCGAGGCCCTGCCCGGTGTAGTGGGCATCCTGCGCGCCGAGGACGTGCCGGTCAACCAGGTCGGCCACCTTATCCAGGACTGGGACGTCATGATCGCTCAGGGCGATATCACCCGCTGCGTGGGCGATGCCATCGTGCTGGTGCTGTCTCTTATACACATCTGACGCTGC
>URNC01000084.1 GCA_900549065.1 uncultured Collinsella sp. | reverse complement strand
CGAGATGCAGCGTAGTCTCGTGGGCTCGGAGATGTGTATAAGAGACAGGACAAGGTAAAGGCCGAGCGAGACGCCGGCATTGCCGCCGCACAACAAACCGTCGACGCCACGCGCGCCCAGCTCGAGACGCTGCGTCATGAGTATGCCGAGCTGCAACGCAATCCCTCGGCAAATCCCGCCAACTATACGGTGCGCACCAGCGAGCTCTCGATGCAGATCTCCGACACGGCAGATGCCCTGCGTAAAGCCGAAGAAGATGTCCCGCGCATCACCGCCGACCTTGCACACTCGCTTGCCGCAGCCGAGCAGGCCGTCGAGCAGGCGCAAGCCCCCATCGCCGACGCCAAGCGAGCCCATCAGGCCGTGACGGCGGAGGCCGATGCCGCGCGCGACGAGCTGCAGACCGCAAAAACCGCCGCTGCAACGCGCCAGCGCGAACTGCGCGAGAAGATCGCTGCCGAGGACAAGGCACGCCGCGACCAAGAGCAGAGCATAGCCAACGCCCAAGCAGATGCCGCGCATGCGCAGTCGATCATCGAACAGGCGACCGAAGTACACGACCACCCAGAGATCACTGAGTCGCTTGCAGGATCCTTGGCCCGAGACAAAGCCGAACACGCCGAGACCGAGCGAGAAGTCGCCCGGCTCGAGGCCACCGAGGACGCGGTGCGCGAGCGTACCCGCGACTCACGCATCAAATTCACCGGCGCCATCGTCTGCATCGTCGCCACAATCCTGGTGATCATCCTAGTCTGGCTGTTCGCAAGCAAGTAGGCAGGGCACCGAAAACACCCTCACCTCAACTTTTGATAGTCATTGGGGACGTTCTTAAACGACTAGTCAAACAAGAACATCCCCAACGACCACCAATCTCTTGACATAAGGACTGTCCCCAGGTGCCGGCACAAAAGGAACGTCCCCAAGTGCCAAGTGCCCAATGACTACTCAACAACCACGGCAACACCGATGTTATGGCAGAGTCAGCGAGCGGGTCGCATTTGAGACAAGGTGACGTGAAACGAAAGGGCGCTGACCTTCTGGTCGCGCCCTTGAAGTTGAACGTCAGATTGTCCAAATGCGGCCCGCGCAGCGTCGACCGGTTACGGCGTTTGTAAAACGCCGTAACCTACTGAATGAGCATGGCGTCGCCAAAGCTGAAGAAGCGGTAGCGCTCCTCGATGGCGGCGGCGTAGGCATCCATGATCTGGTCGCGGGTGGCAAGTGCGCTCACGAGCATCATGAGCGTGGAGCGCGGCACGTGGAAGTTCGTGATCAGCGCGTCGACCACGTGATAGGTCGAGCCGGGCATGAGGTAGAGCTGCGTCGTCGCATTCTCGCGCACCACGATGTCACCGCGGCCGAGCGTGTCGGCCCCGTCCTCGCGGCCCTCAAAATAGCGCGCCGTCACAGCCGGATCGGACACCGGCGCGTCCGCGTCAAACGCGCTCTCGAGCGAGCGCACTGCGGTAGTGCCGACGGCGATCACACGATGGCCCTCGGCCTTCGCCTTATGCACAGCGTCGACAACCTCCTGCGACACGTGGTAGCGCTCGGTGTGCATCACGTGCTGTGTAGGGTCGTCCTCCTCCACCAGACGGAAGGTATCGATACCCACCTCGAGCTCGACGGCGGCAAACTTCGCACCCTTGGCCTCGATAGCGGCCATGAGCTCGGGAGTAAAGTGCAGACCCGCCGTAGGAGCGGCAGCCGAGTGCTCCTCCTTCATGGCGTAGACGGTCTGGTACTTCTCGGGATCGCCCTCGTAATCGGTAATGTAGGGCGGCAGCGGCACGTGGCCGGCAGCGTGGATGGCCTCGTCGAGCGTGCGCGGGTCGCCGGCGGCATTGCAACCGGCCGGCTCAAAGCGCACCAGACGGCCACCGCGGCTATCGTTAACAAAGTCGACGACCTCGGCCGTCAGCACCACGGGCGCGCCCTCGGGCGCATGGGCGCCGCCCGCACGATACTCAATCTGAGCACCGGGCTTCAGGCGCTTACCCGGCTTGACCAGGCACTCCCAAACGTGACCCAGCGGATCCACATCCTCGCGGCGCTTGAGCAGCAGCGTCTCGACCACGCCGCCCGAGCCGGCCTTGCGACCGATCAGGCGGGCCGGCATCACGCGCGTCTTGTTGATGACGAGCACGTCGCCCGGCTCGATATAGTCGATGATGTCGCGGAAGATGCGGTGCTCAACGGTACCGCCGTGCTCCAACGGCGTTCCCGCCCGGGAGCCCTTGCGATCCACCACCAACAGGCGGCAGGAGTCGCGCGGCTCGGCAGGAGCCTGTGCAATCAGTTCCTCGGGAAGGTTGTAGTCAAAATCATCGGTACGCATAGACACGTCGGATACTCCTTATATAGCTAAAGTCCGCTCTACATCCTAGCAGGCTGACGTCCCAAATGAACTACTTTTTGGCGGCTTTGCGCTCGTCGCGGATGCGGGCGCGGTCCATGGCCGCCTCGACGGCCGAGAAACGGCAGCCGCAGTAGTTCTGCCGATACATGCCCAGCTCGCGCGAACGGCGTGTCGCCTCGGGGTAATACGGGCGAAAATCGCGAATCACCGGGGTGAGCCCATGTGCCGCCGCCAAGCGCTCAAGCACGTCATTGCAGGTATCGAACAGCTGATACGGCGAGACGGCGAGCGTCGTGCCCACAAACTCAAACCCGCGCTCCTGGGCCACGCGGCACGCCTCGGCCAAGCGCAGGGCATAGCACGCGCGACAGCGACGAGGCCGATCGGCACCCAGCGGTGCCACGCCGGTCTCCCAGTGATCGCGGTCCTCCCCTGCCTCGATGAGCTCGATGTCGCCATCGACACACCACCGGCGCAGCTCGTCCAAGCGGCGCTGCCATTCATCGCGCGGTTGAATATTGGGGTTGGTCCAGCAGATTGTGGGCTCAAACCCCTCCTCGCGCAGCAGGCGAACCGGCTCAAGCGAGCATGGTGCACAGCACGCATGCAGCAACAACGACTTCATCGACATCTCCTCACCCAAAAAAGCGCACGCCAAAGGACGTATCCTCGCAGGCGACAATGCGGCGGTCGCGCAAAATGGTCCGCACGTAATACCAGTCGCCTACACAGCCCGACAAATGCAAGCCGGCAGCCAGATAGCACAGCAGCGGATAGCCCGAAAACGCAAACCCCAGGGCAAGCGTTGTCGTCACAACAACCGTCGGCGCCAGGCAAACCACCATGTACCGCCGGCGCGAATACACAACGCCCTCGGCGCAGGCATAGATCATCGCCGTCTCGCGATTCGCCCCAAAGGTCACCTGCGCGCCCGCAGGCGCCAGCAGCTTAAAAAACACACCGTGCACCAGCTCGTGCACGGCGAACGACGCCATTGAGATCGCAGCCAAGCCGACTATCCATCCCAAGACGGCCATCCAGCCGCCCGCGTCGGCCGCATCCAAGTCCGCAGGCCCGCCCAGCAGCATAAACACCGGCACCAGACACACGGCAAATGCGCCAAGCACGGCCATCCCCCACACAAAGCAGGCGTGCAGAAAATCCTCGTCTTCAAACGCATGTATGTTGGAAATCTCATTCATAGCATCTTAGGATAGCGCCCCTGCCACGTACCCGTCCGCATGTGCGATAATGTTGAACGATATGCACGAATTGACCACCGCGTCGCCAGGCCTTGTGCCCGGCCGCGCTCTCACCATATGCGAAGGAGTCCCATGGCATCCAAATACTCCATGAACGACCGTCCCAGCTGGCCTCGCCGCGCCATCGTTACCGCCGGCGAGCCCTACGGCAACAAGGGCCTTCACTTTGGCCACGTCGGTGGCGTCTTTGTCCCGGCCGACTTCTTCGCCCGCTTCCTGCGCGACCGTCTGGGCCGCGAGAACGTCATCTTCACCTCGGGCACCGACTGCTATGGCTCGCCCATCATGGAGAGCTACCGCAAGCTCAAGGAGAACGAGGGCTACGACAAGTCCATCGCCGAGTATGTCGAGTCCAATCACTCCCGCCAGGCCGCGACCCTCAACAACTACAACATCAGCTGCGATATCTACGGCGGCTCGGGCCTTGAGCCGGCCGCGCAGATTCACAACGAGGTGACCGCCGAGATTATCAAGCGCCTGCACGAGCAGGGCACCATCTCCAAGCGCTCCACGCTGCAGTTCTACGATGCCAAGGCCGGCACGTTCCTCAACGGCCGTCAGGTAATCGGCCGCTGCCCCATCCAGGGCTGCAAGTCCGAGAAGGCTTATGCCGACGAGTGCGACCTGGGTCACCAGTTTGAGCCCGAGGAGCTCATCGCGCCCAAAAGCCAGCTCACCGGCGAGGTGCCCGAGCTGCGCCCGGTAGACAACCTCTACTTCGACCTGCCGGTCTACCTCGACTTTATGAAGACCTATACCGCCAAGCTCGCCCAGAACCCGCAGGTTCGTTCCGTGGTCTCCAAGACTATGGAGGAGTGGCTGCTGCCGGCTCAGCTCTATATCCAGAACAAGTTCCGCGAGGCCTTCGATGCCGTCGAGGATCAGCTTCCCGAGCACACCGTGCTGGAGCCCGAGGGCAACAAGAGCAGCTTTACCGTCACCTTCCCCAGCTGGAAGGAGCGCGACGACGCCCACGCGGTGCTCGCCAACGGCGGCGTGCGCTTCCGCAGCGGCAAGGCGCTCGTGCCCTTCCGCATCACCGGTAACATCGGCTGGGGCGTTCCGGTGCCCGAGGTCGATGGCGTCTCCGACGTCACCTGCTGGTGCTGGCCCGAGAGCCTGTGGGCGCCCATCAGCTATACGCGTACCGTGCTCGCGCGCGATGCCAAGGCCGCCGGCGTGACCGAGGGTGTCGCCGCCCAGGATGCCGCCCTCATGGGCGAGCCCGCTGCCGACTCCACGCAGGTCCCCGCGCCCACCTACCAGCACAGCTCGCTCGACTGGCGCGACTGGTGGTGCTCGGACGACGCACAGATCTACCAGTTCATCGGTCAGGACAACATCTATTTCTACTGCATCGCTCAGACAGCCATGTGGGAGGCCCTGGGTTGGGACCTTACGCAGAGCACCGTCAGCGCCTGCTATCACCTGCTCTACATGGGCAAAAAAGCCAGCTCGTCCTCGCAGACGCCTCCCCCGCCGGCAGACGACCTGCTCAACCACTACACCTGCGAGCAGATGCGCGCGCACTGGCTGTCGCTCGGCCTGTCCGAGAAGCCGGTAAGCTTTAGCCCCAAGGCATATGACACGCGCGTGACCGGCAAGGACAAGGACGGCAACGAGGTGCGCGCCTGCGACGACAAGCGCGTTATCGACCCGGCCCTTAAGGAGAGCGCCCTTTTGACCGGCGTGTTCAATCGTCTGGCACGCAGCTGCTTCTACGGCGTCGCCGTCAAGGAGGGCGACGAGAGCCCCTACCGCAACGGCTGCATCCCCGCTGGTGCCGCTTCTGACACCGTGGTCGAAGCCGCCCAGCAGGCAACCCTTGCCTTTGAGCAGGCCATGTACAAGTTCGAGACGCACCGCGCGCTTGCCGTGTGTGACGACTACCTGCGCGCCGCCAACAAGCGCTGGAGCGACGCCTCCAAGGCCGCCAACAAGCTCGAGGGCGAGCCAGAAAACGCCGCCATGACGCAGGCCCTCGTCGACGCCTTTACCGAGCTGCGCGTGGCCACCGTCCTGATGCACGGCATCGTTCCGGCCGGCTGCGAGCTCATCTGCGAGTACTTCAACGTTGACCCGGTCGCCTTCTTTAGCTGGGATAACATCTTTGCCTCCACGGACGAGTTCGTGGAGAGCCTGGGCGAGAAGCCCGGTGAGCACCGCGTGAAGCCGCTGCCCCCGCGCTTCGACTTCTTCAGCAAGCACGAGAGCCAGTACTAAAGCACGCCTGCAGCAACGCGCCCGGGAATGATTATTCTGGGACGGGGATTAAAAAAATCATTCCCGGGCGCCACAGTACAGTCTTTTGTGACGGGGGTCATGGAATGATGTTTTAATCCCCGTCCCAGAATAATCATTTAGGTGGAAGGAAAGACGGATGTCCAAGCCGCGTCGTCGTAAGCAGAAAAAGCAGGTTAAGCCCGAGCTCAAGCTTAGGCAGTTTGCCTCCACCGAGCTTTCCGACCAGCTTGCCGCCCTTCCCTGCGGCGCCGACCTGCCGCGCTTTATGGTCGACACGGTCGCCGGCGCCTATGCGCCCGCCGATGCCGAGCTCATGATCGAGGGCTTTGGAGCCGCGGCCACACGCCCGGTCACACTGCGCGCCAACACGCTCAAGGCAACCGCCGAGGACATCGCCGCCGCGCTCGATGCCGCCGGCATCGCGCACCAAACCGTTACCTGGTATCCGGACGCCTTTATCCTGCCCGAGGCCCAGGTTTCCGATCTGTGGGATCTCGACATCTACCGCGACGGCAAAATCTATCTGCAGAGCCTGTCGTCCATGATGCCGCCGTTGGTCCTGGGCGCTCAGGCCGGCGAGGACATCCTGGACATGTGCGCAGCCCCCGGCGGCAAGACGACGCAGATCGCCGCCCTCACCCAGGGCCAGGCACACCTCACGGCCTGTGAGATGAGCATTCCCCGCGCCGAAAAGCTTGAGTCCAACCTCCACCGTCAAGGTGCCAAAAACGTGCCCGTCATGCGCATCGACGCACGCGAGCTCGACGAGTTCTTCCGCTTTGATCGCATCCTGCTCGACGCTCCCTGCACCGGCACGGGCACCGTCATCAGCGACAACGAGAAAAGCCTGCGCGGCCTGACCGAGCAGTTGCTGAGCAAGTGCGCCCGCTCGCAGCGAGCACTTCTGGACCGCGCCATGGGTGCCCTCAAACCGGGCGGCACGCTCGTCTATTCGACCTGTTCGATCTTGCCGCAGGAAAACGAGGACGCCCTGCAAGAGGCCCTCGACAAGCATATGGACTGCGAGCTCATCCCCCTCGACGGCACGCCGAGCGAAAGCGAAGCGCGTCGCGCCCAGGATGCCGGCGAGGAGCCGCATATCGAGTGCGATGCCCTCACTGAGGCCATCGCTGCCGGCCATGTCTCGGCCGTCGCCAACGGTATGCCCGGTACGCTGACCATTCCGCCTAGCCGCGACTTTGAGGGCTTCTACATTGCCCTGATCCGAAAACGCAGCTAGCGTACGGATCCAAAACTCAACAAGCTATTTCTGTGCGCGTTTGCCCTGCTGGTCGCGATGCTGTTTAAGCATCGCGCGCTCCTTGCGCTCGGCCCTTTTGCCCTTGATGGCCGTGACCACAAAGTAGATGACCGCGGCGGCAACGATTGCGCCCACACACAGGCCAATCGAGCCCAACATTGCCGAAAATTCCATACCGCGTCACCTCTCTTTTAAACGGGACTTTCAAGATAGCACCTCGATCCCCGCCACCACAGCTCCTTCACGTTCGCCTGCCCTTCGGTCTAACGGATGGCGCGGCGGGGAAAAATCAACTCGTCAAACGATTTAGCATTCGCAATTCCGGCTGCATCGTGCCGGCCGTCGTCACACAGAATCGAGTCTCCATGGACACTCTCAACGACCTAAACGAGCGCGTCGACGCCTTTGTCGGCACCAGCTCCTTCGACACGCCTGCCGCGGCAAACGACCAAGCTCCCATCGATGTGCCCGCCGAGGTTCACGAGGACATCGTCGCCTCGGTCGATTTCTCCGAGGTCGAGCTCGCAGACGAGTTCACCGAGCCCCAGGTAGCCGTGACTCCCAACGGACTGCTCCCCATGGAGCCGCTGCCCATCGACGGGCGTTTGCGCAAGGCGGCCCTCCGCATGCCCGACGAGATCGAGGAGGCCAGCGGCTTTACGCTCTTCGGCCGTCGTATCAAATCGCTCATCTACACCACCGATGTCGCGGTTATCCGCAACTCCAACGCCGACGCCGTCTTTGCGGTCTACCCTTTCACGCCGCAGCCCGCCATTACGCAGGCACTGTTGACCGTCGCCGAGTGCCCGGTCTTTGTAGGCGTGGGCGGCGGAACTACGACCGGCAAGCGCTCCGTGCAGATGGCAGCCGTCTCCGAGATGCAGGGCGCGGCGGGCTGCGTGGTCAACTCCCCCGCCACTGCCGAGATGGTCGAGCACATCACCAACATCGCCGACATCCCCGTCATCGCCACGGTCGTACGTTGCGACGATGATGCGCATGCCAAAGTGCGCGCCGGAGCCAAGATTCTCAACATCGCCGCCGGCAAAAACACACCCCAGGTCCTGCGTGAACTGCGCGAGCACTATCCCAACCTGCCGCTCATCGCACCGGGCGGCAAGACGCCCGAGAGCATTCGCGAGACCATCGCCGCCGGCGCCAACGCCATCATCTGGACGCCGCCTTCGGCCCAGCAGCTACAGGCCGACATGATGCAGCGTTATCGCAAGATGAAGGAAGACGCCACACCTGTCATCTCGCGCGACGATGTGCCCATTATCGACCAGGTCGCCGCCGCCGAAGTCAGGCAGGTCGAGAACATGAATCCCGACGTGCCGATTCCCGACGAAGTCATCGAGCGCGTCGCTTCGATCCACGAGCGCGTCGAGGAGCATCGCGCCAATCGCGGCCTCAAGCCGTCACTGCACGGCTTTTTCTTCCGCGGAAAGAAACGCTAGCCGCAACAGCAAGGCCCGCCCCACAAACTGAACTGCCTCCCATTTCTTGGACATGAGAAATGGGAGGCTTTCTTTATGCGCGT
>URNC01000083.1 GCA_900549065.1 uncultured Collinsella sp. | reverse complement strand
ACGAGATGCAGCGTAGTCTCGTGGGCTCGGAGATGTGTATAAGAGACAGGTCGATGGTTACGACCAGTACGTGGTGACCATGGACGACGGCACCACCTATGAGGCCGAGTTCGTGGGCAACGACGCCTCGAGCGACCTAGCCGTCATCAAGCTCAAGGACGCCGACGCCTCCAAGCTTACGCCGATCGAGATCGGTGATTCCTCCAAGCTCAACGTGGGCGAGTGGGTCATGGCCATCGGCTCGCCGTTCGGCAACGAGCAGTCTGTCTCTACCGGTATCGTCTCGGCGCTCTACCGCTCCACGGCCATGAGCTCTACCAGCGGTAACACCATCTATGCCAACATGATCCAGACCGATGCCGCCATCAACCCGGGCAACTCCGGCGGCGCGCTCGTCAACGACAATGGCGAGCTCGTGGGCATCAACTCGCTCATCGAGAGCTACTCGGGCTCCAGCTCGGGCGTGGGCTTTGCCATTCCGGTTAACTACGCCAAGAACATTGCCGACCAGATTATCGGCGGCAAGACACCGGTGCATCCGTGCATGGGCGCTACGCTTTCGAGCGTCAATGCGCTCAACGCCCGCACTAACAAGCTGAGCACCGATAGCGGCGCGTATGTGGCAAGTGTCGTCGAGGACGGTCCTGCTGCCAAGGCCGGCATTCAGGAGGGCGACGTCATCACCAAGCTGGGCGATGACGAGATCACGAGCGCCGATGGCCTGATCATCGCACTGCGCAGCCACGAGGTGGGCGAGAAGGTCGAGATCACGCTCGTGCGCGGCAAGGAAGAGAAGAAGGTCACCGTCGAGCTGGGCTCCGATGAGGAGCTGCAGAACCAGCAGCAGGACGACAGTTCGACCGACACCGGCAACGGCGGTATTACCGACGAGCAGCTGCGCCAGTATCTGGAGGAGCTGCTGGGCCAGCAGGGCCAGGGTCAAGGCTACGGTCAGGGTTACTAACGAGCCGTTTTGCACATGCCGATGCCAGAGGGGGCTGTCCCGCCAAGTGTGGGACAGCCCCTCTTTTCTTATTGATCCGTTGGGGACGGAGGAAAACGGATCACTTGGGGCTGACAAGAGGCCTGGTCCGGAATGGTCTGGACAGTTAGTTCAGATACGTATAAATCTGGGGCAGCTTGGGATGCGTTTTGAGCAATTTTGATTGGGATGGGGCTCGAATGGGTGTTTGGAAGGGAGAGCGGGACGTTTACATGGTCTCGAGGAGCCCAAATTAGTTGAAACAGGGGTGTTCGTGCCTGATTCAGCTCTAGGATTTATACGTATCTGAACTAACTGTCCACCCCAGTCTGGCGGCTGCCGATTCGGTGCGGTTCGAGACCGCTATTCGGCCTCATTGCGACCGGTGGTACTCTAGTATCCGTTTGAAATCGAGCGAAGGAGTGCCGCTATGGAGCAATCGAGCCTGTTTGGTGACGGCGTGGACATCGATACCGAAACGCCCGCGAGCGCGGATGCCGCCGTACCGACCGACGCCCGTGCCCAGGCGGCAGCGCGCGCGGCCGAGCTGCGCCACGAGCTCGACTACCACGCCTATCGCTACTACATGCTCGACGCGCCCGAGATCACGGACGCCGCCTTTGACAAAATGCTCGTTGAGCTGCAGGAAATCGAGGCGGCCTATCCCGACCTGGTGACGCCCGACAGCTATACCCAGCGCGTGGGCGGCTACGTGAGCGAGCAGTTTACGCCGGTCACGCACATGGCACGCATGTATTCTATGGACGATGCCATGGATCTGGACGAGCTCGACGCATGGCTCCAGCGCACCGAGGATGCGCTCGGTGCCGGCAGCGTCACCTATACCTGCGAGCTTAAGATCGACGGCCTGGGCGTGGCCCTTACCTACCAAAACGGCACCTTCGTACGTGCGGCCACACGTGGCGATGGCACCACGGGCGAGGATGTGTCGCTCAACGTGCGCACCATCAAGGATGTGCCCATGCACCTGTCCGAGCCGGCGCTCGCCCACATGGGCGCCGACCGCGAGCGCACCATTGAGGTACGCGGCGAGGTCTACATGCCCAAGGGCAGCTTTGTTCGTCTGAACGACGAGGCCGATGCCGAGGGCCGCGACCCCTTCGCCAACCCGCGCAACGCTGCCGCCGGCAGCCTGCGTCAGAAGGACCCAAAGGTTACGGCACGCCGCGACCTGGCCACCTTTATCTATGCCATCGCCGATACCGACCCGCTGCACGTTCACAGTCAGCGCGAGTTCCTCGACTGGCTGCGCAGCGCCGGCTTTAGCGTCAACCCCAACGTGGCTCGTTGCGCCACGCCGGCCGAGGTCCACGAGTTCTGCGCCCAGGCGCTCGAACATCGCGGCGACCTGGACTACGACATCGACGGCGTGGTCGTAAAGGTCGACAGCTTCCAACAGCAGCTTGACTTGGGCTTTACCGCCCGCGCACCGCGCTGGGCCATTGCCTTTAAGTTCCCGCCCGAGGAAAAGCAGACCATCCTGCGCGAAATCCGCATCCAGGTGGGCCGCACCGGTGTGCTCACGCCGGTCGCCGAGTTCGACCCGGTGACGGTCGCCGGCTCCACCATCGCGCGCGCCACGCTGCACAACATTGACGAGATCCGTCGCAAAAACGTGCGCGAGGGCGACACTATCATCGTGCACAAGGCGGGCGACGTGATTCCCGAGGTTGTGGGCCCGGTGCTCGATAAGCGCCCGGCCGATTCGGTCGACTGGCACATGCCCGAGGTCTGCCCCGTGTGCGGCAGCCCTGTGGTCCACGAGGATGGCGAGGTCGCCTACCGCTGCGTGTCCATCGACTGTCCCGCACAGCTCAAGGAACGTCTGCTGCACTGGGTGAGCCGCGGCTGCATGGACGTCGACGGCCTAGGCGACGAGATCGTCGACAAGATGATCGCCGCCGGCCTGATCCACGATGTCGCAGACTTTTACCAGCTCACGGTCGATGACATCGCAGGCCTGGACACGGGGCGCACCTATGCCAGCTCCAACAGCAAAAAGGGCGTCAAGAAGGGCGACCCCATTCCGGTGGGTCTCAAGACGGCCGAAAAGATTATCGCCGAGCTCAACAAGTCCAAGAGCCAGCCGCTCGGTCGCGTGCTGTTTGCCCTGGGCATCCGCCACGTGGGCAAGAGCGTGGGCGAGGTTATCGCCGAGCGATTCCTGTCGATTGATAAGCTCATCTTGGCGAGCGAAGAGGATATTGCCGAGTGCGAGGGCATCGGTCCCAAGATTGCGGCGAGCGTCAAGCAGTTCCTGGCCGTGCCCGAAAACCTTGCCGTGCTGGAGCGCCTGCGCCAGGCGGGGCTGTCGCTCGAGGTCGATTTGGGCGCCGCGCACGCGCAAGCCGCAGCCGACGCTGGCGTGGCGGGCGAGCTCGCCGACGCACAGCCGCTTGCAGGTCTGACCTTCGTGCTCACCGGCACGCTCGTCAACCGCACCCGCGATGAGGCGGGCGCGGC
This sequence comes from uncultured Collinsella sp., assembly GCA_900549065.1. Taxonomy (GTDB): domain Bacteria; phylum Actinomycetota; class Coriobacteriia; order Coriobacteriales; family Coriobacteriaceae; genus Collinsella. Next base: position 5,500 of record URNC01000083.1, on the reverse strand, counting down.
GCTCAAGGTGCTCGGCGCCAAGGTTTCGGGCAGCGTGTCAAAGAAGACAAGCTATCTGGTCGCCGGTCCCAAAGCGGGCTCCAAGCTCACCAAAGCCGAGCAGCTGGGCGTACCCGTGCTGGATGAGGCGGTACTTGAACAGATTTTGGCGACGGGTAGGGTCCCGGAGGCATAATGATTTGTTGAGGAACTGCGCAGAGGCTCAGTTCCTCAACATCTCCTTATAGTGTTTGCCTGTTCAATTTCGATATCGTTTCCCTCGTATGATCCAGATGCGTCTACCGACTCAAAGCGTGAGTAGGAAACTCTTGTCCCAACTTTGATTTGGGAAAGCTTGTCTTTGATTCGGCCAGATGAGGGGAATGTAATCCGGGTTTGCTTTCCAGCGTCGGTGTAGCGGGGACTGTTGTCTGTTTGGATTACGAGTTCCGTTCCCTCAATAGAATGAACGCTGCCGGCTCCAAAGACAAGGTAATCATCTCCTCCGCTATAGCGGGCTCTATCTGTGCATGAAGAAACGGATGCAAACATAGCGAAAATCACCAATATCGTAACCAGGGCAAAGGCCGTGGTGCCATAGCATTTTGATGGTGCCATCCGGTCTACCAAAAGACTGTTCCGTTCAATTTGACCATATTGGGCGTTGCATAGTTAATCGCTCGGGGATAAGTGTTCCATCCGTCGAATACTTCGAGCCACTGCAGTTCGATGCCAGAGCTTCCATTATGCCCAGTAAAATAGCCAGTTACCGTGACCGTATGACCTGATAGCTCGACGGATCCTTCACTGTTTCGGCTGTTGATCCACATATGATACAAGCCGATATTCCCTTGATCGATAGTTGCTCTGTACTGAGCGAATTGAGGCTGATAACCGAAAAATTGAGTATTAAGTGCTCTACCCTTTTGAGCGGCAAGACTTTTAAACGGAACAATTCCATCTGGGATGATCGTGCTTCCGTACTCGACGCCCTGATCATTGGTCTTATACGTTGTTGTGCCAGTGACGTTCCATATTTCTTTATAATAATCGGGATTAAATTGATTAGCGTTTGAACTGGTGAGACCGTAATGCATTGATACAGCGTACAAGGCAGAAACGACGCATGCATACTTATTAGTGCGGGCTTCAACTAATGATTCCGAGACTCCTCGGAACGGTATTCCGTTTAAATCGTCTATTTGGAAATGCAACATCAAGTCATCTTCATTGATAATGACAGCATCCCATGAAGTTGGGTTATTGCTTTGAGGTGCTATACCCTTTTCGGTGACAATCGGGACAGACCGTATATTGTTATAGTTGGTTACACAGTCTCTAGTTCCTGGCACCAAAGTTCCATATTCAATATCGTTGTACGAAATTAGTACGGTTGGGTTTGTGGCCTGTTGGCCGGAATAAGTTGAAATGGCGTTTGATAGAGAAGCTGAAATCGGAAGAATGGTATCGCCGAGGGTTATCTCCTTCAGAAGCCCAGGATATGATGCGTCAAGTATTAAATAACCGTAAGGGCTTCCTTCCCTTGTGACACTGATTTCATAGCCACAGATAAGGCCGATTTGTTGGCATACGGGAACGATTTGCTCGATCTCTAAGTTCGCGGATCCGTCGACGATGGGCAACAGGGAAAGCGCGTAGTCTTGTGCTAGGTCTGATGTAAAAGCGACGGATGAGTTTGAGTCGGCAGCGAATACTCTTGTTGGGCGTGACGCGGATAAGCCGATGATCGAGGCTAGGCCGAGAAGAAACGAGCGACGTGATTGAACTCTGGGCATAATGTCTCCTGCCTATGGGGGGCAATATGCTGTCATTTTATTTGCTACAAAATACAATCTAATTCGGATTAAGGTAAATGGATGGAATTGCTCGATAAATGGTAGTGATTAGCGGACCGGTATCGCGATCCTCGTCACATACGCTCCCGGGTCGTCGCTGATGATGTCGTCGATGAGGGCGATTTCGCGCGAGGGACCGGCGGGGGACAGGTCGCGCTCGTGCATGTAATCGAGTAAGCGCTCATAGCGCGGGGCCGCCTGACCGTGCGTGCCGCGGAAGCTGACCGTCAGACACCGCGCGGCGGGACGTACTTCGACATCGCCCAGGTAGGTAATCGTCCGTGTCATCCAGCAGCAGAAAGACTTCGTCGTAGCCGTCAAAGTCGCCGCCGGCCAGGCGCTCGGCGCTAATCCCGACGCCTAAGTTGCCCAGAAAAACAAAGGTCTCGTGCTGGCCCTTCTGCAGCTGACGAATCTGCCACTCCAGCGCATAGGCGTCGGTAGGGTTGACGCGTTCACGCAGCACAGCGCAGCGGAGCTCGGGCGCATCGATTGTGCAGATGGTATCGAGCTCGGTGTTCAGGGCATCATGCAGCAGCGCAAGCCGGTTATCGATCTTGCGCGACACGCGTTCAAGTTCACGGCGCTTGCGCTCGATGAGCTCCTGCTGCTGAGCTAGCTGCCGCTGCATGAGGTCCACATCGCGCGCGGTCACAAACTCGCGGATTTGCGCCAACGGCAAGTCGAGAACACGCAGGTGGCTGATGGTGTTGAGGGTGGAGAGCTGCCGCGATCCGTAGTAGCGGTACCCACTCGTCGGATCGATGTGCGCCGGGTCCAGCAAGCCCATCTGCTCGTAATGGCGCAGCGTGCCCACACTCAGGTTAAACAGACGCGCCACCTCGCCAATTCGGAGCAGGCCCTCGGTATGTTCAGTTGGCGAGTCGGTCACAGGACAGCTCCTTTCAATAGGGTCGGGGAGGGCGCCAGGCTCGCGTTGCCCCGCTACGCTGCCAACTTGTCAAAAGCCTCGCGCCGGTTGAGCACGGTAAACGCGACAACACAGATGACCGCCGACAAAATCGATCCGCACGGCGAAGCGATGCCCATGGGAAACAGCGTGTCGGAATAGGCGTTCGACAGCAGCCACGCGCCGGGCACGCGAATGAGCGCCACAGCCAGTACGTTGTGCGCAAAGCCGATGTAGCTCTTGCCGTATGCAGCGAAAAAGCCACTAAAGCAAATGTGGATGCCGGCAAAAATCGCGTCGAAAATGTAGCTGCGCATATAGCCGGTACCCGCCGCGACCACTGCGGCGTCCTTGGCAAAAAAGCCGATAAACGCCGGTGCCACCAGCCACATCAGCACCGTGATCAGGCAGCCGTACACCACCGAGATCGTCATGGCGTCCTTGAGCACCTGACGCGCGCGGTCGCCCTTGCCCGCGCCGGCGTTTTGCGCCGTGAGCGCGCTGACGGTGGCGCCCATGGAACTCGGCACAATGAACAAGAAGCTGATCATCTTCTCGACCAGGCCCACGGCGGCGGCGTCGACCAAGCCGCGGTGGTTGGCGATGACGGTGATAAACATAAACGCCACCTGGATGCAGCCGTCCTGCACGGCCACGGGCACGCCGATCTTAAGAATGCTGCCGAGCACCTCGGGCTGGGGGCGCAGGTCGCTGCGCTTAACGTGGATATTCGTGCGGCGGCTCTTGAGCCACACGAGCGCGAGGGCAACGCTGGCCGTCTGGGCGGTCACCGTGCCGAGCGCCGCGCCCACGGGGCCGAGCCCCATGTGGCCGATAAACAGAAAATCGAGCGCGATGTTGATGATGCACGCCACGCCAATCACGTACATAGGCGAGCGCGAATCGCCCAGCCCGCGAAAGATGGCCGAGAGGATATTGTACGCGGCGATAAAGGGAATGCCGATAAAGCAGATACGCAGGTAGGCGGCGGTTCCTTCGACTGCCTCGGGTGGCGTGCCAATGAGCGCCACAACCTGCGGGCACAGCGCAAGCAGGACAACGGCCAGCACCACCGAGACACCCATAAAGAGCGTGATGGTGTTGCCGATGGCGGTCTCGGCACGGTCGAAGCGACGCGAGCCCACGGCGTGGCCGACGATGACCGTCGTTCCCATGGCCAAGCCCACGAGCGTCACGGTAATGATATAGAGCGTCTGAGCGCCATTGCCCACGGCGGTGATGCCGGCGGCGCCGCTAAACTGCCCCATCATGTACAGATCGGCCATGCCGTAGAGCATCTGCAAAAAGTACGAGAGCATATAGGGCAGGGCAAAGACCGCGATGGTCTTAAGGACATTGCCGCGTGTGAGGTCGTGTTCCATGGGCGGGGCTTTCTGGCTTGGTTCGTTTAGCTACCAGTGTAGTGAAAACCCTACAACGATTGTAGAGTCAAGCTTTGTGTTGACGCCGGAGCGAAAAAAGTCTCGCGCGCCATTATTCCGAGTGAATATGGACACACATCACGAGAACTCGCCGCCGGCGCTAACCTTGCAGAAAACGATTTCGGAATACTTGACACCATTATTCGGCGCGCAATAATACGTGCGTTTGCGAACAACGTTTGATGGGGGTTGAACCTGCGTGCGCAATCTCAAAATACTGTTTTCCTATCTAGGGGCATACCGTCGCGATGCCATCCTCGGCGTGTTCTTTGTGTCGGTCGAGACGGTGCTCGAGCTGTTTATCCCGGTCATCATGGCCAACATCATCGATGTGGGCGTGCCTGCGGGTGATATCAACTACATGCTGCTGCAGGGCGCGTACATGTTGGTGTGCGCTGCGCTTTCGCTGGTACTGGGCTTGGGTTATGCCCGCACGTCCGCCCGCGTTGCCTCGGGCCTAGGCGCTAACCTGCGCGAGGCCGAGTACAAAAAGATTCAGACGCTCGCTTTTGGTAACCTGGACAACTACGACGCCAGCTCGCTCGTCACCCGCATGACCACGGACATCACCGTTATCCAAAATGCTGTGGGCAACGGCTTTCGCCCTATGGTGCGCGGCCCGGTGACGCTTATCGTCGGCCTTATCTACGCGCTGATGCTGTCGCGCCCGCTCGCCACCGTCTTTGCGATCATCTTGCCCGTGCTGGCAATCGTGCTGGGCGTCATCACCTATCGCGTCAGTCCGCTCTACCGCCAACTCCAGACCTCGATGGACCACCTCAACGGCGTGGTACAGGAGGACCTCACCGCCGTGCGTGCCGTCAAGGCCTACGTTCGTACCGAGCACGAGGAGGCCAAGTTCGACACCGTCAATACCGAGCTCGCGCGCACTGCGACAAAGACCTTTGGCAGCGCGGTGCTCAACCTGCCGGTGTTTCAGCTGTCGATGTACGTGGCTGCGCTCTCTATCCTGTGGATTGGCGGCCACATGATTCTCGCCGGCAAGCTGGGCGTGGGCTCGCTCACGGGCTTTATGAGCTACGTGCTGCTGATCATGAACTCGCTCATGATGATTTCCAACGTGTTTTTGCTGCTCACGCGCGCTCTTACGAGTGTGGGCCGTATCGCAGAGGTGCTCGATGAGGAGCCCTTTATCGCCAACCCTGCGGGAGACCTCGCGATTGCGGCGCCAGCGGACGGCAGTATCGAGTTTCGCGACGTTTCCTTTAAATACCGCGCGGATGCAGCCGTGGATGTGCTCCAGCTGTCTCTTATACACATCTGACGCTGCCGACGAAGGCTTAGGTGTAGAT
>URNC01000082.1 GCA_900549065.1 uncultured Collinsella sp. | reverse complement strand
CGCTTTCGGATGCCGCACCGATTCTTTGGCAGTACGGCGCCCTCGCCCGCCTGAAGAAGGGCGAGACGATCGACAAGCTGCTCGTGGGCGGTTACTCCACCATTAGTCTGGGTTATGCCGGCCTGTACGAGTGCGTCAAGTACATGACGGGCCACAGCCACACCGAGAAGGAGGGCACGCCCTTTGCCATGGCCGTCATGCAGCGCATGAACGACAAGTGCGCGGAATGGAAGGCCGAAAGCGATATTGACTTCTCGCTGTACGGTACCCCGCTTGAGTCGACGACCTACAAGTTCGCCAAGTGCCTGCAGCGTCGTTTTGGCATCATCCCGGGCGTGACGGACAAGGGCTACATCACCAACAGCTACCACGTCCACGTGTCCGAGGAGATCGACGCATTCGACAAGCTCAAGTTCGAGGGTATGTTCCAGCAGCTTTCGCCGGGCGGTGCCATCTCCTACGTCGAGGTTCCCAACATGCAGGACAACCTCAAGGCTGTCATCCGCGTGATGCAGTACATCTACGACAACATCATGTACGCCGAGCTCAACACCAAGAGCGATTATTGCCAGGTGTGCGGTTACGACGGCGAGATCAAGATTGTCGAGGATGACGGCAAGCTGGTGTGGGAGTGCCCCAATTGCGGCAATCGTGACCAGGAGAAGATGAATGTCGCCCGTCGTACGTGCGGCTACATCGGTACCCAATTCTGGAACCAGGGCCGAACCGAGGAGATCCGCGACCGCGTACTGCATCTCTAATACCGCTCCGGGGCTGAGCCGGGAGGGCCGCTTGGGCATTTGCTCGCTACTTCGGACAGTCCTGCGCAAGACGAAGGCCACATTAAGTGGCCTTCTTTGCGTGCGGAACTCATATCGAGCAAAAGCCCAAGCGGCCCTCTCGGTTCAGCCAAGTTGACGTAGCTGAGATGCGGCATGCGGTCTGCTCACTCCTCGAAGTTCGTAGCGGAGATAATTCGAGCTGCAGCTGCGATTTACTTGCGATGGCGGTTGAGCCGCAACCCAGTTTTTATTAGATCTCGAACCCTATACTCGATGTTCGCTTCGTTCATTGAGTTACCCTTTGCATGAGGCCGGGACATATCGTCCCGCCCGCAGTTTCGCAGGCCGAAGGCCGAGAATGTTTGAGGACGGGATGATATGTCCCGGCCTCCCGGGAGAGTTACCTATGAACTACGCGAACATTAAGTATTTCGACATTGCTGATGGGGAAGGCGTTCGTACTTCTCTGTTTGTGAGCGGGTGCCGTCGCGGGTGCAAGAATTGCTTTAACTCCGTCGCGTGGGACTTTGCTGCGGGTGAAACGTTCGATCGTGCCGTCGAGGACAAGATTATCGAGAGCCTCGACCATCCCTTTATCGATGGCCTGACGATTCTGGGCGGCGAGCCTATGGAGCCCGAGAATCAGGCGGGGCTCGTTGAGTTTGTCGAGCGTGTTCGTGCCGCGTATCCTGCGGGGTCAGGAAAAACCATTTGGTGTTTTACCGGCGACGTGCTCGAGGAGCTTATGCCGGGTGGTCGTCACCATACCGAGGCGACGGACCGTATCCTTGCCTGCCTCGATATGTTGGTGGATGGCCCGTTTGTTCAGGATCTGTACGATATCTCATTGCGCTTTAGGGGCTCGAGTAACCAGCGCGTGATTGATATGAATGACACGCGCGCTCGTGCTGAGCGCGAGGGCGTTGCGCTTTGTGATGCGGTTGAACTTTGGCATGATGATCCGGTCTATTCGACCCATACTATGTAGCTTGTGGTCGATGCCGAAGGGCGTGGTACCATAGCGCGAACGTGAAATCGGAAAAGTGAGGCCCAGATGGTCGATCAGGAAAAAGTCGAGGCCGCCATTAAGCTGTTGCTTGAGGGCATAGGCGAGGACCCAACTCGTGAGGGCCTGCTGGAGACCCCGGCGCGCGTTGCCCGTATGTATGGTGAGATCGCCGGCGGTATGGACCAGAGTGCCGAGGAACACCTGTCCAAAACCTTTGCCGTCGCTTCGAACGATTTGGTTATCGAGCGCGACATCACGTTCTACTCGCTGTGTGAACATCATCTGTTGCCGTTTTATGGCAAGGCCGCCATTGGTTATATCCCTAACGGTCGGGTGGCTGGGCTTTCCAAGCTCGCCCGCACGGTTGAGGTTTATGCCCGTCGTCTGCAGCTGCAGGAGCAGCTGTGTGCGCAGGTTGCCGACGCTCTCATGGATTATCTCGCTCCCCAGGGAGCGATTGTGCTCATGGAGGCTGAGCATATGTGCATGACCATGCGCGGCGTGCAGAAGCCCGGCACCAAGACCATGACGCTCGCTCGCCGCGGCGTCTTCGAGACCGATCCCGCGCTCGAGGAGCGGTTCTTTAGGATGCTGGGCCGCTAACCATGAGGGTCGTCAACGACTTTACATCGAAAACCGATGAGGGGACGCCGCGTCGCGGCTTTATGGCTTCGGGCCTGACTCCCTTTGGTGCCATGCCTCGCATTGATTACATTTGTGCCAACGGGCTGTTCCGGCGGCACCTGGGCAACATTGCACAGTTGGAATCGGGGCGCATCTTCTGCCGTCACGGTATTGACCATCTTCTCGATGTCGCTCGCATTATGTGGATCAAGAATCTCGAGGAACAGCTCGAATTTGACCGCGAGGTCATCTACGCCACGGCACTTCTTCACGATATCGGCAAAGATGAACAGTATGAATCGGGTATATCCCATGATGTTGCAAGCGAACGCGTCGCTGATGCAATTCTCGGCGGCATGCCCGATGACGTGGCGTTTGAGCCGGCCGATGCCGCAGCCATTAAGACGGCCATTCTGGGCCATCGAAAGCTGCGCGTGAACAGCCAACCGCTTGAGCGTCTGCTCTATGCGGCCGACAAAGCGTCGCGCGCCTGCTTTGCATGCCCCGCGCGCAATGCTTGCAACTGGAGCGATGATAAAAAGAACCTGTCGATTCGCGTGTAGTTAGTTGCGCGGTCGGGGTTCTAAACGAAGGAGACGATCGCGATGAGCAACAAGAAACTGCCCGAGAATGCAACCAAGACTGAAGGCGCCGAGCTCGCCCGCCGTGGAAGGGGCGAAATATCCACCGCAACGGCGGTGCCCCACGTGAACTATGACGATCTGCGCCATGCCGACCGCATCACCGTTGAAGGTCTTGAGGTTTTTGCTAACCACGGCGTGTATCCCGAAGAGAACGCGCTGGGCCAGAAATTCATCGTGTCCTTGGTGCTCTATGCTGACCTGCGTGCAGCGGGAGAGCACGATAACTTGGACGCCTCGATTGACTACGGCTCGGTGTGCCACGATGTCGATGGCTATCTGCGCGAGCATACGTTTAAGCTCATCGAGGCGGCAGCTGAAGGTACGGCCCAGATGCTGCTGCGTCGTTATCCCTCGCTGCTTGGTGTGCGCATCAAGCTCGATAAGCCGTGGGCGCCTGTTGGCCTGCCCTTGGCAAGCTGTGGCGTCGAGATCGAGCGTGTGCGCTAACCGGTTCTAATACGTCTCTATGGGTGGCTGCTTGAGCCGCTGCGACAGCGCTCTATTGTTGGGGCAGTACGTGTCGAGCAGGGCGTGAAACCGCTGATTGTGGCTTGGCTCGAGCAAGTGGACGAGCTCGTGGGCGACAACCGTGTCGAGGCATTCGACGGGATAGGCGGCAAGTTCTCGTGCGATGCGAACGGCGCCGGATTTGGGCGTGCATGAGCCCCAACGCGTTTTCATGCTGCGTACGGAAACGCGGGAAACGGCGACGCCCATTGCGATTTCGTATGCGTGCACAATATCGCGTAGCGCCGAAGTGACTTCGGACGTATAGAGCTGGTCGATGTGGGTCTGGAGTTCTTTGGGCGTTAGGCCGTCGAGGGCTGTGCGCTGCTTTGCCTGCGTGCACCCACTTGGCTCGTCGGTACCCATAAAACTTGCGAAGGTAGCCTGCTTGGGTCGCGGTGCGGGTGATGCAAAGTTGTGATCGAGCGCATCCTGTACCGTGATGGGCTTGCCCCAAAGCGCAATGATGGACGAGGGACTGAGCGGCTCTTGCGCCGTCGACTGACGTTGCTCGCGCTGGGCAAGTCGGCTGATAATCCAGGCGCTGTTGCGCTTCACAAACGCTTCGATACGCTCGCGGCTGGCGCCGAGCGGTGCGCTTGCGTGGACCTCACCGCTCGATGTGACGCGTAGGTTGAAGTTCTTGACGCGCTTTTTGGTAACGACGACGGGGATGGGCGTCCCATCCGGTCGGGATACGGAAATCGTAAACTGCTGCGTCAAAAGCGGTCCTTCAGATTGGGGACGGGCCGGCATGCCGAACGGTCGACATGCCGGCCCGCTCAAGGGATGTGAAATTAATAACGCTCGAAGAAGGCAAGCGCGTTGTCGCTGCAGAGCTTCTGCATCACGGTCTTGCCAAAATGTTTGGAAAGCATGTTCTGGAACTCGGGCATCTTGCTGGCATCGGAGAGGAAAGCGGGCACAGTGGCGCCGTCCCAGTCGCCGCCGAGCGCGATGACGTCCTCGCCGCCCAGGTCGAGCCAGTGCTCGATATGTGCCGCTAGCTGGTCGAAGGTGACGTCTGCGGCAGTCTTGTCGGTTGCGTCGTTGGAAAGGAACTCACTGCAGTAGTTGAGGCCGACGATACCACCCATGTCGCGAATGGTGCGGAACTGGTCGTCGGTAAGGTTGCGTTTGGCGCCGCAAACCGCACGGGAGTTGGAGTGGCTGGCGACGAAGGGACGCGTGGCGCGGGCGACAACCTCGTCAAAGCACTCATCGTTGAGGTGGGAGACGTCAAGCACCATGCCGGCGTGCTCCATCTGCGTAAGTGCCTCGATGCCGGCGGCGGTGAGGCTGGCGTGGGTATCGTGTCCGCTCGCGAGCGGCCCCTGCGCATTCCAGCTGAGTGACGACATGAGTACGCCCAAGCTCTTGAGCACCTCGATCAGCGCGGGGTCCTCGGCAAAGAACGTGGCGTTTTCGATGGTGTGGATGCAGGCGACTTTGCCGTCCTTGAGCGCGGGGCGAATGTCTGCGGCGCTGCGCACGTTGACCATGCGGTCGTGGTTGAGCATTGCCTGGCCGCTCATGTGCGCCATGATTTGCGCCTGGAAGCGCGCGGCGTGGGCGGTGGGGATCTCGTCGGGGACAAACGTGGCGAAGCACTGTGCCCATGGCGTGTTGCCGATCTTTGCGAGCGAGATGGCGCAGGCATTGCCCTCGATGAGGTCGAAATCTTGCGGATGCGTTTCGTCACCGGGGAAATAACCGTCGGTGCCGGCGGTAAAGCGCAGGTCGAGATCGAGCGTGGCCCAGCCGATGCGGTCGGCGGTGTCGCAGTGTAGGTCAAATACGGGATATGCCATGGTTCCTCCGGTTGCAGCGTTTCTTTGCAAACTGTCTTTGAATTGTATGACTAGGGTATAGTTAGCGCCATATGTTCACGGCGGCCCGCGTTGTGCGCCGCCCTTATCACGGAGGTTACCATGTCCAACCAGGGCAAGAAGGTCAAGACTCATTATCGCGGCACGCTCGACGACGGCACGCAGTTCGATAGCTCCTACGATCGCGGCGAGCCGCTGGAGTTTACCTGCGGCGCCGGTCAGATGATCAAGGGCTTCGACGCCGCTGTTGTCGACATGCAAGTGGGCGAGAAGAAGACCGTGCACATTCCTGCTGCCGATGCCTACGGCGAGCACAATCCCGAGATGGTTATTACCTTCCCGGCCGAACAGGTTCCCAACATCGAGCAGATCGAGAAGGGCATGAAGCTTTTCCTGTCCACGCCGAGCGGCATGCCCGTCCCCGCCGTGGTCATAGACGTAACGCCCGAGGCCGTGACGCTCGACGCCAACCACGAGCTGGCCGGCAAGGACCTCAACTTTGATATCGAGCTCGTTGAGGTCGAGGGTTAGAGTATGCCTGAACGCTTGGTTTCGACGACATGCTTGGGAAATCTCAACGATCCGTCCTATGAATTCCTGCTTCGCCGGAAGTTGGGCGGGGTCTTTGAAGTTGACGAGCTGCTGCTCGATTGGGACCAGGCTGATGTATGCGCGCTTGTGGGCGTGACGGAGCTGGGGCGCACGGTCGATGTTCGGCTGGATGCTGCCGACGACGGTCGTCTTACCGACGGCGACGTGCTCGCCATCGACCGTTCGGGCATGGCACCCGTGGCGGTTGTCGTGCGCCTGCGCAGTGCCGAGGTTTATTTGGTCGAAGTTGACCGCATGGACCCGATTGCGCTCGCACATGCGTGCTGGGAGATCGGCAATATGCACGCGCCGCTTTTCCGAGGCGATTCGGACGAGTATACCGTGCGCATGTATACGCCGGTACAGCCTGTTTTGGGCCGCATGCTCCGGGGCGTCGAGGGCGTTCGGCTCTCGGTGGTTACCCGTGAACTCGATGCGGACCGGCGCTTTGCGTCGAGTGCGGCGGATGCCGTTGTGAGTATGGCTCCAGACTTTACGATCGTAAAAAAGGCGCGCGGTTAACGTGCGTATGAGTAAGACGGACTTTGAGAGGCAACTATTCAAAGTCCGTCTTTCTGTTGATGAGATGCTGTGGGGGAAAGCATATGGGTCTTGAGGGAATCAAGCTGATTGCATGCGATTTGGACGGCACATTGCTGCATCCGGGGGAGCACGAGCCGCGTTCCGAGGCCTTTGAGCTCATCGATGAACTGCATCGTCGCGGTATCGTGTTTATGCCGGCGAGCGGCCGTCAATATGCGAGCTTGCGCTACCTGTTTGCCCCGGTGGCCGATGAGCTCGCCTATGTATGCGAAAACGGAGCCCTGGTGATGAGCGAGGGGCGTGCCGTTGTCAAGCGTTCCATGGAGCGTAGCCTTGCTATGGATATCGCGAATGCCGTGGTTGCGTATCCCCATGCCGACGTGACCCTTTCATGTGAGGGACACCTCTACACCATGAGCGGCAACGATGCGTTCGTCGATCATTTGCGCTATGAGGCCCACTGCGATGTGGCGGTGGTCGATCGCCCCGAGGACATCGACGAGGACGTCATTAAGATTGCCTTCCAGACGCCCGAGGTGGATCAGCCGGCGGCCCTGGAGTATTTCGAGCGCCTCTTTAGCGACCGTGTTGACGTGATGACGTCGGGAACCGAATGGACGGACTTTATCGGTTTCGGTTCGGGCAAGGGCTCCGCGCTTGCCGATTACGGTCGTGCCCTGGGTATTTCGCCCGATGAGATGATGGCGTTTGGCGATAACGAAAACGATCGCGACATGCTCAACGTCGTGGGCCATCCCTATCTGATGGAGAGCTGCAACCCCTCTATGCGTGGCATTAACGACCGCGTCCGCTACGTGCGCACGGTCGAAGAAGAGCTGCGTCGTCTACTTGCTGAGTAGACATTTGGGACATGTCTAGAAATCTACTTTTTGCTGCAAAGTGCGGAAAGGTGGATTTTAAGGCATGTTCCAAACATCTACCTACAGTCGGGGCAGAGACCCTCGAAGATGGTGTAGTGCGACGTGACGTGCCAGCCGATTTGCTCGGACGCCTTGGCGTCGAGCTGGGCATCGAAGGGGAGCGGTACGTCGATGACGCGGCTGCACGAGGTGCAGATGATATGCGCATGCGGCTCGATCGTGCGATCGAAGCGGCTGCCGCCCGGCGTCTTGATGGAGAGAATCTCGCCGGCATCTGCCAAGAGATTGAGGTTGCGGTAGACCGTGCCGCGGCTGATCTTGTCATCCTGTTCGCGCACGGCGTTGTAGATTTCGTCGGCGGTGGGATGGTTATGGCTTTGGCGCACGGCGTCAAGAACCAGCTTTCGCTGCTTGGTATTCCTTCTTTGCACCGCCATGCGCCTCGCCTCTTTTCTATTAACGGTCGTAGGTAAATGATACCGTATTTAGCACACAATACTAATAATGAGGACTGAAACCGTCTTCATTGGCAAGTGGGGCTCGGGCCTGGGCGTCTACAAGGCGAAAACGCGTTCCCATGCGCTCGTAGGAGGCATGAAGCGCCTCGAGATGAGATAGGATGTCTGCCGGAGCCCCCTGTATCTCCATCTCGACTGAGCCGTCTTCCATGTTACGCACCCAGCCGGTGAGTGCGCGTGCCTGCGCGAGGTTGGTGTTGGTAAAGCGAAAACCAACGCCTTGGACTTGCCCCGCCCAGCGCAGGAAATAACGCAGGGGAGTGTCTTGAGTGGCCTCGTCGCTTGCAAGCACGGTAAGCCTGCGGCGCAGCTCGAGCTCGACGTTTGACGGTTTTTGAGGCTCTCGACTGCCGCCGGTGACGCTGGAGAAGAACGTATCGAAGAGGCCCATCGCTATGCCTGCTTGCCTGCGTCGGCCGGGAAGGTAATGCCGGCCTGCTGGCGCACGGCATCCATGATGCGCAGTGAGACGAGCGTGACATCGCGGTAGTGGCCAAGCTCGTGGCGTCCCGCCGGGGTCTCCCAAATCTCTTCCTTGACGTTATCGATGCCGCCGATGGCGGTGATAAAGTCTGTGAGTTCGTATTCCATGGTGTTGCTCGATTTGGGCAGGTCGAGCACGCGGCCGTTGTCGCCCTGTTCGCGCGGCGCCTCGGTCGCCGAGCCGCGTACGACGTCGCCGCGATAGTCGATGCGGACGTTGCGGGGCGTTGACAGATGGTCAATCTGGATAGTGCCACGCTCGCCTTCGATCTGCGAGGGCAGCAGGTCATTCGTAATTTTGGAGTGCGCGAGCTCGACGGAGATACGGCCACCACCGTAGCTGGCGAGGATGGAACCGCAGCCATCGATGGGGCCGTGCGTGAGCTGTCGCGTGGTGGGGTCGAGCAGAGTAGCCATGCTCGTAAGGCCGGAGGGCATGCCGAAAATCTCGACCATGGGCTCGACGGTGTAGACGCCAATGTCCATGAGGGAACCCGATGCCATATTGCAGTCGAAGATATTGGTGGCGCGTCCCGCGAGAATCTCGTTGTAGCGCTGTCTCTTATACA
>URNC01000081.1 GCA_900549065.1 uncultured Collinsella sp. | reverse complement strand
GGCTCGGAGATGTGTATAAGAGACAGTTACAACCATGGTCTGGGTCACGGCGTGGGCATCGACATCCATGAGCTGCCCAACTTCAACCGCAGCAAGAACACCATCGAGGTCGGCTCGGTTATCACCATGGAGCCCGGCGTGTATCTGCCCGGTGTGGGCGGCGTGCGTCTGGAGGACTACGGCGTGGTCACCGAGAACGGCTACGAGCCCTTCACCAAGACCCCGCACGACCTGCACGTCATCGATTGCTAGCCCATTTCGATAGATTTTTGGGGCGGGGCGTCCGGAGCAATTCGGGCGCCCCGCGTTCTCTTTTTATGCGCTCGCTGCAGGCGCCGTCTGCAAGTGTATAATTTCGGTCGTATGTAATTTGGACGCTTGTGCGTTCTGCCCATAACAAGAAAGGTCGCTATGCCTACCATTTCTACCGCCGACTTCAAGAACGGCCTCGGTCTCCGCATTAAGGACAAGGTCTACACCATCGTCGAGTTCCAGCATGTCAAGCCGGGCAAGGGTGGCGCGTTTGTGCGCTACAAGACCCGCGACATCAAGAGCGGCCGCGTCGTCGAGAACACCTGCAACGCCGGCACCAAGTTCGAGAGCGTCATGCTCACCACCCGTGAGTTCCAGTACCTCTACAACGATGGCACTGACTACATCTTCATGGACAACGAGTCTTATGAGCAGGTTCCCGTTCCCGAGGACATGGTGGGCGAGAACTCCAAGTGGCTGCGCGAGAACGACATCTGCCAGCTGCTCTTCGCCGACGATGAGCTCATGGGCGTGACTCCGCCGATGTTCATCGAGACCACCATCGTCCAGACCGACCCGGGCTTTAAGGGCGACACCGTCCAGGGTTCCACCAAGCCGGCCACGATCGACACCGGCGCTGTCATCCAGGTCCCCATGTACCTCAACGAGGGCGAGGTCATCAAGGTTGACACCCGTGACGGCAAGTTCGTCTCCCGCGTCTAGCAACCAACTCTTCTAGGAGGACTCATGCCCCAGGAAATCAAGATTGACGGCATCGGCATTTCGCCCGATGTTCTGACCGCCATCGTCTCGCGCGCCGTGTCCGATGTCGAGGGCATCGCCTCCGTTGGCGTCAAGGACCTTGCCACTAATCTTGTCTCCATGATGCTCTCGTCCAAGGCCCCGGCTTCCGAGCCGGCGGTCGAGGCCGAGGTCGTTGGCGACAAGCTCGCACTCACCGTGCGTGTCGTGGTGTTCTTTGGCTATCCGTTCAAGAAACTCGCCGAGGCCGTTCGCGCCGCCGTGGTCGCCGCCATCGATGCTCAGGTGGGCGTCGAGGTCGAGCGCGTTGACGTTTGCATTGACGGCCTCGTTTTCCCCAAGGAGTAACCTTTGAGCCTTAAGGTTTATCGCGGGCGTACGCTTGCCCGCAGTCAGGCGCTGCAGTTGCTATTCCAGGCCGAGGCCACGGACAGCCCGCTCGAGCGCGTCCTCGAGGGTGATTTCCTGATCTCGAAGGGTCCCCTCGACCCCTATGCGCTGGAGCTGTGCCGAGGTGCCTACGAGCATATCGACCGTATCGACTGCGCTCTGCGCTCCGTTGCCAAGAACTGGGATCTTATGCGCATGCCCGGCGCCGACCGCAATCTGCTGCGTATCGCCGTTTACGAGATGCGTTTCCTCACCGACGAGGAGGTCTCGGACGCCATCGTGATCAACGAGGCCGTCGAGCTTGCCAAGGCCTATGGCACCGACCAGTCCGCGTCGTTCGTCAACGGCGTTCTGGGTAAGATCGCTCGCAGCGAGGAGCTGCCGGGCGAGGACCTGTACCAGGAGCTGCTGGCCGAGGATCGCGCTCGCGAGGAGGCCCAGGCCGCCGAGGCGGCCGCCAAGGTTGCGGTTGCTCAGGCTGAGGCTGGCGTGCTGGCCGAGGATGCGGACGCTGCCGAGGCTGTCGTCGACTCCGTCGAGGAGTAGCCATGCCAGAGGGTTCTGTCCACAACTTTGACGAGATTTCGGACCGTCTGGACCAGATCATCGCTACCGTTCGCTCCAAGGATACCTCCTTGGAGCGTTCACTCGATTTGTTTGACGAGGCGATTGAGCTGGGCTCCCGCGCGGTCGATATGGTCGACAAGTTTGAGCTTACGCCGCGAGAAGCCGACAAGCTCGAGCAGGAATACGATGAGGATGCGGCAAACGAATCCCAGGATAGCTAGGCCGCATCTCCGGATACGAATGGTTGATGGCATTCATGAAACGTGTACGTCTTGATGACGAGCTGATTTCACAGGGCATCTGCGCCGATCGCGCGGATGCCCTTCGCACTCTTATAGCCGGCTTGGTCTCGAGTGGCGGCGAGCGCTTGACTTCGCCGGGCCTTAAGGTGATCCCGGGGCTGCCGCTGCACGTGAAGGGGCGCATTCCCTATGTTGGCCGCGGCGGTCTTAAGCTCGAAGGCGCGCTTGATGCGTTTGGCATCAATCCGACGGGCCTTGCCTGTTTGGATGTGGGCTGCTCTACCGGCGGCTTTACCGATTGCCTGCTCAAGCGCGGAGCTGCGACCGTTGTCTCGGTCGACGTGGGCCGTGCCCAGTTCGACTGGTCGCTGCGCCAGGACGATCGCGTGACGCTGCATGAGCGCACAAACGTGACGCAGCTGCCTGAGCTTGGCTATGTCGGCGCCATCGACCTGGCTGTGTGTGATGTCTCGTTTACCAGCATCGCGAATATTATCGATGCGGTACTGGCGTGCCTGGCGCCTACGGGTGCATTCTGCACGCTCGTAAAGCCGCAGTTTGAGGCTCCGGCGGCGCTGGTGGGCGAGGGCGGCATTGTGACCGATCCCGCCGTGCGCCACGATACACTCGTGGCGGCGGTTGAACTCTTTGCTGCCAAGGGCCTGTTCCCGGTCGATGTCTGCGTGTCGCCCATTCATGGTGCCAAGGGAAACGTTGAGTTTTTCCTGTACGGCACGAGGTTTGCCCCCGGCGAGCGCGCCGACGATGAGCTGCAATCCCAGGTATCGGTTTTGAGCGAGAAAGCTGCAACGCTATGAAGGTCTTTCTGGTTCCCAATTACTACAAGCAAGAGGCGGTCGAGAGCGGCCTGATGCTCGAGCTTTGGCTGACGCGTCAGGGCTATGAGGTCGCATGGGCTGCCGACCAGCGATCGAAGATTCAAAGCACGCCTGATATTGACGGCTCCGATCTGGTCATTACGCTCGGCGGCGACGGCACGTTGCTGCGCGCTGCCCGCATCCTCAACCATCGTGAGATTCCTATCCTCGGTCTTTCCTATGGTCACCTGGGCTTTCTAACTGCTGCGAGCCCCGAGGAGCGCGACATCCTGCAGGTCGTGAGCGACGCCCTGTCCGGTGAGCTGCACGTGAGCCGTCGCGCCACCATCGCCGCGGATATCGTGTCCGTGCGCGAAGACGGTACGAAGGATGTCGTTCGCACCTTCGCCCTCAACGACATGGCGCTTACCCGCGGTCCGCTGTCCGATATGGTCGAGTTCGACATCACGGTGTCCGGCCATCATATCGACCGTCTGCGTGGCGACGGCGTGGTCGTGTCCACGGCGACTGGTTCTACGGGTTACGCACTCAGTGCCGGTGGCCCCATCGTGAGCCCCGACTATACGGGCATGGTCTGCGTACCCATTGCGCCGCACACCATTCAGGCCCGTGCCTTCTTGACTTCGCCGAGTGATGTCGTCGAGATCTTTATGTCTGATGACCGTCCGAGTGTTCCGGCGATCGCTATCGATGGACAGTTTATTACCTGCGATGGTACCGTTGAGAGCGTGGCCGTGCGCCGCGGGCCCGGAGATGTGCTGCTCCTCGATTACGGCCCCGAGAGCTTCTATAACTCGGTGAGTCGCGTTTTCTACGGAGTCCGTCATGATCGATGAGCTGCAGGTTTCTAACATTGCACTCATTCGCGAGGCGACGCTAGTGCCGAGTGCCGGCCTGACTGTCCTGACCGGCGAGACCGGCGCTGGCAAGACCGCGCTGCTCTCGGCCCTCAAGCTTATTTTGGGCGAGCGCGCGGATTCGTCGACGGTGCGCGAGGGCGAGGCGCTCGCGAGCGTCGAGGCACGACTCTTCGACGGGCCGCACGACACGGAAGGGTTCACCGTACAGCGCAGCCTTTCCGCCGAGGGCCGCAGCCGTGTGAAGATTGACGGGCGCATCGCCAGTGTGCGCGAGCTTTCGGAGCGCGTTGGTGTGATGATGGATCTGTGCGGCCAACACGAGCACCAGCGCTTGCTCGATTCGGCACATCACGTTGCGATGGTCGATGCGTGGGCGGGACGCTCTGCGCTCGAGGCGCTGGATGCGTACCGCGCCTGCTTTAAGGCATCGCGTGCTGCCGCCAAGGAGGTTCGACGTGTTGAAGAGGCCTCGCGTGCGCAGGGGAGCCGCGTCGAGGAGGCGCGCTTTGCGCTCGAGCGCATCGGCGAGGTCGACCCTAAACCGGGCGAGTATGAGGAACTCGAGGAACTGCTGCCGCGCTCCGAACATGCCGAGGTGCTGGTTGCCACAGCTAGCGATGCCCATGCATCGCTTGCCGCCGAAGGGGGAGCGCTCGATGCCGTGAATGGCGCCGTGGCCGAGCTTTCACGCATGGCGACCGTCGATCGCAAGCTGGGTGACATCGCCGATGCACTTTCGGATGCCTGTATCTCCCTTGAGGATTGCGCGAACGAGCTTCGTGCCTATCGCGATGGCATCGCCTTCGACCCGCGCGAGCTCGCTCGCATGCGTGAGCGGTATTCCGACCTCAAGGGTCTGTTGCGTCAGTGGGGTCCCACTATGGACGATGTTTTTGCCATGCGCGATCGCTCGCAAGAGCTGCTGTCCCTGGTTGATGATGGCGATGAACAGATCAAAAAGGCGCGTGAAGCGCTTGGCGCGGCGGAGCGCGAACTGTTTGCTGCCGCCAAGGCGCTTAAGCGCGCTCGCAATACGGCGGCCCCGCGCTTCTGTCACGAGGTGGGCCGCCAGATGGCTCGCCTGGAGATGGGTAGTGCCGAGCTCGTCTGGGAGTCGCGTGATCTTCCCCGTGCTGAGTGGACTCCCGTTGGTCCTTCGAGCTACGAGCTGCTATACCGCAGCGGTGCCGGTTTGACGCCGCGCCCCTTGCGTCGAATTGCGTCGGGCGGTGAGCTCAGCCGCGTCATGCTGGCGAGCAAGGTTGTCCTCGGTAACGCGGACGGTGTCGATACACTGGTGTTTGACGAGGTCGATGCTGGTGTCGGTGGCTCCACGGCGCGTGCACTTGCGGGCGTGCTGGCAGATCTCGCCGCTACGCATCAGGTAATTGTCGTAACCCATTTGGCGCAGGTCGCCGTCATTGCTGACAAGCATTATGTCGTCAGCAAGGAACCGGGCGATGTTCCCCAAACGCATTTGGACGAGGTAACCGGCGAAGCGCGTATCGCCGAGATCGCCCGCATGCTGAGCGGCGATCAGTCCGAGGCAAGCTTGGCCCACGCAAAGCAGATGCTCGAAGAAGCTCGAGGTTAGGTCGTATCAGCGGTGTTGGTGGGACAAAATCGACTGAAATTTTTGTCCCACTACGCGTTTTACTCAACGACTTTATCCGGCTGGATGAGCTCTTCGTAGTAGCTGATATGCTCGCGGGCGTCTTCGATTTCGGGCAGCAGGAAGTTGTAGATGACCTCGATGATCATCGTGGCGCTGATCTTGGAGAACGCAAAGTCGCCCGTGGTGAGCAGCGCCTCGTGGTTCACGGTGTTAAAGGTGTAGTCTGCCAAACGAGCAAGCGGAGACTTGCTGTCGCTGCTGATGACGACTACGGTGGCACCACAGCCGCGAGCCGCTTTTGCCATGCGATTCAGTCGGCGCGATTTGCCAGAGTTTGAGATTAGCACGATGACGTCACCCGGGCGTAACGTGAGCGCAAAGCCGATTGATGTCTCGCTAATGGTGCTCGCCATGCAGCGCAGGCCCAGCTGCGAAAACTTAAACGTCGCATCGAGCGCGACCGCGTTCGTATTGCCCACAGCTGCAAACTCAATAACCCCTGCATGCTTAAGGGCATGCACAACAGCCGCCAGCGTATCGTGGTCGATCCCGCCGATGGTCGCATTAAGCTCGCTCACCTTGGCAGCCAGGATGTTCTTGAGGCTCTGCTCCATATTGTCGAGCGAGACCTCGTCAGTCAGGCCCTCGTTACGCTGGCTTTCCAAATCCCTCGCCAACGAAAACTGAAAGCTGCGGAAGCTACCAAAGCCAAGCTTGCGGCAGAAGCGCGAAACGGTCGCCTCGGACGTGGCGGCGGCGCGCGAGAGCTGAGCGGCCGTGAGGCGTGGCGCCTCGGACTGGTGCTCCAATATATAGTCGACAATGCGCTGCTCGGACTCGCTGTATCCCTGATGGGTGCTAATGAGGGAAAGTGCGCTCTTGCTGCTATCGGTCATGGATGGCTCCTGGTTGGCATGAAAATCTAATTTGATTCGCAATGCCATAGTATACGGGCATTTTCAATTACAAGATACACCTTGCCGTTTCAAGTGTTGATGGTAAACTTTCACTTACCGTTTACGGTTATGAAAGAACCTTTCACCGGAGATTTGCACCTTAGCTCTTCTCACGCGGACGGTAGGTTGGTATCTTTCAGTTGTGGAAAAACGCGCATCGAAGCGCGTGTAGGGGAGCGCCCGCGCGCGCTGTACTCAAGAAGGAGGGACACATGGCTAAGTTTGACATCATCGCCGCGACCGGTTGCCCGACCGGCATTGCGCACACCTTCATGGCGAAGGAGGCGCTGGAGAAGGCAGCTGCCGAGCGTGGTCTGACCATTAAGGTCGAGACACATGGCCAGGTCGGTGTCGAGAACGAGCTCACCAAGAGTGAGATCGCTGGTGCCAAGGCCGTCGTCGTCGCAGCCGATAAGGATGTCCAGGCTGAGCGTTTCGCCGGCAAGCCCATGGTTTCCGTCGGTGTTTCCAAGGCCCTGTCCGTCGAGGCCGCCGGAAAGCTGATCGACCGCGCGCTCGCCGCCAAGGGCGACGACACGGTTGCCGCTGCCGCCGATGTCGAGGACGAGGTCGAGGAGAAGGAGTCCATCGGTCACGTCATCTACAAGCACCTCATGAACGGCGTCAGCCACATGCTGGTCTTCGTCGTTGCCGGTGGTGTTCTGACCGCCATTTCGTTCCTGTGGGGCATCACGTCCTTTGATTCGACGGCTGCCGACTACAACAGCTTTGCTGCGATGCTCAAGATTATCGGCGGTATCGCCATGAACCTCATGGTTCCGGTGCTCTCCGCCTACATCGCCGAGTCTATCGGCAAGCGCCCGGCGCTCGTCCCCGGCTTTGTTGCCGGTATGATTGCCATCCAGGGTCTTCCCATCAACGCCGATACCGGCATGATCGACGCTGGAGGCTCGGGTGTGGGCTTCGGCTTCCTGGGCGGCATCGTCGGCGGCTTCCTCGCTGGCTATGTCATCCTGCTGCTCGAGAAGGCTTTCTCTAAAATTCCCGCGAGCCTTAATGGCCTGAAGGCAATCTTCCTGTATCCGCTTTGCTCTACCGCCATCGTCGGCCTGGTCATGCTCGGTATTTCCGGCCCCATGGCTGCCATTAACCAGGGCATGATGGATTTCCTGCAGAGCCTCGGTAACTCCGGTCCGGTGATCCTTGGCCTGGCCATCGGCTGCATGTGCGCCTTTGATATGGGCGGCCCGGTCAACAAGGCTGCTTACGCTACTGGCACCTTCCTGCTCGGTACCGCTCTCGAAGCTGGCGTCGGCACCGAGACCTACAACTTCGGCACCAACTTCATGGCTGCCGTCTCCGCCGCTTGCATCGTTCCGCCGCTGATCACCACCTTCGCCGTCGTTGTCGGCAAGAAGTTCTTCAGCCAGGAGGATCATGACGCCGGTATCGTCAACCTCATCCTTGGTTGCACCCACATCACCGAGGGCGCCATTCCGTTCATGACCAAGAACATCTGGCCCGTCATGCCCATCATGATGCTCGGTTCTTCCATCGCTTCCATCTTGACCATCTTCTTCAACGTTCACGATCCGGCGCCTCACGGTGGCTTCCTGGTCCTGCCCGTTGTCGAGAACGGCCCGCTTTGGGTCCTCGCGATCCTCATCGGCGCTGTGGTCGGTGGCATCCTGTTCGTGGCCTTCAAGAAGTACGACTTTGAGAAGAACCAGAAGGCCGCTCCTGCAACCAAGCCGGTTGAGGCCCCCAAGGCCGCTGCCGTCGAGGCCCCCAAGGCCGAGGCTGCTGACTTCGTAAAGGTCGAGAATGTCTTTGTCGCCGAGGACTTCGCTTCTCGTGACGAGGCTCTGAGCTTCGTTTCCAACCAGGCTGTCAAGGCCGGTATCGCCAGCGACGCCGACGCCGTGATGAACGCCTTCCTGGCCCGCGAGGCCGAGGGCACCACGGGCATGATGGAGGGCTTCGCCATCCCGCATGCCAAGTCCGACGCCATTACCGAGGCTGCCGTCATCGTCGTCAAGGACGAGTCCGGTGTGACCGGTTGGGACACCATGGACGGCGCTCCCGTCAACGTGGCTATTGCCCTGCTCATCCCCGGTGCACAGGCCGGCACCACGCACCTCAAGATCCTGTCCAAGGTCGCCGAGGCGCTCATGGACGAGGACTTCCGTGCCACCGTCAAGGGTTCCACCGACGCCGCCGAGATCGCCAAGACGATCAACGCCCGCTTGGTCTAATTCCACGGTACGCGAATAACATCGCCCCCTGTATATAAGGCGGAGTCCCTCTCCAGGGCCTCCGCCTTTTTCGAATCAGAGAACGCATCGGTTATCCCATCAGCCAGAATGCCTTTCAGCCGACATTACTCTGGACCGACCGTGTTTCCGCAGCTTGCTCGCCCACAGGGGCCCGTGCGCGGCCTGTGAGATTTATCGCGAGTTCCGCTCGAGCCGAAGAGCACTTAATGTGCTCTTCGTGCGAGCAGCTGTCTCTTATACACATCTCCGAGCCCACGAGACTAC
>URNC01000080.1 GCA_900549065.1 uncultured Collinsella sp. | reverse complement strand
TCGCGCCCTTGAAGTTGAACGTCAGATTGTCCAAATGCGGCCCGCGCAGCGTCGAGCCGTTACGCGGGTTGGTAAACCCGCGTAACTACCTACTCTCGAGCTCCGTACTGCTCGTAGTAGGCATCGATGGCGGCCTTGAGCTCGTCGTCGATGACGACCTTGCCGTCGATCTCGTGGTTGTAGAGGGTCTCGACGACCTCGGCCATGGAAACGATGCTCGCAACGGGGAAGCCGTACTTTGCCTCGATCTCCTTCTGAGCGGTGGTCACGCCACCCTTGCCGACCTCCATGCGGTTGAGGGACACGATGAGGCCCTTGATCTCGACATCGGCAGCAGCCTTGACCTTGGGATAGGTCTCGTCGATGGACTTGCCGCTGGTGGTAACGTCCTCGACCATGACCACGCGGTCGTCGTCCTTGGGCTCATAACCCAGCAGGTTGCCCTTATCGGCACCGTGATCCTTGGCCTCCTTGCGGTCACAGCAGTACTTGACCTCCTTGCCGTACAGCTCGTGGTAGGCAATGGCGGTAACAACAGCCAGCGGAATACCCTTGTAGGCCGGCCCAAACAGGACGTCAAAGTCGTCGCCAAAGTTATCGTGGATGGCTTGGGCGTAATACTCGCCCAGCTTCTTGAGCTGATAGCCCGTCACGTAAGCGCCGGCGTTCATAAAGAACGGGGACTGACGGCCGCTCTTGAGCGTAAAGCTGCCGAACTTAAGGACGTCGGACTCGACCATAAACTTGATGAACTCTTGCTTGTAAGCCTCCATGCGGGCTCCTCTCGTAATCGCGTACGTGCCTTCCAGTTTAGCGCAGGCGAAGCGTCGATGCGGGCGCGCTTTGGGGCCACGGCATTCTGTAAAGGCTTTGTCAGGGGGAATGGTTTTCCGAACAATGGGGTTGACATGTCAAACCCCCTCATCAAGAATACGGGCGGATTAAAAAGGGGTACGAGATACCCAAAGCGCGCTGCGCTCAGCCTTTAGGAGGTGTGCCATGGAAGGCAGTCCTAGTCGAAAAACCTGCATGTCACCCTCGGCACGCCGCGAGGACTCCGCACACGCATAAACGCCACCGGCAGATCGCCAAAACCACCGCAAAGGCGCGCTGCACCCTTTGTGGGCTCAAGAGCTTGACGTGAGCGACATCTAGGTTTTTTGAAGCAAATACGACACGTACGCTAACTCCCCTCAACAAGGAGGACCCTATGCTTATGCTCAAAACCGTCACGGTACTCGAAGCCATCTCCAAGCGCCGCCGCACGGCGCGCCCTGCCGCTCATACCGGCCTGTCCAAGAACACCATATTCGCCGCCACCCATAGTGCCGAGGACGCCCTCGTACTGCTTGACGCCACGGCAAACGGCCTCACCGTCGAGCAGGCAACTGAGCGCCTGAACGCCGTCGGCCCCAACACCATCGAGGCAACGACCAAAACGCTCGCCCGCCGCATCGCCGACGCGTTCATCGATCCCTTCGCCGGCATCCTCGCCGCGCTCGCACTGGTCTCGCTCTACATCGACGTGCTCGCCGTGCCCGAACCGCAGCGCGACCCCTCCACGGTCATCGTCATCGGCACCATGCTGCTGGTATCGGGCGGCATGAAGTTTATCCAGGAAGCCCGCAGCGGCAATGCGGCAGAGGCCCTCAAGGACCTGGTCTCCAACACTTGCACCGCCCTGCGCGACGGCGGGCGCATCGAGATCCCCTTCGACGAGCTCGTCCCCGGCGATGTAATCCGCCTCTCTGCCGGCGATATGGTGCCGGCAGATGCCCGCATCATCACCGCGCGCGACCTGTTTGTGATCGAGTCCGCACTCACCGGCGAGAGCGAGGCCGTCGAGAAGACCACCGCCGCCACCGTCGTCGAGGGCGCCGACGGCTCCGCACTGCCACTCTCTGCCTGCAAGAACATCGTCTTTACCGGCACCTCCGTGCAAAACGGCGCCGCCATGGCGCTTGTCGTTGCCACAGGCTCGGACACCTACCTGGGCGGCATCGCCAAGATGCTCAACGGGCGCGGCGAAAAGAGCGCGTTTGACCGCGGCGTCTCGAACGTCTCCATGTTGCTCGTACGCCTCATGCTCGTTATGGCGCCGGCCGTCTTTGCCATCAACGCCGCCACCAAGGGCAACGTCATCGACGCGCTGCTGTTCGCCACGAGCGTGGCCGTGGGCATCACGCCGCAGATGCTTCCCGTCATCGTGACCACGAGCCTGTCGCAGGGCGCCAAGGACCTCGCCCGTCGCCAGGTTATCGTCAAGGAGCTGCCGGCGATTCAAAACCTCGGAGCGATGGACGTCCTGTGCTGCGACAAGACCGGCACCCTCACCGAAGACCGCATCGTGCTCGAGCGCTACCTCAACACCGATGGCAACGAGGACGCGCGCGTGCTGCGCCATGCGTTTTTGAACAGCTTCTTCCAGACCGGACTCAAAAATCTTATCGACCTGGCCGTAATCGACCGTGCCGATGTGACACCCTCGACCGTCGCACCCGATTCCATGCTGGGCCAGAGCCTGCGCGACCGCTACACCAAGGTCGACGAGGTTCCCTTCGATTTCTCGCGCCGTCGCCTGAGCGTAGTTGTCGCCGACGCCCAAGGCAAAACCCAGATGGTTACCAAGGGCGCTGCCGAGGAAATGCTCGAGATCTGCTCCTTTGTCGAGATCGATGGCATCGCTCAGCCGCTCACCGACGAGAAGCTCGCCCAGATTCGCAAGCAGATCGCCGGACTTAACGCCGAGGGCCTACGCGTAATTGCCGTGGCGCAGAAGACCAATCCGCGCTGCGTGGGCGAGTTTGGCATCGCCGACGAGTGCGACATGGTGCTGATGGGCTTTTTGGCCTTCCTCGATCCGCCCAAAGCAAGTGCCGCGGGCGCCGTCGCCACCCTCGAGGCCAAGGGCGTGGCGGTCAAGGTCCTAACCGGCGACAACGACCGCGTCGCCGCCACCGTCTGCGAGCAGATTGGTATCGATGCGAGCAACGTCTTGCTCGGCTCCGAGATCGATACGCTCGATGACGCCGAACTTGCCGAGCGCGCCGAGAAAACCCACCTCTTCGCCAAGCTCTCGCCGCTGCAGAAGGCGCGCCTGGTACGTGTCATGCGCGAGATGCTCGGCCACACCGTGGGCTTTATGGGCGACGGCATCAACGACGCCGCCGCCATGCGTGCGAGCGATTGCGGCATCTCGGTCGATTCGGCCGTCGATATTGCCAAGGAATCCGCCGATATCATCTTGCTTCAGAAGGACCTGGGCGTGCTCGAGCGCGGCATCATCGAAGGCCGCCGCACTTACGGCAACCTGCTCAAGTACCTCAAGACCACGGTGAGCTCCAACTTTGGCAATGTGCTGTCCGTGACCGTCGCGAGCCTGTTCTTGCCGTTTTTGCCCATGAGCGCCCTGCAGCTGGTACTGCTGTCGCTCGTCTACGAGATCGTGTGTATCGCACTGCCGTGGGACACCGTCGATGACGCCTGGACCGCCCGTCCGCGTGCCTGGGACGCTGCGTCCATCAAGGGCTTTATGCTCGAGCTGGGCCCCGTGAGCTCGCTGTTTGACATCGTGACCTTCGCCGCGCTCTTCTTTGTCGTGTGCCCCGCCGCCGTGGACGCAAGCTGGTCCGAGCTTGCCGCCGCGGGCGACGTCGCGGGTATGGCGACCTTTGCTGCGCTCTTCCAGAGCGGCTGGTTTGTCGAGTCCATGTGGTCGCAGACACTCGTGGTCCACATGTTGCGCTCCCCGCATCTGCCGAGCCCGCGCGACCACGCCGCGCCCGCATTGTGCGTTCTTACCGTGCTGGGCCTGGCGCTCGTCACCTGGCTGTCGGCAAGCCCCATCGCCGATGCGCTCGGCCTCATGCCGCTGCCCACGAGCTTTTTTGGGCTGCTCATTGGCATCGTTACCGCCTATATCGCGCTCACCCAGCTGGCAAAGCGCCGCTACATTGCCCGCCACGGCGAGCTGCTGTAGCAAGTAGACGGAAAACACCCTGCCAGCTGCCGTTGCCACTACCACAGCTGCCAACGCCGCTGCCGTTGCCTCTGCCGCCGCCGCAGTCTATCCCCCCAGCAGTTGCGGTGAAATAGTTCCTGTTTAAAGCCCCGTGACTTTAATTTAGGGACTATTCCACCGCAACTTATTGGGAGATTAGCTAGTCCTTGGGTGTCCAGGACCAGAAGAAGTTGATGAGGGCCACGCGCGAGGCGGTGCCGGTCTTTTTGTTGATCGAGGAAATGTGACGATAGAGCGTGGAGCGCGAAAGGAAAAGCGTTGTGGCGATGTCCTGAACGCTCTGGTCCGAAACGACCAAGACCTCAAGAATATCGTGCTCGCGCTCTGTAAGCCCAAAGGTGGCGACGAAAGCATCGAGGCGTTCATCGGACGTGAGCTCCGCCGCCTCCACGGGCTCGGGGTCGGGGCATGTGGGCGCAAGATCCCCACCAAGATCGTCGGTGGCAAGCGGCAGGCCATCCTGCATCACGGCATCATCGGCTCGTTGCCCCAACTGCCCCAGCAGCGTAATCGCAATGCCCACAAACATCACGAGCGCTGCACCGACCGCAGCCAGCACATTTTGACTCGAGATAATCGCCACTGCCGGCGCCGTCACGAACATCGAGCACACGTTGTTGACGACGCGACCCATGCACGGCCAAAAATATGACCAGCGCGCATAGAGCGAGACGGCGGCATATTTTGTGGTAAAGAACACCACGAAAAAGCCCGAGCCCAGATAAAAGATGATCGTGGCAGCAAGCTCGTTGCCGCCATTGCCATCGACGATGAGCACAAAGAACGAAAGCGTGGACAGTATGGCGGCGCATGTCATGCCGATATTCATATACGAACGGCCGTGCAGGTCAAATAGTGCGCCAGCGGCCAACGAGCTCACGACAAGCAGCAGGCGCGGCCAATCGCCCAAATCGACGGCTCCGACAGCATGCAAGGTCGTGAAGCCGCGTTGAGAGCGGCGAATACGCCGGAAAGATACGCCGTCGCCACGGTCAGGCGAACTACGGCACGACGGAATGCCGCCTTTGCCTCGGGATCGTCTTGCCACTTGGCGCCATATTCCAAAGCATCTACCGAAAGCCCGGCAACACTGGGTTCAAAGCTGGGATCGGACTCGTCGCGCAGCTTGGCGCGTCGGGCACCGTGGAGCAACGCCACCTGCGCGATCGCACAGACGACCAGAACAGCCTGCTGAGGAATGCCGACAGGCATCACCATGTGGTTGATCACCTGTACCAGAACGCCCATGGCATAGGAAAGTGCGGCGGCGCGCGCCAGGCAGGGCGTCTGCGCAAAACGCCGCGCAAGATTGGCATGGGCGGTCGATCCGCAATAGCCCAGGGCGCAGCACGCCACCAGGCCGCCGGCAATTACTACCTCAAACCGCACTGCCGTAATCATCAGCAGCAACGCCGATACCAACAGCTCGCCTGTAATATCGCTCGTCGCATCGATCGTCTGGGGAAGGCGATAGTACAGAAATGGGCGCACGAAAAAGCCAATCACGCTCGCGCCGACAACGATGCTCTCGTAGATGACGACCTCACTCGATGGCACGAACTCGGCCATGCGCACATCAAAGAGATACTCGCACGCCAAAAACGTGAAGAAGAACAGCGCCAGGCATATAATCTCCCGAATGCCCCGACGCAAATATGCGGTTGTGTCTCCCATGCCCCTCATGGTTAACCCCCCCAGCCGCTCAATTGTCTGGAAATCTATTTTAATAAAGAACCAGTCTCAATATCGAAGCCAGGCTCGAAATGTTGCCAATTCGACCCCAGCCGTCCACATCACGCCGCGATTTTGAGCCGCATGGACCAGAAGGGACGCGCGCGATCTCTAGCTCGGCCAGGAGTGTCTCCAACTACCACTCATTTAAGTACGTCCCCAATGAGTGGCCGAAGAGTGTCCCCGGCGTCCAATCAAAAAATGGGCCATGTGTCCCAGTTGTGGAGACTCCTTGAGCCGTCTGGGTATCGCGAAGGATCGCGCACTCCCCCATCATCAAAAGTGACACACGCTACCAGTTGATGGGAGGCAGCCATGGGCTTCTTTGACAAGATGTTTGAGAAGAAAGAGTGCGCGATTTGCGGTACCGAGCTGGGACTTCTAGGTAAGACAAAAATCAATGAGGGCTACCTGTGCAAAGAGTGCGCCGGCAAGCTCTCCCCCTTCTTTGGCGGCTATCGCTCCAGCACCGCGGACGATATCCGTGAGCAACTCGCCTACCGCGAGGCCAATGCCGAGCGCCTGGCGTCGTTCAACCCCACGCGTACGCTTTCTGCCGGGCGCACCAATATTATGCTCGATGAGGACGCGGGCCTGCTGATCATCACTTCGCAGAGCCGCTGGCGCGACGCCAATCCCGACATCATCGAGTTCTCGCAGGTACTCGGCTGCAATATGGATATCGACGAGCAGCGCACCGAGATCTATCGCGAGACCAAGGACGGCGAGCGCGAGAGCTACAACCCGCCGCGCTACGACCTGGATTACGACTTTAATCTGACCATCCATGTCAACACGCCGTACTTTACCGAGATCAACCTGCGCGTGAACGACTCCACCATCGATCAGCGCGGCTCCATCGAATACCGCGAGGCCAAGCGCCAGGCAACCGAGGTCCGCGATGCGCTGGTGCAGCTGCGCCAGGAGACGCGCGACAGCGTCGTGGCCGCCAAGGCCCCCAAGACCGCGGTGACCTGCCCCTTCTGCGGAGCCACCACCATTCCCGATGCCAGCGGGCGCTGCGAATACTGCGGCGGCGCCATCGGCGCATAGCACCCGGCACGGAAAGGACCGATCATGGCCTTCGAGAGCGTTAACTATCAGTGCCCTGCCTGCGGTGGCCCCCTGCATTTTGCCAGCGCCGAGCAAAAGCTCGTCTGCGACTACTGTGACTCGCGCTTTGAAGTCGAAGAAGTCGAGGCCCTCTATCGCGAGCGCCAGGACAAGGCCGATGCCAAAGCCGATGCGGTAGCCGCGGCTCCCAAACCTGCTGCCGACGACGCGGTGCAGGAGCTCGCCCAAAACGCCGGCTACATCTGCTCGTCGTGCGGCGCCGAACTCGTGTCCGACGGCACCGTCGCCGTCACCACCTGCCCGTACTGCGGCAACTCCGCCGTGGCGCCCGGCCAGCTCTCTGGCGACTTCTCGCCCGACCTGGTGATTCCGTTTAAGCTCGGGCGCGATGACGTCACGGCCGCACTCAAGGAACACTACAAGGGCAAGATCTTGCTGCCCAAGAGCTTTGTCACCGGCAACCACATCGACGAGGTCCAAGGTGTCTACGTGCCGTTTTGGCTCTACGGCGCCCGCGTTGACGGCGAAGTGTACTTTGACGCGACCAACGAGACCGTGACCGAGGAATCCGACCGCACCGTCACGACCACCGACCACTACGATGCCTATCGCAAGGGCAATATCTCGTTTAAGCGCGTGCCCGTCGACGGATCATCCAAGATGCCCGACGGCCACATGGACGCCATCGAGCCGTTTGACTACGACGCACTGCGTCCGTTCTCGGTCGCATATATGCCCGGCTACATCGCCAACCGTTACGACGAGGACTGCGAGACTTGCAAGGCGCGCGCCGAGCGCCGTATGGAAGAAAGCACAATCTCGGCCCTGCGCGAAACCGTCGTCGACGAATATGACGATGCCACGGTCGAAAGCAAGCAGCTCGACTACACCTGGGAAGACAGCGACTATGCCCTGTTCCCCGTGTGGATGCTTTCCACCTCGTGGAACGGCAAGAGCTACCTGTTTGCCATGAACGGCCAAACCGGCCGTATGGTCGGCGAGCTTCCTTGCTCCAAGCCCAAGCTCGCTATCGCCTCGGTGCTGTTCTTTGTGATCGGATTTGTCCTCTCCCAGATCCTCTTCATGGGTGAGAACGCCTTCGATCCGGATTACCTCACCTTTGATATCGAGGGCATCCTCATCAACATCGTCGCGCCGCTGATCATCGTGGTCATCGCAGACGTGCTGCTGGTGGGCCAGCTCAAGACGGCCAACGAGGCCACCCACGCCGATTGCTACTGTGGCGAGCTCGACCTGACCGAGAAGCACGACACCTTCAGCCACACCGAGACCACCGTTGTCATGAAGGACGACAAGGACGATTAACCATCCTGACCAATACCACCCGGCCTTTGACGAGAAAGGAAGATCACCATGGGACTCTTGAAAGCTGGATTGGGTGCTGCCGGCGGCGTCATGGCCGACCAGTGGAAGGAATTTATCTACTGCGAATCGATGCCCGCTGACGTCTTGGCCTGCAAGGGCAGCAAGCGCACCGGCGGCCGCAGCTCCAACACGCGCGGCGAGGACAACGTCATCTCCAACGGCTCGGTCATCGCCGTCAACGACGGCCAGGGCATGCTCGTGGTGCAAAACGGCAAGATCATCGAAGTCGCGCTGGAGCCCGGTGAGTTCGTCTTCGATACCGGCAGCGAGCCGAGCGTCTTTAGCGGCAACCTGGGCGATTCCATCAAGGAGACCTTCGCCAATATCGGCAGCCGCTTTACCTTTGGCGGCGACGCGGGCAAAGACCAGCGCGTCTACTTCATCAACACCAAGGAGATCATCGGCAACAAGTACGGCACCGCCTCGCCCGTGCCCTTCCGCGTGGTCGATAACAACATTGGCCTGGACGTCGACATCTCCGTGCGCTGCAACGGCGAGTATTCGTATCGCATCACCAACCCGCTGCTGTTCTACACCAACGTGTGCGGCAACGTGACCGATAGCTATACGCGCGACAAGATCGACAGCCAGCTTAAGTCCGAGCTGCTCACCGCCCTGCAGCCCGCCTTTGCCAAGATTTCGGAGATGGGCATCCGCTACAGCGCCATCCCCGGCCACACCACCGAGCTCGCCCGTGCGCTCAACGAGGTCCTCTCTGCCGACTGGCGTGACCTGCGTGGCGTCGAGATCGTGAGCTTTGGCGTCAACTCCATCGCCGCCTCGCAAGAAGACGAGCAGATGATCAAGGACCTGCAGAAAGCCGCGGTCATGCGCGATCCCACTATGGCGGCAGCCAACATCGCCAGCGCCCAGAGCGACGCAATGCGCGCGGCAGCCGCCAACCCCAACGGCGCGATGGCGGGCTTTATGGGCATGGGCATGGCAGGCGGCGTGGGCGGGATGAACGCCAG
>URNC01000079.1 GCA_900549065.1 uncultured Collinsella sp. | reverse complement strand
GTCACGCGTCCGCGCGAGATAGTAGGCACGGCGGCGCCGGCGGCTGCCTGGGCGGCACCTGCCTCGAGCGAGCGGGCGTTGAGCGCGTCGGCCTTACGCTCGCGAATGGAAGCATGGGCCTCCTGGCGTGCGGCACGGTCGGCGGAATCCGCCGCTGCCACGCGCACGCGGTCGCCGATAGCACCGGCATTTTCGGGCGCCGCGGTCAGCGATTCCTCAAAGGTAATGCCCTCATCGCCAAAGGTGAGCTCCATCGACTCGCGCGCACCGCGGTCGGGGATGGCAAACACGCAGGCATAGCGATTGCCCACGACTTCCTGAATGCGCGTCATAAAACGGTTGTCCGAGCCCGCAATGGCCGGCTGCTCAATCTTGAGCTCTGCCGTCACCGCGCCGCCGGCACGAATGAGGCTTACGTAGTTCAGGCGCTGCTGGGCACCAAAGTCGAGCTGCTGGGCGCGCACGTACAAGCCGTCTAGACGGTCGACCCCTGCCTCGCCGGCACGGGCCTCGATATCCTCGTAGGCACGCAGGCAGTCGTCGAACAGCGAACGCGGCTCGGACAGCACCATCAGCGCCTTGCCGCTCACGTGTGCCAGCGGGCTTACGGTCTGGTCGTACATCACCGGCAAAAAGCGGTCGAGCTCGGGCGTGACGATACGCGCATCCACCATCTCGAGCAGCGCCGCCAGTTTGCTGTCGTCCTGGCTAGCGCGATAGAGCGCCACATGCATGTTGTGGACGGCCTCGTCGGTAAGCGCCAGCTCACGGCAGGGGAAGATCTCGATACTGTCCTCGTTGCCGATGGTCTGCCCCGTTGAGCTCACCATACGGCGGATGCGATCGATCTCGTCGCCGAAAAACTCGATGCGCACGGGCGCCTTTTCCTGCGCGGGGAACACCTCTACGGTGTCGCCGTGCACGTGAAACAGACCGGGCGCATCGGCGGCGCCGGCATTGGTGTAGCCCATGCCCACCAGGCGCTGCGGCACCTCATCAAAAGGAGTCTCCTCGCCCACCGCAAAGGTCGTGGACTCCCAATAGCGGCTCTCGACCGGCGGCACGCAACGCAGCAGCGCGCGAGCCGAGGCGACCATGATGCAGTTGTCCCCGCGCACGATGCGCCCCAGCGCCTCGCAGCGCTGCGCTACCACGGCGTCGTCGGGCGCCTGCTCGCGCCACGGATAGTCCTTGCGCTCGGGAAAGCGGCACACGTGCGCCAGGCCCACATAGGCGGCAAGGCTGCGCGCGGCGCGATCGGCCGCATCCTCGCCGCTCACAATGTAGACCGTCGGGCGCGGACGGCGCGCAAACTGGGCGGCCGCCATAAGCGTGCGGCCCGACTGCGACACGGCCAGCGTCACGTCCTCGCCGGCATCGAGTCCGGCCTCGACGGTCTGCAGCGCCTCGGCAGTGTAGAGCTGCGCGGCTATACGGTGAATGAGCATGCTGTTCCTCCGGCATCGCAACGCCAAAAGCCCGCCGGGGCAAGCTCGGCGGGTCGTACGTCAAATACATTGTCTGTCATGGTAACGCATGGAGAGGACTCCGGCTCAAGGGCAAACCCAGCCCCGCAAAAAACGCCAGACGAAGATGCGTTCCGCCCTACCCCGCTACGCGCACGCTGGGGCACAAATCTGCCAGCGGACACTCGTCACACTTGGGTTTGCGGGCGTCGCAGATCTCGCGACCGAAGGTGATCCACTGATGGTTAACCGACTCCCAATACTCGTGCGGCAAAATCTTGAGCAAATCCTGCTCGGTCTTGAGCGGCTCCTTGGCATGCGTCTTGGGACTCAGCATCAGGCGGTGCGCAATGCGGTTGACATGCGTGTCCACCGCAATGCCCTCCACGATGCCATACCCCACGTTGAGCACGATGTTCGCCGTCTTGCGTCCCACGCCCGGCAGCTTCACGAGTTCCTTCATGTCGGCCGGCACCTCGCCGCCATAGTCGGCGACGATCATCTGCGCGGCCTCGACGGCATGCTTGGCTTTGCTCTTGTAGAAGCCGAGTGACTTGATGGTGTCTGCCACGTCAGCCACGCTCGCCCCGGCCATGGCCTCGGGCGTGGGCCACTGGGCAAACAGCCGCGGCGTCACCTTGTTGACCTGCGCATCGGTCGTTTGCGCCGAGAGCAGCACCGCGATCAGCAGGCGGAAGGGATTCTCGTGGTCCAAAAAGCACTCGACCGGGCCATAGCGACGGTTGAGGCGCTCACACACCTCAACGGCGCGCTCGCGCTTGGCGGCATTGGTCTCGCGTGGCATAACGACTCCTCGGCTCAACGGCACAATAAACTTATGGGCACAATTGTCCCACGTCCGAGACGCTTACGCCTCCAAGAATGCGCCGGTCTGACGGCTCCACAGGCTCGCGTACTCGCCCCCCGCCTCGACGAGCTGCGCATGCGTGCCGTCCTCGACGATCTCGCCATCGGCCAACACCACAATGCGGTCGAGCGCCGCCACGGTGGACAGGCGGTGCGCCACCACAATGGAGGTACGTCCACGCATCAGGTTTTCGAGCGCCTCCTGCACCAGCGCCTCGGACTCGCTGTCGAGGGCAGGGGTCGCCTCGTCGAGCACCAGAATCGGCGCGTCGGTTAGGATGGCACGGGCGATGGCCACGCGCTGACGCTGGCCGCCCGAGAGCTTGACGCCGCGCTCGCCCACCATGGTGTCAAAGCCACGAGGCAAGCGGTCGATAAACTCCAGGGCGTTGGCCAGGCGCGCGGCCTCGCGAATCTGCTCATCAGTGGCGTCGGGACGACCGTAGGCAATGTTTTCGCGAATGGAGCGGTGGAACAGCAGCGCCTCCTGCGGCACGTAGGCAACCTGGCGGCGCAGGCTCTGCTGCGTGCAGCGCGAGACGTCCTGGCCGTCCACGAGCACGCGGCCGCCCTGTACATCGTCCAGGCGCAACAACAACTTGGTGAGCGTCGTCTTGCCCGAGCCCGATTTGCCCACCAGGCCCACGCGCTGGCCCGCCGCCACATGAAGTGTCAGGTCATCGAACACGCTCTCGCCCGCCGCAGCGTCACGGTACGCAAAGCTCAGGTGCTCAAAATCAATCGCGCCCTCGATCACTTTGAGCTCAGGGGCGTCCGGGTCGTCTGCCACCAGACGCGGCTCGTCCAGCACGCGCGTCATCTCGGCCGCATCGCCCAAAGCGCGGTTGATGCGCTGCATCATGGAACTCACGTAGTTCAGGCGCATGGTGAGGTTATAGGTGTAGGTAAAGATCATGACGAGCGAGCCGGCCGAGATGCCAAACCACGCGTTGCCGCCCGCCACGAACACACTCACCACGGCCATGGTGATGACGATAAGACCCGAGGTCGTAAAGTTGCGCTGCATCATGGCGTGCATCGAGACCGTCTCGGCATCGCGCGCGGCACGATCGGCGGCGTCGAACAGATCGCGTTCAAAGTCCTCGCGCCCGCAGGTCTTAACGGCCAAGATGTTCGTGACCGCGTCGGAGAGCACGCCCGAGAGCTTGTTCTGCGCGGCGGACGTCGCGGCCGAAAGCGGCATGATGCGCTTGTACATAAGCCAGACAAACGCGATGTAGACGACCATGATGCACACCAGGATCACGGTAAACGTCGGTACCACCGGGGCGAGTGCGGCCACGGTGCAGATGACCGAGGTGATGGTGGGGATGAGCGAATACACCGTCACGTCGACCAGACCCGTGTAGCCGCTCATAAAACGGCTTGTCTGGCTCACAAGCGATCCGCCAAAGCGGCTGGTATGGAATGTCATGGATTGGTTGGAGAGCGTGTCGAAGCATAGACGCGCCAGGTGATAGTTGCCTGCAATCTCGAGCTTGTAGACGGTGTAGTCCTGTAGCTTGGAGAGGATCTGACCCACCAGGTTAACGAGTACGAGCGCCAGGATATAGGGGCCGAAGACCTCAAACACCTGGTCACCCGCCACGGGACCGGCTTGAACGCGGTCGACAATGAGGGCCATCACATAGGTATTGGCAAACGTCAGCAAAAAGATGTAGCCCGCCGACGAGAATACCGAGAGAAAGACAATCAGCGGCTGCGTGCGCGTGACACCCCAAAACCGCTGCAGCGTGCGGCGCACGGTGGAGCGGCTGAGCGGGCTGGTGCTTCTCTGAGACATGGACTTCCTTTCGCGTCTGATAGGGCGAAACGCCATTGTTGCACATTGGAGCACGCTTCAGACAAGTGCGATACGAAAAGCGGTGGGGCGCCCGCGTTTGCGCCGGTGCCCCACCGTCTTGTTGCAATTAGTCCTCGTCTTCTTGGTCTGCGAGAAGGCTCGCGGACGTGAGTCCCAAGATCTCATCGGCTTGGTCGGCATCTTCCAGCGCGTCGATGTCCTTGAGCTTGCGCTCCATGACATTGGTACGCGTGGTAATGATGCCCTCGACCGTTTTGCCCGCGGTCTCGATCTGCTGCTGGGCGCGGCGTAGCGCCGCCTGATAGCGCGGCAGCTCGGCCTTGACGGCGGAGAGCACGCGCAGTACGTCGTCGGTACGTTTTTGCAGCCTAAACGTCTGGTAGCTCATCTGCAGGCTGTTGAGAATGGCGGCCATGGTGCTGGGACCGGCTACGTTGACGTGATAGTCGCGGCCCAGGGTCTCGATAAGCCCGGGGCGGCTGACGACCTCGGCGTACAGTCCCTCAAACGGCACGAACATGATGCCAAAGTTGGTCGTTGCCGGCACACTCAGGTACTTTTCGCAGATGTCTTTAGCCTCGCGCTTCACCATCATATCGAGCGTCTTGCGCGCTGCGGCAACGGCCTCCGCGTCACCCGACTCCTGCGCGTCGAGCAGGTGCTCGTACGCGTCGCCCGGAAACTTGGAGTCAATCGGCAGCAGCACGGGGTCGCCCTCGTCCACCGGCAGCTTGACGGCAAACTCAACACGCTCCGAGGCGCCGGGCCTGGTGGCAACGTTTTCCAGATACTGGTCGGGTGTGAGGATGTCCGTCAGGATCGCACCCAGCTGCACCTCGCCCAAAATGCCGCGCGCTTTTACATTGCCCAGCACACGCTTGAGGTCGCCTACGCCGGTGGCGATAGATTGCATATCGCCCAGGCCCTTGTACACGGCCTCGAGCTGGTCGCTCACCTGCTTAAACGATGCCGACAGTCGGTCGTTGAGCGTGCGAGAGAGCTTCTCGTCCACCGTCGCGCGCATCTGATCGAGCTGCACGTTGTTGTCTTTGCGGATGGCGCCCAGCTGAGCATCAACCGTCTCGCGCACCTTGTCCAGGCGATGCTCGATGCCCTCGCGATTGGCGCCGAGCTGTTGGGCCGTCTCGCGGCGCAGGTCATCCATCCGGTCACCGGCTTGCGAGAACTCGTGTGCGATGGCCAGGTAACGTTGCTGCTCCACGGCCGCATCGGTCGTCTGCTGCTGCGCGATGGCATTGGCCGTGCGGCGGGTTTCGGCCAGCGCGACGTTCAGGGCATCGAGCGCGTTGTTGGCCTGCTCGAGTGCTGCCAGCGTTTCCGTGCTACTGTCGCCACGCTCCCGCAACTCGGCACGCAGGCTCTTAAGCTGGAGGGCGCAAGCCACAGCAACTCCCACCGCCACCAAGGCGATCACAACAAGCACAATATCAATAGCAGACATAAACTCCGCCCAACAAACCCAATCGAGCACCAATCAATACCGAGATCAATCTTACCCCGCCATACACGCAGAGCGCCCCACGGCAATCGGACAAATGGATTTTGGCGCACAGGCATTAAAGCGCTAGCTCTCCCAGCTGGCGCGAATGGTTGTTATGACATCGCCCAGGCGCTGGCCGAGGGCTGACAGATGTTGGAGCACTTCGCCGGGCGAAGCGCCGTTGAGGATGCAGGTGAGCGCATACGAGACCAAGAAAATCGCCGCAAGTCCTAGCGGAATGAGCACGATCATCGCCAATGTACGCAGGCGCTGGCCCACGCGGCGGCGACGCGTGCGGCGTTTGTCGAACGCAAGCTCCTGCGCATATGAATCTTGTTGTACGGAATAGTTCTCTGGCGCCAATCCGCCCGCAGGCGAAACCGCGGGCGTAACGTTTTGCGCAGGGGGCTGGGCGGCTACCCCTTGCATTTGCATCTCCATAAGTCGTTGCTGCTGGCGCAACATGCGCTCAGCTTGTTGCTGCGGAGTCTCAAGAAACAAATCCATGCTGGCCTCCAAAATCGGAGCATTCGACGCTTACGCCCAGCATCCCGCACCACCATGACCGCGACAACGCAATCGCCGGCAATAGCCACAAAGTTTCTTTTGCTCAAAAGCTGTCGAAAAGCTCAACAACTCCCCTACCAGCACTTTCTCTGAGCTTTTTTATCGAATGGTCTTTTGCCCTTCCGCCAACCCGTCAACTAACCAAAAGCTGACCAAAAGCTTGACGAAAAGTGTGGAGACCGGGACCCCACAAAAACGTGCCGCCCCAAAAAGGGGCGGCACACAATCTTTAATATCAGCTTTTCTGTAGCGAGCACGCGACGACCCGAAGCCGGAGCGCAGGGCGGGGAAATACCTTTGCCTCGCGCGACCCTGCGGAGCCGTGAGCGAGAGGGAAAGGTGTTTCCCCGCCCTGCGCTCCGCAGCAGCCAGCGCCACACGCTAGTAGTTCACCACCTGCTCTTCAAAGTACGCCTTGGGGTGGTTACACACCGGGCACACCTCGGGCGCCTCGGCGCCAACATGCAGGTGCCCGCAGTTCAGGCACTTCCATACCTTCACGCCCTCACGCTCAAACACCTCGCCCGACTCGATGCGCTCGACGAGTTTGTTGTAGCGCTCCTCGTGGGCCTTCTCGACGGCGGCGACACCACGGAACTTCTCGGCGATCTCGGCAAAGCCCTCCTCCTCGGCGGTCTTGGCGAACTCGTCGTACATCGTGGTCCACTCGTAGTTCTCGCCCGCGGCGGCGTCGCGCAGGTTGTCCAGAGTGCCCGGAACGGCGCCGTCGTGCAGATACTTAAACCACAGCTTGGCGTGCTCGGACTCGTTGCCCGCCGTCTCGGCAAAGATATTCGAGATCTGAACGTAGCCATCCTTCTTGGCCTTAGATGCGTAGTAGCGATACTTGGTGTGTGCCTGGGACTCACCGGCAAAAGCGGTCTCGAGGTTCTTCTTGGTTTGGGAATTCTCAAAATCCATAGGTGTACTTCCCTTCAACACGTGCCGCCCATAGGCTTTGAGCGACCTTGTCTTTAGGATGCCCTCAAGCCGCGAATTTAAACCTTACAATCCCGTTCTTCAGATTTGAGCGGGCTACACACTCAACCAACGATCGTCCTCGGCTCGGCAAAAGCCCTCGCGCTCCAGGTCAGCTAGAATGCCCGCGATCAAGTCGCACTCGACCGGCCCGCGACCGGCTGCCGCTTCCATCTCGTTAACGCCCACCACGGCATCAGCAAGCGTAATCCCCGCCGGCTGCCCATCGCGCGCTGCCAGCAACATACGCACGATATGCGCGCGCTTTTGGCGACGCGAGCCCTCAAACTTGGACTGACGACTATAGCCCGCCGACCGCCTGGACGGATTGGGCAGCGTCTTTTTAAGATACACGCCGTAATCCAGCAATGCGTAATACCACGCGCGTGGCGTGTCGGCATCGTCTTGAGGCGCGGCAAAGGGCGCAATCTCGTCCGCCGACACACCGGGAGCCGCCGGACAAGCAGCCTGGATCAGCGGCACCAGCTCGCGATCGGGAACAGCCGGTACATCGGGAAAGAAATGATGCAAAAAGACCGTGCGCACGTTGGTCTCCAGATACACACCTGGAAGATCAAACGCAAACGACCGGATACCCTGCGCCGTTGCCGGGCCAATACCAGGCAGGGCGACCAGGTCACGCGTCTCGCGCGGAAACTCCCCGCCCCAATCCTCTACGACCCGTTGAGCGGCCCCATGAAGCGCCAGAGCGCGTCGGTTGTAGCCCATGCCCTGCCAAGCGTCCAAAACATCGGAAGGCGCGGCCTGGGCAAGCGCCTGCACAGTCGGAAAACGATCGAGCCACACCGGCATGCGCGCCTCCACACGCGGCACCTGCGTTTGCTGCAGCATGACCTCAGAAAGCCAAATGATGTACGGATCGCGTGTGCGGCGCCACGGAAGGTCGCGATAACGCAGGACCCCTTCCGAACGAATCATCGAACGAAAGGGGTCCTGAATCATGGCTATGCTCCTTATGCGGCGCTATTCCTCCCGGTAAGCGCACGCGCAGGTGGCGTACTCGGGAAACGCTTCGCGGTCGGCGAACTTGGGATCGACGGCCGGGAACTGGCGGTGGGCGACGATGTCGCCAAGCGAAACGGAATCGAGGTAGTCGCGCATCAACGCCTGAGCTCCGGCCCACAGGGGATGATAGCAGCACGTGCCCATGCGCGCACAGTCACCATCGGGCGCGGTGCAATCGTTCATAACCATAGGGCCCTGAACGGCCTCGACGACCTGGCGGATAGTGACATCGTCCGGACTGACCTTGAGACGCATGCCACCGTGGACGCCACGCAGGCTCTCCACAATACCGGCCTGGACCAAACCGTGCTGAATCGAGCGGGCAAACGAATACGGGACATTGACCTCTTCGGCAGCGGTGCGAACAGAAAGCAAACGCTCCGGATCCTCGGCAAGCATCGCCAGCATGCGAAGGGCGTAATCAGTCTTCCTCGATATGTCCATTTTTCCCCTTTCAAGGAATACGAACAGCTCGAACGAGCTCCGGGGCCGAGCTTGTGTCGAGACGCTAAATGACCGCCAGGACATCCAAATGGTAAATCGGATATCCACTGAGTGCCGCGCTTGGAGCGAAATGCATCAGATGCGGCGCACAGTGCAATTTAGTATAACCTAACCCCCTGTCTCGTAGAACAGGTGTTGCGCAACAAAGCTGTTGTTCAGACAGATATACTTATTAGATTTTACTTGCGTTCCCGAAGGCGCGGGGATTCTGGGCGAAGATGCACCAGGGCGATCGTTCTATCGAAACAAAGTGCATCAAACGCAAAAAGCCACGTCCGAAGACGTGGCTTTAATTGCGTTGGCGGGAAGTACGGGGCTCGAACCCGCGACCTCCGACGTGACAGGCCGGCGCTCTAACCAAACTGAGCTAACTCCCCAGGCAGACGTTCGCGTTTGTTTCCGCTCACGTGCGCTGCGGGGATTAGTATACACAGAAGTCTGTCTGGCGCGCAACAACTTTTTTGAAAAAATTTTTTGGGTCCCTCCCTGTCTCTTATACACATCTCCGAGCCCACGAGACTACG
>URNC01000078.1 GCA_900549065.1 uncultured Collinsella sp. | reverse complement strand
GGGCCAAAGGCGTCCGGGCCATAGGCGGTGACGAGCGCGACCATGACGGCTGCGGCGACCAGGGCGCCCACGATGCCGCCGATGGCTTGGCCGATCCATTGCGCACGCGGGTTGGTGCCCAGCACGGCGCCGGCCTTAAAGTCGTTCATGACGTCGCCCGCAAGGCCGCACGCCACGGCAACGATGCCGGCGATAAAGAACAGCTTGACCTGAGCGATCTGTGCGAAGGCAGCCACGATGAGCATAACGATGAGGCCAAAGATTTCCATGGGGTCGATACCCGTCTGGCCGCAGCTCTGCGCGCTCATGATGGTGGTGACAAAGGTGAACAACGTGACGATGACGGCCGGAACGGGGCCAAGGTCGAGCGCGATGGCAACAATTACGGCGATGGCGGCAGCGCCCAGGCCGATGATGCCGGCGTCGAGCTTAAGAGAGCCCGAGATAAGCGACTGCTCGTCGGTGTCGGTGGAGCTGTCGGCGGCAAGACCGCGGACGATACCGGCGACCTGCGGCAGGATGTCCTTGAGGACGACGGCGACGCCAAAGCCCATCATAAGACCCATACCGAGGGATTTGACGATACCCTGCGCGGTCACAATATCGAACAGGCCAGCAGCGGTGCCGCCAACGATGATGCCAAAGTTGCCCAGCAGCGCGCCGGCAAACCAGAAGGCGACGGGGGCGAAGCCCACGAGGAAGCCGATGGACAGCAGCATGGGCGAGTTGTAGATGGCAAAGGTCACGCCGGGGATATTGAGCGTGCACAGCATACTGGGCACCACGCCCAGGGCGTCGCGCAGCACGCTGTAGATGCCTGCGATGGCCATGGAGCCAAAGAGCTGCTTACCGGTCTTGCCGCCGGCCTCGGTAGCACGTAGGGTCTGGGCAGCGGCGTTGCCGGTGGGGAACTCCAGCGCGGCGTCCACGATAAAGTGACGGTGGATGAGCGCTGTCGCTAGAAGGCCCAAGATGGTGCCGGCGAGCGCCACGATAAACATGTCGAGCCAGCTGATCTGGTCGGCATAGCCCAACATCCAGGCGCCCGGGATGGTAAACGCCAGGCCGCCGGCGACCATGGCGCCCGCAGACATGATGGTGTGGGTGACGTTGGCCTCGTTGAGGCTGGCGTTGCCCATGAGCTTAAGGAAGAACAGCGAAATGACGGCAGCGAAAATGATCGGCCAGGGGAGGGCGCCCATCTTGAGGGCGGTATAGGCCGAGCTTGCCGTGATGATCACGCAGCCAAGGGCGCCGATGACGACGCCGCGCAGCGTGAGTTGACCGCGCATCGAGGTGCGGTTCGAGGGATTGCTCATATAGAACTCCTTTGCGTATATCCGCTTCCCCCGGGAGCGCCGCTACGGATACGGCGCGGGAAGTCGGGTTACCAAGGGCCGATGCGTGAGCTCGCGTACGACCGCGCATCAGTATAGCCGTAAGCTAGTCATTTTGGGATGACTGGTTTAGGTAGGCGATATACTGCTGGGCAGACGAAAGGAGCGCCGACGATGCTTAATGGGTGCGCATATATATTGACGGTCGACGTGGGTAACACGTTCATTCGCTTTGGTCTGTTTGCCGAGGAGTCGGCCGCGGCGCAGGAATGCCCGCTTGCGACGTGCGAGATCACGACGCCGTCGAGCATTACAGCCGACGAAGCGCGCATGAGGCTCGCGCAGGTCATGGGCGCGCTGGCGGCCGATGCGGGCATGCCCGGCGCGCTCGTTCCCGCGGCCGCAGTGCTGAGCTGCGTGGTGCCGGCGCTCGAGCGCCCGTGGAAGGTGGCGCTTTCCCGTACCTGCACGGGACGCGTGCTCACGGTGGGACCGGGACTTAAGACTGGCATGCCCGTGCACTACGACGACCCGGCCGAGATCGGCCCCGACCGCATCGCCGACGCCGTGGCGGCCTGTGCCGTCTACGGCTCTCCGTGCATCGTGATCGACCTGGGCACGACGACCAATATCGAGGTCATCGACGCGCACGGTACCTTTGTGGGCGGCGTCATCGCGCCGGGTCTGGCGCTCGGCGCCCGCTCGCTTTCGGCCGCTGCGGCGCGTCTGCCGCAGGTCGAGCCCTCGGCACCGACGCACGTCATCGGCCGTAACACGCGCGAGGCCATGCGCTCGGGAGTGGTCTTGGGCGAGGTAGCCCGCATCGACGGCATGCTCGACATGGTGCTTGCCGAGATGCGCGCGACCAAGGTCGCGGGGGAGGGCGATGTGCCCATCGTCATTACCGGCGACGATGCCGAGGCACTTGCGGCCCTTGTCGGTCACAGTCTGACGGTCGACGACGCGCTGACGTTGCGGGGTCTCGCCGAGCTCTACCGCATCAACCAAAAGCCCCGCCGCGTGTAAAGGTGAGGGCGCCGGTGGGACAAACGCCCCCACCTTTCACCTGCTACAATGGGTCAAACTATTGCGATTACGGAGGTGTCTGCCATGTCGGACGATCTTCATCAAACTTCGTCAGGCAAGCGCCTGGACGTCATTAGCTGGGACGAGTTCTTTATGAGCGTGGCCATCGCCGCGCAGCGCCGCAGCAAGGACCCCAATACGCAGGTGGGTGCGTGCATCGCCAGCACCAACCACCGCATCCTTTCGGTGGGCTACAACGGTACGCCCTCGGCGCTCAACGACGACTTTTTCCCGTGGGGTACGAGCGACGACCCGCTGCAGGACAAGCACAACTACGTGGTGCATGCCGAGGCCAAC
This sequence comes from uncultured Collinsella sp., assembly GCA_900549065.1. GTDB lineage: Bacteria > Actinomycetota > Coriobacteriia > Coriobacteriales > Coriobacteriaceae > Collinsella. The sequence continues at coordinate 6,565 of URNC01000078.1, read as the reverse complement.
GCCGTGCTCAACTACCGTGGCTCGCTCAAGGATCTCGAGGGTTCCACGGTCTACGTTACGCTGTTCCCCTGCCACGACTGCGCCAAGATCCTGGCGCAGGTGGGCGTGGGCGAGGTCGTCTACCTGGACAACAAGTACGCCGATACCGATGATGGACGCATCAGCCGCCGCATCCTCGACTCCTGTGGCATCAGCTACCGCCAGGTTATCGTCGATGTTCACATCGGCACCGAGGGGCAGGCTCAGCAGTAGCTCGTGGCAACGCCAGCTGGCGGCAAAACAGCCAAAAGAGACCCGTCCCAAATTGACCGCTCGTGAAAGTCGTGTCCGCACGCATGGCTGGCGCCTAAGCGGGTACATGGCTGTAGTAACATAGCCCCTGTCCGCGGGCGCGCCCGCGTAATTGTGAGAAAGGAGCCCCTGTGGCTGTTAACGAAGAGCTGCTTAAGAAGGTTCTTGAAGAGATTCGCCCCAACCTGCAGGCCGACGGCGGCGATATGGAGTATGTGGGCGTTGACGACGAGGGCGTCGTCCAGCTTGAGCTTCAGGGCGCCTGCGCCGGCTGCCCTATGAGCGCACTGACCCTGTCCATGGGTATCGAGCGCATCCTGAAGGAGCATGTGCCCGGCGTTACCCGTGTTGAGCAGATCAATGCCTCCGGCGAGACCGACGACCTGTACGACGAGTACGCGCCGTTCTAAGATGCGAAGGCTGCGGACGGCATACTCCGCATAGACGTTACGCCCAAATATGCGGCTGCGAGCGCAAGGCCCGCGGCCGCATTTGTATGTAGGGAGTAGGAGGGTCGACATGCTCAACGACTTCTACCATATGCTTGATCCTGTCGCGATCTCGGCGGGCCCCATCACTATCTACTGGTACGGCCTGGCCTACGTGGTCGGCGCTCTGCTCACGGCGGTCGTCATGTACCGCACACAGCGTCGCTGGGGCTTTAACATCACGATTGACGACCTGACGAGTGTCGTGGTCGGCGTGGTCTTTGGCCTCATTATCGGTGCGCGCCTGTTCTACGTCGTCTTTTACGGTGATGGCTACTACTGGGCGCACCCGCTCGAGATCTTTGCCACCAATGAAGGCGGCATGAGCTTCCATGGCGGCCTGGTGGGCGGCATCATCGGCGGCGTGCTCGTGTGCCGCATGTACAAGCTCGACGCCTGGACTTTGGCAGACCTTGCCGTCATCGGCGCGCCGCTGGCCTTGTGCCTGGGCCGTTGTGCCAACTTTGTCAACGGTGAGCTGTGGGGCAAGCCGACCGATCTGCCCTGGGGCGTGGTCTTCGGTGGCACCGCGGGCGATATGCCGCGTCACCCCTCCCAGCTCTACGAGGCATTTCTCGAGGGCATTGTGCTCTTTTGCATTCTGCAGGTGCTCAGCCGCAAAAAGCCGCTACCGCCCCAAGGCACGTTTATGGGCGTCTTTGTGATGGGCTACGGCATCGTTCGCTTTTTGATTGAGTTTGTGCGCGTGCCCGATGCGCAGCTGGGCTATCTGCTGGGTGGCGTCATCACCATGGGTCAGCTGCTGAGCCTGCCGCTCGTAATCGCGGGTCTGGCGCTCGTCATCTTTGCCCTCCGCCACAACCGTCCCCAGCGCATCTACCTCGACGCCTAACCACCAAAACCACCACAAAGGGGACAGGCACCTTTGTGGTGGTTCGCTGGGCAACGATGACAGAACCGTAACGTTTCCCCAGATAAAACCTGCCAAAATAAACCTGTCCCTTTTTGGCAGGTTTCTAGAAAGGCTCTTTGGACTGTGAAGGATTCCGATCTCTCCACAACGGCTGCGCGCGACGCTGCCCGCATCGTCTGGTTTAAGCGCTACCCCGCCAAGCAGACGCTCATCGCATTTTTGCTCGCGCTGTTGGCGACCACGGCGTTTTCCATCGATCCTGCCCCGGTGTCGAGCAACGCAGTCTTGGCGATTGACCCCAAAGCCTCGGGCATGCTGTACGTGTGCTACGAGGTGCTCCTCTCGTTTGCCGGCCATACCGACGCGGTCATGCTACTTGCACTTGCCTGCCTGCTCACCTTGCCGTTTCGCTACGTGTTCTTTGGCCGTGGCGACACCTGGCGTCCCTCGATCATTCTGCCGTCGCTGTTCTTCGCCATCTGCATGGTGTTCGGCCGCAGCTACGATCTCACCGACTCGGCCGAGATTGTCCTTGGCGACAAAGCCCGCATCATCTGCGCCTGGATTGGCGGCGCGGGCTGGATGCTCTTGGCGGTCGTTGCCTTCTACCTTGCCTTTGAGTGTCTAGATTGGCTGAGCTCTCGGCGCATTCCGTTTTCCGAGGCGCACTTTGGCCGCGTATGGCGTGTGACTCACGCCGTGCTCTCGGTCCATCCTTTTGCCGGGCCCTTCCTGGTGCTTATGATCGCCTGGGCGCCCACGCTCATCGCTTCGCTGCCTGGCCTTTTTATGGGAGATACGGGCGCGCAGATTCGCCAGTGGTTCAACTATCCCAACGGCACGAGCGACTACCTGCGCCTACTCAACCCCAACGTGCTGCTCAACGGGCATCATCCCGTAGTGCACACGGCCATTATCGGCTCGTGCGTTCAGCTGGGGCTTTCGCTGTTCAACAGCGCTAACGCGGGCCTCATCATCTACACCTGTGCTCAATTTGTCATCACGGCCGCCTGCATGGCCTATTCCATTTCGTCGCTGCGCAAACTGGGCGTGAGCCTGCCGGTTCGCGGTGCGATCCTTCTGTTCTTTGCGTTTATGCCGATGTTCTCTAACTACGCGGCGTTGCTCACCAAAGACGTGCTCTTTGCCGACGCGTTCTTAGTGCTGCTGGTACAGACCGTCAAGCTCGTGGCATGTGGCTTACCCCGTCGTGATGCCAATGTCGAGCGAGCGGGCGAGAAAGCCCCCGTGCTCTTTGCGCGCCACGACTGGCTGCTGCTCGCTCTGGGCGCCATGGGTTCCACGTTTCTGCGCAACGGCGGCCTGGTGTTTCCCCTGGCGGCATGCGTAATCGCGGCGGCGTTTTGCGCATGGGACGCGCATGTGGCTCGTCGTGCAGCCAAGCAGGCTGGTGCTGCGCCTTCGGGCGCCATCCCGCGTTTCCGCTGGGTTGGCGTTCTCGCGGTGCTCGCGCTCTGCCTTGCCTCTAATATGTACTTCACCAAGGTCTTTATGCCGGCACACGACATCACGCCTGGTTCCAAGCGCGAAATCCTCTCGATTCCGTTCCAGCAGACGGCTCGTTTTGTCCAAAAGCACGACGGCCTCAACTCGGGCGTCAACCCCACGGTTAAGGAGGACGGCACCATCGTGGAGGCTCCTTGCGACGGCTTGGTGACCGACGAAGAGCGTGCCGTGATCGACCGTGTGCTCAAGTACGAGAATCTGGGGCGCCGTTACAACCCGGATAAGTCGGACGCCGTCAAAAATTGCTTTAACGAGTACGCCTCGCAGGAGGACATCAAGGCTTATTTTGAGGTGTGGGCCCAGATGTTCAAAAAGGATCCCGAGTGCTATATCTCGGCGCTCATCAATAACTACTACGGCTACTTTTATCCGAGCGCCCGCGATGCGTGGGTCTACAGCACGGCGCGCAGTGCCGAGATTATGGCGAAGCCCGATAACCTCAAGTACTTTGACTTCCATCCGGTCGATAGCAAGGTCGTGCGCTGGTGCGACCACCTGATCAACCTGTATCGCGTGGCAGTACAACGCATCCCGTTTATCTCGCTCACCATGAGCTCGGCCACCTATGTGTGGATCATGATCGCCGTGGTGCTCTATCTGCTACGTCGTCATTCGTGGCGCGGGCTGGCCATTTGGGTGCCGCTGCTGGGCGTGCTCGCCGTGTGCCTGATCGGTCCCTGCAATGGCTCGACCTACATGCGCTACCTGTATCCGGTCATCGCCTGCATGCCCTTTGCCATCGGCGCCACCATCACCCGCAGCGACCTCCTCTGGTCCTAATTTGGTGCATTGGGGTCAGGTTGCTTTGCACCAAAGGGTGGCATCATCACGACGCCTTCATTTTGGGGTTTATCTCGCAGGCCAGTAGGTATATCATAACGACGTTTGTTTATATTGCCCGAGCATCTGCGCTGGGCTTTAGGTCGAAACCGATAGGAGACACGTATGTCCGGACACTCTAAGTGGGCCACAACCAAGCATCGTAAGGGCGCGCAGGACGCCAAGCGTTCCGCCCTCTTCTCCAAGCTGAGCCGCAACATCACCGTTGCTGCCCGTCTCGGCGGTGACCCGCTGCCCGAGAACAACGCCAGCCTCGCCGCTGCCGTTGCCAAGGCCAAGGCTCAGTCCATGCCCAAGGACAAGATCAAGTCCGCTATCGACAAGGCTTTTGGTTCGGGTGCCGACGCTGCCGTCTACGAGAACATCGTGTACGAGGGCTACGGCCCCGCCGGTGTCGCCGTCTACGTTGACTGCCTGACCGACAACCGCAACCGCACCGCCGCTGATGTCCGTTCCGCCTTCTCCCACGCTGGTGGCAACCTGGGCACCTCCGGCTCCGTCGCCTTCCAGTTTGAGCGCAAGGGCCAGATCGTTGTTGCCAAGGGGATCCTGGACGAGAACGCCAAGAAGGAGACCATGATCGCCAACGGTGCTGCCGGTGACGAGGATGAGTTCATGATGGCCGTCGCCGAGGCCGGTGGCGAGGACTACGAGGATGCCGGCGAGGAGTGGATCGTCTGGACTACTGCTAACGAGGTCATGGCTGTCTCCAAGGCGCTCGAGGAGCAGGGCGTCCAGGTCAAGGGCTCCGAGACCACCATGGTCCCGACCACCCCGACCGAGGTCTCCGGCGCCGACGCCAAGAAGGTTCAGCGCCTCATCGACCGTCTTGAGGAGCTCGACGACGTCCAGGATGTTTACAGCACCATGGACATGACCGACGAGGTCATCGCTGCCCTCGAGGAGGAGTAGCGCCCGCACGGGTTAAGCCGTGCATATCTGGGCATAATGAAGCGAGCATGCAAGCCTCGTGGAATAGATGAGCCGGATCCGCGTGCGTAGAGCACCGGACCCGGCTCTTTTATAATGATGCGAACCGTTTTGTATTTCGAGTGCCGAGATTTGAAGGGAGCGCCACGTGCGCGTACTCAAACGAGCCCTAGCGATTGTGTATCTTGCCGCCGCCATCGTGGCGCTGGGTACGCTTGTCTGCCAGTTTTGGGGGCCGTATACGTATCGCTTTATGCTGCTGATGCGCGACCCCATGCCGCGCATTGTCGTGACGGCATGCGGCGGAGTTGTGGCGATCGGCGTGCTGGTAAGCTTCTTCCGCCTGATGTTTGCTCGTCGCGAGCCGTCCTGTGTGCATCCGGCGGGGGAGCGCAATATCGAGGTCACGCTCGCGGCGCTTTCTTCGTGCGCTCGCACTGCGGCAGAGCGCGACGATCGCGTGATGGTCGAGCATGTCGAGGCCCGCGTCCAAGGCTCCGACGATTCGCACGTCCGATTTAAGGTCGAGGCTATCGCGCTTGACGATAAGGACGTGGCATCTCTGGCTACTGCGATGCAGCGGCGCATCGAGGAAGCTTGCGACACCATGCTTGGCACGCCGGGCACGACCGCACGCGTTCGTTTTTTGCCGTCCAAGACTACCGTCCAGACCGTGGAGGTTTCCGGTGAGTGATACCAATCAAGACAAGACCGCTCGTACGCCGCGCCTGACGATTGACCAGAGCGCCACGCCGGCGAACGAACCTGTTGATTCCAAAGCAGAGGCAACCGAGTTACAAGACGCGGCAGCCGCGGATTTTGACGAGGCTATGGGTCTCATCAAGGGTACGGGCGCTGCCATCTGGAGCTATGCCGTGCGTCATCCCAACACCACGCTTGGCGCCGTCGCTGGCTTTATCCTCGCCGTGTTGGTGCTCACGTTGGGCCTGTGGGACACGCTCGTCATTGCATTCTTCGTGCTGATCGGCGCCGTGATCGGCCAAATTCGCGACGGCGAAAACGGGATCGTCAACTTCTTCGGCCGTCTGTTTAGCGGCCGCTAATATGTATTCGACTGTCGCATCCGCGGCAGGCATAAGGAGGAACCATGGCTTTTAATACGAAGGTCGATGTGGCCGATACCGAGCTCGAGGAGAACGAGGCGGCCGTCGCCGAAGCCGAGGATGTGACGCTCGAGGATGAGGCGCTCGTCGAGGCCGAGTCCGCCGATGACGCGGACGAGGATGATGAGGAAACAGACGAGTCCGAGGACTCGCTGACCTATTCCAACGGTGTGATCGAGAAGATCGTCGCCATGGCCACCCGCGAGGTGCCGCACGTCCTGGGCATGAAGGGTAACCTTATGCACTTTGTGCAGGAGCAGTTTGGTGCCGAGAATCTGACCAAGGGCGTGACGGTTGAGGTCACCGATGACAATCGCGTGGTCGTCAACATCTCCGTCATTATCGAGTACGGCGCCTATGCGCCCGCGATCTTCGACGATGTCAAGGCACGTGTCACCGAACGCCTTGCCGCGATGACCGGCCTTGAGGTGGCGGGCGTCAACCTGCGCATCGAGGACGCTGTCTCTTATACACATCTCCGAGCCCACGAG
>URNC01000077.1 GCA_900549065.1 uncultured Collinsella sp. | reverse complement strand
GGATGGCAAGATCGCCTACATCGGAGTTACCGAGGAGGACCGCGCGGCCGGTTATGACCGCCGTCGCGGTTTTGAGGCCGGCTTGCGCGCCGCGGGTAACCCGCTCGATGCCGCCTTGATTCGCCTGGGCTCGTTTACGCTCGACTCGGGCTATCGCGCTGCGCGCGAGCTGCTTGCCGATGCCCCCGATGTTTCGTTTATCGCGTGCGCGACCGACACTATGGCTGCCGGCGCCCTGCGCGCTCTTGACGAGGTGCGTGGCATGGGCGAGGGCGTGCGTCGCGTGAGCGGCTTCGGCGACAACGCATTTTTGCGCGCGCTGACGGGCGGCATTCCCACCGTGCATTACGGCTACCTGACCAGCGGCGTCGAGGCGACCAATATGTTGCTCAACGCGCTCGATGGCGAGGAGGGGGAGAGCGGTCTCAAGACGCTCAAGCTCGGCCATCAGCTTATGAATGTCTAGGCCTTGGGCACGTCTGCCTGCCTCTGAGACCCCTGTTTTTGCTTCAAAACTACCTTTCGCCGGCTTTTTCCTACCGTTCACCCTACTATGAAAACGATTACAGTCATATCAAACTGAAAACGATTACAGTGTATGTGTCAAAGATGGCCGGGTGCACATGCGCCCGTTGGAGGAAAGGGAAGTCATGGACTACCGTAAATCAGCCCAAGAGGTGCTCGACAACATCGGTGGCGCCGGCAACGTTGTTTCGGCCGCACACTGCGCCACGCGTCTGCGCCTGGTGATTGCCGATAACGCCAAGGTCGACAAGGAGGCCCTCGAGAATATCGACGGCGCCAAGGGCGTCTTTGAGGCCCAGGGCCAGCTCCAGATTATTTTTGGCACTGGCACCGTCAACAAGGTCTACGACGAGTTCATCGCGCTTAGCGGCGTCGAGGCTGCCACCAAGGCCGAGGTCAAGGAGGCCGCGGCACAGCAGCAGAACATCTTTATGCGTGCCATTAAGGTGCTCGGCGATATCTTTGTCCCCATCATCCCCGCCATCGTGGCTTCGGGCCTGCTGCTGGGCATTATGAGCGCCCTCAATTTTATGGCCTCCAACGGCTTTATCGCGCTCGATACCAATAACTTTATCTACAAGATCGCCGACTTGGTCTCGGGCACGTCCTTTGGCATTCTGCAGATCCTGATCGGCTACTCCGCGGCTAAGGCCTTTGGCGCCAACCCGTATCTGGGCGCCGTCGTCGGCGGTGCGTTTATCAACTCCTCGCTGCAGAGCGCCTACACGGTTGCCTCCGAGGGCGTGCAGACCATGGTCACCGTCATTCCCGGTGTGTACAGCTTTGAGTGGGTCGGCTATCAGGGCCATGTGATCCCCATCGTCATCGCCTGCGCCATTCTGGCCTTCCTCGAGAAGCGCCTGCACAAGGTCGTTCCCGAGATGTTCGACCTCTTTGTGACCCCGCTCGTCTCGGTGTTCGTGACCGTGCTCGTGACGCTCGTTGCCGTCGGCCCCATCTTCGTGTGGGCCGAGAACGCCATCCTCGGTCTGATCCAGGCCCTGCTGACCCTGCCCTTCGGCATCGGTTCCTTTATCGTCGGCCTGTTCTATGCCCCCACGGTCGTTACCGGTATCCACCAGATGTACACCGCCATCGACCTGGGCCAGCTCGCTCAGTACGGCGTGACCTATTGGCTGCCCATCGCCAGTGCCGCCAACATCGCCCAGGGTGGCGCCGCGCTCGCCGTTGCCTTTAAGACCCGCGATGCCAAGATCAAGGGTCTGGCGCTTCCTTCGGCCCTGTCCGCCTTCATGGGCATTACCGAGCCGGCCATCTTCGGTGTGAACCTGCGCTTCTTTAAGCCCTTCATCGCCGGTTGCATCGGCGGCGGCTGCGGCGCCCTGGTCTGCGCGCTCACCTCGCTGGCTGCCTCCGGCACGGGCGTTACCGGTATCTTCGGTATCCTGCTGTGCCTGGCCCAGCCCGTGCAGTACGCGATCATGTTTGCGGTCGCCGCGCTGGTTTCCTTTGCCGTCTCGTTTGTCCTGTACAAGGACGAGCCCAAGGCTTCCGAGCAGGCCTAAGAGCTTTTGATTGAGGGTTGCCCGCGGGCTGTATGCTCGCGGGCGTTTCCCGTATCTGGTGTCGATCTCTGGCGCCTTGTAACTTTCGATCCGTTAGGACTTTGATATGTCTAATGCACTTGGTCGCGACCTTGCAAAGCTGGTCGCCGCTGTTGACGCCGCCGCCTCTGAGTGCGGTCATGGCACGTTTGGCCAGCGCTTCCATATTATGCCGCCGGCGGGTTGGCTCAACGACCCCAACGGTCTTTGCCAGGCAGGCGGCGTGTTCCATGCCTATTTTCAGTATGCGCCGTTTGATGTCGAGGGCGGCGTTAAGGTCTGGGGCCATGCGACGAGTCGCGATCTTATGACGTGGGATTACGTTGGCGCCCCACTGCTGCCCGACGAGCCGTTCGATTGCCATGGTGTGTATTCGGGCTCCGCGCTTGCCGAAGACGGTCGCATTCGCGTGCTCTATACGGGCAACGTTAAGCTTTCCGATGTTGACGGTACGTACGACTACGTCAATACCGGCCGCCGCGCCGATACCGTCTATGTGGAGAGTGCCGACGGTCAGGCGTTTGGCGCCAAGCGTGTGGTGCTGGCGTCCGAGGATTATCCCGAGGATTTGACCTGCCACGTGCGCGATCCCAAGGTGTGGCGTGACGCGGACGGGCGTTATCACATGGTGCTGGGCGCGCGTCGTCGCGTGGATGGTCCGCATGTCGATAGTCGATTTTGCGCCATGCACGGTGAGGGTGCCGGGCGCGATGTGGGCGAGATCCTGGTGTATGGCTCGGCCGACATGCTGAGCTGGGAGCTCGAGAACCGTGTGTCTACGCCCGAGCGTTTTGGCTTTATGTGGGAGTGCCCCGGCTATATTGAGCTCGATGCGAATGGCGATACCGCTGCATTTTTGTCGTTCTCGCCCCAGGGCCTTGAGGGCGGTCGTTGGGACCGCGGGAACGTATACGCTGCTGGCTACATGCCTGTAACGGGCAATATTACCGGTGGTGACGGTGCCTATGAGCTGGGCGAGTTCCGCCTGTGGGACGCCGGTTTTGACTTCTATGCTCCGCAGGAGTTCACGGCCGAGGACGGTCGCCATATTCTAATCGGCTGGATGGGTATGCCCGATGAGCCGACCTATGGCAACGCACCCACCGTGGCGTGTGGCTGGCAGCACTGCATGACGGTGCCGCGTGAGCTTACAGCCGGCGCCGGCGGCGTGGTGCTGCAGCAGCCGGTGCGCGAGATCGAGCGCCATTATGCCTCGGTGCGTGTGGGGGAGGGCTCGTTGGAGGTTGCCGGCGAAACCTGCTTTGACGTTGTTGTCGACGGTGTCGACGGCGCATTTACCGCGACCGTTGATGGCGAGCTAAGGCTGGCGTTTATGCCCGCCGAGGGCGAACTGCCTTCGCGCTTTGAGATGCGATTCACCGATGAGGGCCGCGCTTCTGCCGGCTGCGGTCGTACCGTGCGCTGGGAGCCCGTCGACGAGGTTCGTAACGTGCGCATTGTTGGCGATGTCTCGTCGGTCGAGGTGTTTGTGAACGATGGCGCGCTCGTGTTTTCGACACGCGTCTATCCTGAGGCCTATGGCGTGTCCGTTGACGCTCCGGGTGCGAGTGTGAACTATCACACGCTCAACATCTAGACGATTTGTCGCATATCGGCGCTATACTGCAGCCGTTACCCACGATGCGGGGAACACCCGCATCGTGGGTTTTTGCTTGTGAAGGGACGGTGCCTTGTGGATGTACAGCAGCTAGAAGAGGCCTGGGCTGTAAGGTCCGGCGCGCGTGAGGCGCGTCTTGTTGCGGCCCCGCATGTGTCGGCGGCGCTGTCGCTGTTGGGGATTGTGCGTCCCGGCGATCGCTTGGTGGCCTTTGCGGACGACTTTGCCGATGCGTTTGCGCACGGCTTTGATGCCTGCGACGTTGTGCTGGTGGGGGAGCCGTCGGTTGCGGCGTTTACCGCCGCGTCCGAGAACTTTGATGCTTTGCTTGATGCTGAGGGGCCGCACCTGTGGTGGTTTGTCAACTCCATCGGCGGGTTTGGTCTTCGCGTGCCCGATCTTCGTACGCTGGGCCGGGCGGCGCGTGAGGCCCATGCGCTGTTGGTTGTTGACAACACCGTGGCGTCGGCTTTTGGCTGCGATCCGCTGCGGCTGGGTGCCGTGCTGTCGCGCGAGGCGCTTGACCGCGTGTGTGCTGGTAAGGCACCGCGCAAGCTCGTTGCCGCTTCGGTGGCGCGCTCGCAGCTCAAGCGCCATCGCGTGGATGCTGCTGCCGAGTGCGCGCATGCGTTGTTTGCGGGCTGCGGTGCTTTGGCGCTCGACCTTTCTACCGAGGAGGCCGACGTGCTGGAGCACGGGCGTTCCACGCTCGACGCCCGCATGCAGGCACACTTCGACCGCGCCCGTGCGCTGGCCGAGTATTTGGCCGCCAACGAGATGGTGCGCAACGTGCGCTATCCCGGACTGAGCTCGCATCCCGACCATGTGGTTGCAACGGGAATCCTCGAGCACGGCTTTGGCCCGGCAGTTGAATTTGACCTTATCGAGCGTAGCGCGGGAGAGCTGTTCGACGCTTTGCCGGGGGAGTTTCGTACATCGTCCGCCGGCGGCGCAACGACGCGCCTTTCGGCCCCACGCGGCAAGCAGGGGAGCACCATCCGCCTCTTCGCCGGTACCGACAACCCACTGGTTGTAGCGTCAACCCTAGACAACGCCCTTCGCAACTAGCTAAATCATCCTCAACTCCATAAGTTGCGGTGAAATAGGGATTGATTTACGGCTTTATCGGCATAAACAGTCCCTATTTCACCGCAACTTAGGAGAAGGGGTTGTGTAGCTAAAAGCCCCAAATTGGCTACTCTTTGATGCTGGCGATGAGGTCGTTGGCTTTGGTGGCGATGACGTTGTTGATGTCGGCCTGCAGCTCCTCGTAGACCGCTATGGCTCGCTCGCCGGCGGGGGTGAGGGTGGATCCGCGGGCGCCGTCTCGCTCGATGAGTTTGCAGCCCAGCTGACCTTCGGCCTCGTTTACGATGCGCCAGGCCTTGGAATACGCCATGCCCATGCTCTTGGCGGCACGGTTGAGCGAGTGCTCGCGGGCGATGCCTTGCAGCAGCAAGACGCAGCCGTGGCCGAACACGCCCGGCAGATCATTGTCGCACGCTTGAATGACCAGCTTTGCCGTCGTCTTGTACTCCATGTGCTCCACGTCTCCCCGCTAAAGTGTTTGCTGGGTAAACGCAAAGCCTGCGTCAAACCCTCATGTGCTCTTCTTAAATCATGCATTGTAGCAGTCAAAGTGCGTTAAGATACTTCCCCAGTATTGGGCGCCCAAGGTTGGGCTGGGTCCTACGAGGCCTGCAGCCGACCGGTCGCATGGAAAAAGGAGAAACATGGCTACGTTCTTTCCCGGTGAGTCCCACACGTTTTCGGAGTATCTGCTGGTCCCTGGTTACTCGTCCTCGCAGTGCATCCCCAACAACGTCTCTCTTAAGACGCCGCTGACCCGCTTTAAGCGCGGTGAGAAGCCGGCAATCACCCTGAACATCCCCATGGTTTCCGCCATCATGCAGTCCGTCTCGGGCGTCGACATGGGTGTCGCTCTCGCTACCGAGGGTGGCCTGTCCTTCATTTACGGTTCCCAGAGCGCCGAGTCCGAGGCCGCTATGGTCAAGGCCGTCAAGGATCACAAGGCCGGCTTCGTTCAGTCCGATTCCACGCTGACCCCCGACATGACCATGGAGCAGGTCATCGAGCTCAAGGAGAAGACCGGTCATTCCACCATGCCGGTCACTGACGACGGCACTCCCAAGGGTAAGCTCCTGGGCATCGTCACCAGCCGTGACTATCGCCCCAGTCGCGATGACCACCAGACGAAGGTCTCCGAGTTCATGACCCCGCGTGAGCAGCTCATCGTGGGCGACAAGAACATCAGCCTCAAGGTTGCCAACGACGTCATCTGGGACAACAAGCTTAACGCCCTGCCGATCGTCGACGACAACGATCACCTCATGGGCATCGTCTTCCGCAAGGACTACGACAGCCACAAGACCAACCCCAACGAGCTGCTCGATAGCGACAAGCGCTACATGGTCGGCGCCGGTATCAACACCCGCGACTATGCCGAGCGCGTGCCGCTGCTCATCGAGGCCGGCGCCGATGTCCTGTGCATCGACTCTTCCGAGGGCTTCAGCGAGTGGCAGAAGCGCACCATCGAGTGGATCCGCGCCAACTATGGCGAGGACGTCAAGGTCGGTGCCGGTAACGTCGTCGACGCCGAGGGCTTCCGCTTCTTGGCCGACTGCGGTGCCGACTTCATCAAGGTCGGTATCGGCGGCGGTTCCATCTGCATCACCCGTGAGACCAAGGGCATCGGCCGTGGCCAGGCCACCGCGCTGATCGACGTCTGCCGCGCCCGTGACGAGTACTACGAGGAGACTGGTGTCTACGTGCCCGTGTGCTCCGACGGTGGCATCGTCTACGACTACCACATGACGCTCGCCCTTGCCATGGGTGCCGACTTTATGATGCTGGGCCGCTACTTCGCCCGCTTCGACGAGAGCCCGACCGAGCGCGTCAATGTGAACGGTCAGTACATGAAGGAGTACTGGGGCGAGGGTTCTGCGCGTGCCCGCAACTGGCAGCGCTACGACCTGGGTGGTGCCGCGAAGCTCAGCTTCGTCGAGGGCGTCGACTCCTACGTTCCCTATGCCGGCTCCCTCAAGGACGGCGTGGGCGGCACGCTCTACAAGGTCAAGTCCACGATGTGCAACTGTGGTGCCCTCTCGATCCCCGAGCTCCAGGAAAAGGCACGCCTGACCCTGGTGAGCTCGACCTCCATCGTCGAAGGCGGCGCCCACGACGTTGTCGTGAAGGATTCTCAACAGTCCGTATCTTATCGATAAGGTAAGAGCCTCACATAAAGGTCGAGTATCAACCACGTTATTTAGATAAAGCGAGATGCCTGCAAGTCGCAGGCATCTCGCTTGTCGTATTTGCTATCATCATGCGAGTTAACGATGTGGCGGGGCGTTCTTACCTTTGCTCGCTGCAAGTTCCGCACGAGCCGAAGAGCACTTAATGTGCTCTTCGTGCGAGCAGGACTGTCCGCAGCAGCGAGTAAAGGTAAGAACGCCCCGCCCCAACCCAGCTAACAAAGGAGCTGATATGTGCGATTGCACAGATCATAAGGACGAGATCCCTGCCTACGACGCGCAGGCCATTGAGTCCAAGTGGATGAAGGCCTGGGAGGACTCCAACCTCTTTGCCGTCGACACCGACGACAGCAAGCCCAAAAAGTATGTGCTCGAGATGTTCCCGTATCCGTCGGGCGACCTGCACATGGGCCACGCGCGCAACTATACCATCGGCGATGCCATGGCCCGTCAGGCCCGCATGCGCGGCTACGACGTGCTGCACCCCATCGGCTTTGACGCATTTGGCCTGCCTGCCGAGAACGCCGCCATCAAGCACAATACGCAGGCTGCCGCCTGGACGTATAAGAACATGGACCAGGCGCTCGCCACGATGAAGCGCATGGGCTTCTCCTACGATCTGGATCGCATGGTCAAGACCTGCAGCCCCGACTACTACCGCTGGGGTCAGTGGATCTTTGAGAAGCTGTGGGAAAAGGGCCTGGTCTACCGCAAGAAGAACCCGGTCAACTGGTGCCCTAACTGCAAGACCGTTCTGGCCAACGAGCAGGTCACCGAGGGCAAGTGCTGGCGCTGCGGCACCGAGCCCGAGAAGCGCGACCTGGAGCAGTGGTACTTCAAGATCACCGAGTACTCCCAGGAGCTGCTCGACGACCTGGAGAAGCTCCCCGGCTGGCCCGAGCGTGTCAAGCAGATGCAGGCCAACTGGATCGGCCGCTCCGAGGGCGCCGAGGTCGACTTTACCCTGTGCGACCAGGATGGCGAGCCCATCGAGGGCGACGAGGGCAAGATTACCGTCTTCACCACGCGTGCCGACACCCTCTTTGGCGTCTCCTTCTTTGTCCTGGCTCCCGAGTACGCTCGTCTGCACGAGCTCGTCGAGGGCACGGAGTACGAGGGGGCCGTCACCAAGATCGTCGAGGACTCTAAGCATATCTCTGCCGTCGAGCGTGCCCAGGGCACCCTCGAGAAGCACGGCGCCTTTACGGGCCGCTACGTGGTGAACCCCGTCAACGGCGAGAAGGTTCCCGTGTGGGTTGCCGATTATGTCGTTGCCGACTACGGCACCGGCGCCGTCATGGCCGTTCCCTGCGGCGACCAGCGCGACTTTGAGTTTGCCCGTAAGTACGACCTGCCGATCGTGCCGATTATCCTGGACGATGACGATCGCGCTGCCGTCGAGGCCAGTGGCGAGACCATCGATACCTTCCATGCCGAGACCGTCGACTGGGATTGCGCCCACGCTGCCGAGGGCACGCTCGTCCAGTCCGGCAAGTACACCGGCATGCGCGGTGGTAAGCACTCCGAGGGCGAGGCTGCCATCGTGGCCGACCTCGAGGCCATGGGCTGCGGTCGTCGCAAGGTCGAGTTCCGCCTGCGCGACTGGCTCATCAGCCGTCAACGCTATTGGGGCAACCCCATCCCGGCCATCCACTGCGAGCACTGCGGCATCGTGCCCGTGCCCGAGGATCAGCTCCCGGTGACGCTGCCGGAGAACCTGGACCTGGGCGCTGGCGAGACCCTCGCCGAGTGCAAGGACTTCTACGAGACCACCTGCCCGGTCTGCGGTCGCCCGGCCAAGCGCGAGACCGATACCATGGACACCTTCACCTGCTCCAGCTGGTATTACCTGCGCTATACCGACCCGCACAACACCGAGCTGCCCTTCTCCCGCGAGGCGGCAGACCGTTGGATGCCCGTCGATAACTACATTGGTGGCATCGAGCACGCCATTTTGCACCTGCTCTACAGCCGCTTCTTTACCAAGGCGCTGCGCGACCTGGGTCTGCTGAGCGTGGACGAGCCCTTCACCAACCTGCTGTGCCAGGGCATGGTCAAGGACGAGAACGGCGACACCATGTCCAAGTCCAAGGGCAACGTTGTGCCCCCGAGCTCGGTTATCGAGCCCTACGGCGCCGACACCATGCGTCTGGCGATCCTGTTTATCGCCCCGCCCGAGAAGGACTTCGACTGGGATCCCAAGGCCGTCGAGGGCGCCAACCGCTTTATCAAGCGCGCCTGGCGTATCGTGTGGCAGCTCGTCCAGTCGGGTGACGCCAACGTGGCCTTCGACAAGTCCGTGCTCGACGAGACCGCGATGAAGCTCTACCGCGAGCGTCACCGCACCATCGCCAAGTGCACCGAGGACTTCGACCGTGGCCAGTTCAACACCGCGATCTCGGCCGTCATGGAGCTCGTCAACGCGGCGAGCGCCTACCTCAACGCCACCGAGGGTGCTGACCGCGACAAGGCCCTGTGCTACGGCGTGGCCAAGGACATCGTGAGCGTCCTGGCGCCCATCTGCCCGTTCTGGGCCGACGAGCTTTGGCACGAGGCGCTCGGCTGCGAGGGCAACGCCTACACCTGTCTCTTATACACATCTGACGCTGCCGACGAAGGCTTAGGTGTAG